>JAFRSU010000012.1 GCA_017427415.1 Lachnospiraceae bacterium | reverse complement strand
CAGAGGGCGAAAAATCCGCGGTACCACCTCTATTTAAGTGCTTCTCACAAAACACTCCTCATCATGTGCCATCACACACTTTGCGCAATATCGGGCGCACCCGTCTATCCCTACTGAACATTTCAGGAAGCGGCTCCGGAATGTATTCGATATATATCCGTCATGTCCTCGCACCGGCCGGACACTCTCTGAAGACATCCATGTATCTACTCTTTTCCTTCATTGCCTTGCAAAGTATGATAATACATAAATCCAAAAAAATGCAAGCACTTTTTATTTTATTATCTGTATTCTACTCCGTCAACGATAAGCGTCAGCTCTTCGTTCTCCTTTGTAACTCCTCCCCACTCAAGGAACGCTGTGGTATCACCGTTTCCAAACGAACTTGCATGCCCGAACTTACCACCAAGACAGAGATTAAACTGTCCGTCCTCAACAAGCTTATATTCCGTACCGTCTTCCATCCTCAAAGTAATATCCTGCCCGTCGTTAGCATTAAACATCACCAAAATATCAGTTCTGCCAACGATAACCTTACATTTATCCGCAACAATTTCTTTACCGGTAAGTCCTTTAGATTCAAAATTATTTAAACCGTATTTATTTAATATTTCCAATATCTGCGGCATAAAATCATCTTCTGTAGTCAGCAATATGACTTTTCCTGTTTCCAAATAATAATCCTTGTCTATCTGATTTAAATCCGATACATCTATTTCATTTACCTCTGCATTGGCCTTTCCCCAGGTTTCCTCATCCATTATGGCAAATTGAAGCTTTTTATTTTCTATGTCATCTCCCTCACGTTCTTTATCAACACGTAAGAAATAGGTTCCATTTTCATCGGGAGCAGAGGTACTGGCTCCGTTATATGTAAACACCAGATATACCTTGTCATCTCCGGCTTTGTAACACCACGTAGCCGTCTTAAATCCCATTGCAGATTTTATTTTATCTCCCAAAAATGCAGTATTAGTAGCATCAAACAGCACCTTTTTTCCTTCGCTGTCATATACTTCAAATGACATATATGCTATATCCGTAGCATCGTCATATATCGTTCCGCCAAGCACCAGTTTATGGGTTCCAAACTGATATTCTTTTTCTATCGGAACATACACCTCTTCAAAGGTCTCATCATCAGCTTTTCCGAATAAGAACTCCTTAATAGCCACGTGATTAAACGCATATACAGTTATCCCGCCCAACAGCAATACACATACGGCGATCGCAGCTACCATACCGGATCCTGTTTTAAAAAACCGATGCGTTTTAACAATTTTATTCTTATCACTGTTTTCTTCGGTATACGATGCTGCTTCTGCAATAAAGCCGTCATCGATATTATTGATCATATTGGATATCTCTTCCTTTTTCATAAGTTCACTCCTTCTTTTTTCAGATATTTTTTTAATGCCTTTCTGATCCGTGAAAGCCTGACCGAAATATAGTGCCCGCCGGTGTCAAACCTCTCCGCTATTTCCTCGATAGAATCCGAATACCAATACCGTCTGATAAATATCATCCTGCTCTTTTTATCCAGCCCGGCAAGAAACCGGTTTATCATCTCCGACACTTCTTTTGCCTCAAGCTCACCCTCCTGGGATGCCTCTACAGAAAGGCACTCTTCAATTTCTTCCAACGAAACATCATAAAAACTGTTTCTTTTCACGGCTGTATTCTCGTGATACTTTTTAACCGCCAGATTACGCACAATACGGCAGACATAGCTGATAAGCGGATCCGGTTTTTGAGGCGGGACCGTATTCCACACCGCTAAATATGCATCGTTCACGCATTCTTCGGCGTCCTGTCTGTTATTCAATATATTGTCTGCTATTTTATTACAGATTGATCCATACTTGTCTGACAATTCGGTTATCGCCTGTTCCGAGCGCTCATAGAACAGTTCGATTATTTTGTCATCTTCCAAATGCTCACCTCTTTCCTGCCTCACCTATATACTACGGATTTAATTGCTATTATCTCACGCAAAAGTGGAAAAGGGGGCAGAGTTAATAAATTTTTAATAATTAAAAAAGTTTCCTCTGTCCCGGGTTGGACAGAGGAAATAATCTTGGCTTCAGACTTTACGTTGCCTAGCGATTTTTGGACCCTTTACTATAATTTTTATCAAATTTGTCAAATCTGTCAATTCTGCATTGACATCTAAAATCTGTATTTGAGTGTTAACTTATGAGCATTGTCCCCGATCTTTTGTGTTGCAGGGCATTTTTAATGATTAACTTGAAGAAACGGTTATTTTTCCGAAAATTAACTTGAGGAAACGGAACATTTCGCATAAAATTTATGTTTGGAAATTTTTTATAAATGCAATATACACCCTTCAAATATCGTTTATATAAGTGAAGCTTCAAAAAAAGGAACGGGAGGTGTAAGCAACATGGAAGATGCGGGGATACTTGAATTATTCCTGGCACGTTCTGAAGAAGCGGTGAAAGAGACGGAAAAGAAATATGCCGGATACTGTTACAGCATAGCATTCGGTATCCTTAATAACAATGAGGACGCAGAGGAATGTGTTAATGATGCTATCCTTAAGGCATGGGATTCGATCCCGCCGAACAATCCGGAAAACCTGAAAATGTATCTTGGCAGGATAGCAAGAAACCTTTCCATAGACAGGATAAAAGCCGCAACAAGCCAGAAACGCGGAGCAGGAACGGTCTCCCTCGATTTTTCCGAGTTGGAAAACACACTTATCAGTTCCGGGGAAGTATGGGAGAAGCTGGACGAGGAAGTGCTGATAGGTACGATCAATTCATTTCTTAGTGAACAAAAGAAATTGTACCGGATAATATTCGTCCAGAAATACTGGTATCTGCTGGGCATCAGGGAGATAGCGGAAAAAAATGGTCTAAGCGAAAGCAAAACAGCTTCAATCCTATACAGAATGCGGAACAAACTTAAAACACGATTAGAGAAAGAAGGGTACAGATTATGAGTATGAAAAAAGAAGATCTGATCTATTCAATGGCCGATATTGATGACAGATTTATCGAAGAAGCAATGCCCGGGAAAAAAGTACAGAAGAAAGAAACGGGCGTAGTGGTACCTGTGAAACGCGGTATGTCAAAAGCAGCGGTAGCGGCAGCTATAGCTTTATGTGTTGTGGTACTAGGTGGAGGCGTGGTATGGGCCATGACAGCATCACCGTTAAAGGATTATTTCTTTGCCGATAGTAAGAAACAGGCATTTGCAGATGTCTATAAGGACATCGGGAAAACATATAAGATCGGAGACCATAGTGTGACACTTGACGGTATTATATATGATGAATCTATCGAGACCGGATATGTATCTTTCAGCGCAGTTGATGCTATGGGAAATCCAACCCCTTTTACAGAGTATAAAAACATTGAGCAGGTTTTACCAATATCAAGACAACTGGGTGATTTTCAACTCACAAGGCGTATATCTACAGAAGGATTTATGCTTGGCGAAGATGAAGTTTTCTTTATTACAGTATATAGGCAAAGCTATTATATAGATTGGGGCCAGTCTACTTTATATTGGCAGATAAAAGGGGATAAGGAGACATATAATTCTCCGGTGTTGATCACTGTTGTGGACAGGGCTGCTCTCGACAGCATTATTAATGAGATTGCACAGCTTGATAAGGAAGAAATCTGTAAAACAACATATGATCCGGAAAATAACAGAATTTTAGTTGGAGGGCTTGATCCTTTAAGTACTGCGACACCTGAAGTGCTTGATATACTGAGCAAATATGATCTTGTCGCAGTTGATTATGAGGCTATGCCTTCCCAGATCATAGAGACTGAAAACTGCACATTTATTTTTGGCAGAACCGATGGTATATTAAAGTATAACAGTGAGAAATTCGATGCGGATAGTTTTATCATCAAAAGAGAAAACGGAGAAGAAGTTCTGGTAGAAAAGCTTTATTACGAAGACGGAACCACTTCTGAATTATGGAAATCCTCTAATGTGGATAAGATGAAGTGTTATTCGCAGACATCTTCAAATTCACCCAAAAAGGATTTTACAGCGCAGTATCATTACGGATTTATATTAGATGCTGATGAAAAAGTATCTGTAATAATAGACGGAAAAGAGTACAAATAATAAAGGATGATATCGGAAAAGACCGGTGATGCTTTCTTCGGACAGAAGGACGTCACCGGTTTTTAGTTTGGTGAATAAGGCGAAAGTATATTTAAAATTTTATTAATATATGGTATATAATAATGTCAGGTTTTGATTAATAAATGCGTATTTATAGTGTAAGGATATCCAAACAGTGTTTTAGAGAACTTGAGGGAGGTGATACCATTGGGTGTTTTAATAAACGATGTAACTGTGAAAACTCGGAAAGGAGAAAGGTGTATATGAATAATTTAAGAGAATAGTAGCATTGTTGTTGATGGTTTCCTTGGTTACGGTAACTACAGTAAGTGTAAAGGCGGCCAGCAGTGTATCTGGAGGACTTAGTGGATATACAATTTATGGCTGCTCATCCATCACTGCTTCTAGTGCATATGGAACTACATATTGCACAGTATATAATCCAGACATTTATGTTCAGGTTACCTTGGCGACTTATATATGCATTAAGCCATATACTTCAGATACTGTAACATCAACAGGATCGTCAAGCGGGTATTCTACGACGACAAAAACTTTTTATGCACCGGAAGAATATCGAAGTTCAAGTATAGAATGCTCGCATAGCGCAAGTCTGGGAAGTGGTACGTGGAGTGACTCCACAGGTGCGGCATATTAATAGTATGAGTTGCCTCTTGATTCAAGAGGCAACTTTGTATTTAATAAGAATAGTTTTATATCATAATGAAACTTGTATAGTTATGGAGGCAGGGTTAATGATCAATAGAGAAAAAGCCAGAGTTATCGTGGGCATTATTATATGTATAATCCTGATTCTCTGTATGGGATGTGGTCAGGGAAAAAATGAAGATAAAAAGAACACAGATGGTAGGAATCAGCCGGTTGCTATCACGTCTTATCCTGTAGATGAGAATGATGTTGAATATGTTACCTGGGCTGTCCCGGGAAATCTTATATGTATTAGTGATGAAAGTGTAAACAAAGTAAACAGCAAACTAAAAGATGACGGTTACACATTCAGGCTAAAGCTCTTACGAATAGAAAACAGCTATGATACAGGCTACATAGATGAACTTGAGCGTAGCGGGGCAGATATTGTATTTACCGGGATAGGAGTATACGATAGCAGTGACCGGCTTGCGATTGATGAAATAATATCAGGGAAATATGAGGATCTTACAGAGTATATAGAAAACAGTCGTTTAAAAGCCCTTATTCCTCAGAAACTTTTAGATGCTTCGTCTTATAAAGGGAAAATGTACTTGCTACCTTCAGAATATATACAGGATGGGGCAGACCAGATACTGTTATATAAAGGGGGCAATGACGCAAGCACGCTGTCATTTGACGGCATTGATTCCGATGTATTTATGCTTGAGGAGCTGGTTTCTGAAAACAATAAACTGTTTTATGGCTTTACTGATTTTGAATTTGTAAGATGCTTTGGATACTGTTATGATTCCGGGAATGGGATCGTTATTTCAAATGAGGGGCAGATTATCAATCCATTCGAAGACGAGAAGTGTCTTAGGTGGATGCAGTTGGTTAACACATGGTACAAGGAAGGTATAGCTCCCGACCCGCGAGATGGAAATCCTACTGTGATAAAAGCTAAATGCACCCTTCACCTTACTACTTCTTCAGATATCACAAGGGAAAAAGGACAGGTTGTTAAGACATGGAAAAGAGAATTGTGTAACCGATATGGCTGGTCCACAGCCATCAGAAAAGATTCAGGCCATAAAGAAAATGCTTTTAAGTTTTTAGAACTGATCAGGACAGATCATGGATATGGGAATCTGCTCATATATGGAAAATTAAGTGAAGATGAAGGTCCGATAGATGACAACTATATGAACAAGGTGGTTTTCGGCTTGGATGATGGGTTGATGCAGCCGGATGATGGAATGAGGCATTTTGCGTCCTCACAAGAGAGATTAAAATATTACGAAGAAAATGTACTGGTTTCTCCCACTGTATATGTGGATATTCCTGTGGAAAGCTCAGAATTATCCGGGATAGTTAAAAAATACCTAACAAATGATATTATTCTTTTCCATAATGAATTTGAATCTGAATTTGAGGCGTTTAAAAGCGAATATACGGAAGCGTTTGACCGGATTTTAAAAAATAACAGATAACTTATGATAAAGTGAAGTTATGCTTGCGACTTCACTTTTTTGATGAAATCAAGAGCATATATTTGTAAAACAATTTGGAAAAAAATGGTATATAATAGTAAAATGTATAATGTATAATTCTGATCCAATATGTCAGTTTTTGATTAAAAAATGCGTATATAAAGTGTAAGGATATCCAAACAAATATTAGGAGGTTCAATGGACAAGGATGAGTTTAACCGCATAGTGAGGTTGTTCTATGACGATGTTAAAAGGGTCGCATTTGTCGGATGTAAGAACATGTTTGACGCGGAAGATGTTACTCAGACGGTTTTTTTAAAACTGTTCTATATATCTAAAACCTTTGAAACAGATGCTCATATAAAGAATTGGCTATTACGCGTGGCGATAAACGAAAGCAGGGCATTATGGAGGAACCCATGGAAGACTAAGGTTGATTTTAAATTACCGGAAAATATTTCACAGGTCAGAAACGAAAGAGTTAAACAACCGGATGTTTTAGAAGCAATCCTAAGTTTGAAACCAAAGAACCGAGAAGTGATACATCTGTTTTATTTTGAAGAATACAGTGCAAAGGAAATTGCAGAAATACTGGGTATATCAGAAAACACTGTGTTTAAGAGATTACAGAGAGCCAGAGATCAGATTGAAGAATACATTCTTCGTAAAAAAAGGAAAAGGAGATAAAACTGATGAGCAAACTGAATGATGAAGAATTAAAGCAAAGCTATCAGGGTATCATGGGCAATATGGTTGCTTCGGAAGAGGAAAAAAATAGAGTCATAGAAATATGCAGTAAAGAGAACGGAAAGGGAGCCCCAAAACATATCGGGTGGCATATTTCCAAGGGCGCGGCAGCAGTATTGGCAGTAGTATGTGGTTTAGTGTTAAGTGGTGGTATAGTATGGGCGAGAAATAGATTTTTGATAAATGATGCTTTTTCATTGAACAGTGAAGTGGGTGTTGAAGAGATACTTCAAAATGATGATAATAACGTTGACAGTATCCCCATAGAAAACAGTAAGGTAAATGAAGAACGTTATGTTTACAGTGGCGAAGAGTTCACAATCGGAGATTATAAAGTCATATGTGAAGGCGCAGGTTATGACAGTGCACTTTTAAGGGGATATCTGTTTTTCAGCTTTTGGGATAAAGACGGAAATCCTGTAGATCAAGAACAGCTTATTTCCACAAGTAGATCACATATGGGGGATATGACGTTAACAAGAAAGACAATGTCGCATTTTATTCCTTTGGGTGATGATGAAGTAAATTTTACTTTTTATGAAATAGGCGGTATGCATACAATTAGGAGTGGTAATTGTTTATGTTTTACATATGAGAGGTTAAGCTCCAAGGGCTCTGATCCGGCACAGGATTATGGTGATATTAAGTTTTTAGTGCTTGATAAAAAAACTACGGAACAGATAGAAAATGAATTGCAAGGATTATTGGATACAGAGCTACTTTCAGTTACATGGGATACTGAAAAAGATAGACCTGTCCGTAACTATGATTTGATGGCAATTCAACCCGAGGTTGTTGAAATCCTGGACAAATACAATCCGAGAAGAATTAAAAATATAGATGCTGCTCCACAGATCATAGAGCTTCCTACATTAAAAGTGACAGTAGGCAGACTGGATGTCAGATTGGATTATAATGTTAATGATCTGGACATTGACAGTTTCATCTTAAGAAGAGATGACGGAACCGAGATTAAATTTACATATGACGCAGAGCGTTGGAAGGTTGAAGGAGATATGTATTATCTTACAGGAAGCTTCACGATCGGAGAAGACAGGGAAGAAGTATACAGTTTAGGTTTTGTCCTTGGTAAGGATGAAAAAGTGACTATAGAGGTTGATGGTGAGACGTATTAAGTTATGGGTTCTTTATAGAGGTTTTTTATGAAAAAGATTGTGATAATGATCCTTGTTATTTTTGCCGGGCTCTTAAATGGGTGTGCAAAAGCAGATAGTAAACCGTCCGATGCCATTATAGTATATGGGTCGATGGGGACTTCTACTTCCTACAGTGATCTCGGGCTTTTTGAAAATGAAAGGGGCATACTTTACTATTTTGACCCGGTAACAGGTATACGAGCACCCTTGTGTTCTAAGGTAAACTGTAAGCATGAGGGATATGGCAGTACCAATCCCCACCCGACATGTGATGCTTTTTTTGCGGAGATGTATAACAGTTCTGCCATAGTGGGGGATCATCTGTATTATGTAGCAGGAGAAGAAGGAAACGAGCTGTTTGTTAAGGGCTTTTACCGGGCGGACAAGGACGGGACTAATAGGAAGCTCCTTTACCGTGCTGAGAATACTGAAGTATTTACACTCGGTACATATGAGGACAAATATTTTATCTACCTGTATTATAACCAGGAAGATCAGAACGGGATCCCGCTGGAGAAGATCAGGTTGGGTATGATCCTGCTTAACCTGGAAACGGAAGAGATAACGGATGTTGATTTTGGAGACATGTACGGAGGCCGCTTACTGGCAGCCACAGTCAAGGATGATAAAGTATATGTATATGAGGCATATTTTACAGAAGATATCAGCAAGATCGATTTTGCCGGGCTGTCCGCTTTGGAAAGGGAGGAGTATAATGCTTCATTCCTAAAAGAAGAAATATGGGAATACAGCATTAAGACCGGGGAAAAGAGAAAATACTGTGAGATACCGTCTGAAAGCACATCCTGTATGCTCGCCTACGGACACATATTTATAAGCTATGATAACAGGATGACACTACAGGAGCTTGGGAATGACACGGTTTATGAGATAACCGGAGTATCGTGTGAAGGATACAGTAAATGCCTGTTTGATTCGGGAGTCCTGTTTTCAGGGAACGGGAAAGTACTGTTATGGGAAAACGGTACAAAAGAGCTGAAAGAAATCGGGACATATGATCCGGAGAACAGTATATATCTGACCTGGGTTACACCGCACTGGGTATACGGGAATGTATTTGGAACAGCAGGAGTTGATCATGTCTGTTTTTCACGGGAAGAGTTCATGAAGGGCAGCTTTGAATACAAGGTAATGGATAATGGGGAATGATGTATCATGAAGCTTGAATGCAGGAACCTGACAAAAGACTATAAAAAAACACGTGCACTGGACGGATTCACGTTTGAATTCACCCCGGGGATATACGGCCTGCTGGGACCGAACGGGGCAGGGAAGACCACGCTCATGAACCTGATAACGGATAACCTGAAGCCCACATCCGGGGAAGTGCTCTGCGACGGTATGCCCATAAAAGAGCTTGGTTCCGCATACCGTGCAAAGATAGGCTTTATGCCGCAGCAGCAGAACATATATCCGGCATTTACCGTGGAAAGGTTCCTCTGGTACATGGCAGGGCTTAAGGATCTGGATAAAAACACCGTAGAAGGGGATATAAAGCAGCTCCTGGAGCAGGTCAACCTGTATGAAGACAGGAAAAAGAGGCTGGGTGAGCTCTCGGGAGGCATGAAGCAGAGGGCGCTTTTAGCCCAGGCACTGCTCGGAAAGCCGGAACTCATCATACTTGACGAACCCACTGCAGGAGTGGACCCGAAGGAGAGGATCCAGATGAGGAACATCATCTCCCGGGTGGGCTTTGAGAGTATCATAATCATAGCCACGCATGTGGTACCGGATATACAGTTTATAGCCAAGGAAGTACTGCTGCTTGCTAAGGGCAGGGTGATAAAAGAAGGCGCCCCCGGGGTTTTGTGCAGGGGTATGCAGGGTAAGGTGTTCGAGATAACTACTGATGATGCCGGCTTTGAAATTGTCAATAATACTTATAAGGTTGTAAATGTATATAAGGACGAAGATGTGATAAGAGTACGTGTGGTGAGCGATACGGTACCTTTATCAGAGGAAGGAAAAGAGGCTGCCGGACAGGGGTTCTTCACAGTGTGTGAAGTAAAGCCCGATCTGGAGGATCTGTATCTGTACCATTTTGAGTAGGGGTAAGGGAAATGCTTTTCTTTAACGAGCTTAAGAAAACATTTGGTAAGAGGACATTTCTTATATTTGCGGTCGTCTGTTTTTTGAGCGGTATCTTTCTGGTGACCGGTGAAAAAAACAGGGGGTATGTTTTCCTTGCGCAGGATTATAAGGAGTTTTACGAAAGACCGGAGATGAACGGCAGCAAAGAGGAAGCTCTCTCCTATATGGCGGGTCTGGATACCGGGGAGATCACAGCCGGATATTTCCTTTTGAGCTATGTTAAGTCCGAGGTTAATGATACCCTCGGATATATGGACTACAGGGAGAACATCATAGCTTCCGCGGACCGTCTTTCAAAGCTCCCGATATTCAGCGACGCTGACGGTTTCTCGCGTCTGAACATGGAAAAGACCGCTGAGGTTTATGCGGGACTGCCCGAGATAACTACTGTACCCGGACCGGGCAGGGGAGTGGTCATGGCGTCCGGATATACCGGCTCTGTGCTGTTTGGCATAGTGTTTATGATATATATCATCTTTGCACTGGTAGTAAGAGAGAAAGAAATAGGTACTCTCAATCTTACACGTACCACTCTAAAAGGGCATAAATCTCACGGGGTCTCAAAGCTCCTGGTGTGCCTGACTTTGGCGTTTATCAGCGTGACTGTGCTGGAGCTTATAAACTGGGTACTGGCCGGATATATGTACGGGCTGGGTGACCCTTCAAGACCCATACAGTCCGTACCTGAATATATGACCTGTGTTTTTGAGATAAATGTTCTGGAGTTTGCCCTGATCACCGTGTTATTCAGGATACTGTTTGTGCTTATGATCACGGTGATGGTCTTCTTTTTCGCATGTGCCGGGAAGACATATCTCTCACTGCTCCTTTATCTTGCCGCTGTATTCGGGGCAGAAGGGATTCTGTATTTTACAGTACCAGGTAACAGTATATTTGGACTGCTTAAATATATGAATCTTTTCTCCGGTGCCGATACGGGCTTTTTGTTCGGAGATTATATCAATCTTAACATACTTGGGAAGCCTATATGGTATCTGCCGGTATATATCGGTTTCACGGTCCTGCTCTTAGCTGTTTTCTGTCTTCTGGGAGTGACAGCCTACGACCGTATAAGCAGTACTTTTGGCAGGTCTTTCAGGATCGGTGCGGATATACTGCCTGTAAAGAGCTTATCCATCTTTCTGCAGGAGTGCTTCAGATATCTGTTCTGTGAAAAAGCTATTCTGATAGTATTGGCTTTTCTGGTGTTCAGAGCCGTAACATTCCAGCCTGTGAGGGAGATGTTCAGCATGCCGGAGGATATATACTATAAACAGTATATGCTGCAGCTTTCAGGACTGTACTCTGAAGAAAAGGAAAGAGAGATAGGAAAAGAATGGGAGGCCTATGAGGCCATACAGGAGGAGTACAGGGAAAACATAGTACTTACCGAGGATGAGACCATAAAAAACCTTATGTCGAGCAAATATCAGGAGGAGACAAAAAAGTATGCCGTGCTGGACAGGGTAGAGAGCAAGGGCAGGTACCTGAAGGAGAACGGCGGGGCTTTTGTGTATGAACAGGGCTACAGGATACTTACGAACGATACTCCGGGAGAGAAGGATAACTGCCTGCTTTCTGTGATGGCAGCGCTTCTGATGCTTATATGTGCAGTCTTTATGTACGCGCCCGATTACCAGTCGGGAGTGGACAGGATCGTGAAGACTACCGCCAAAGGCAGAAAGAGCCTGTTTATACGCAGGGAAGTGCTGGGGACGGTGATACTTCTTTTAACCTTCCTTATAACATATATACCGTTTTTTGTGAGTGTGCTCAATGCATACGGTACTTCAGGTTTTTCATATCCTGCATGCTCACTCTCACATCTTAATTGGGTGCCGGCATGGATATCTATACGTGGGTATCTGGTACTGTTAAGCATAGTCCGCTTTGTGATACTGTGGCTCGAAATGAACCTGGTATACCTGATATCCACAAAGGTGCGAAGCATCTCATATACCTTGATCATTGGAGCTGCATTGTTTGTGATACCGGTGGTGTTTATATAAACAATCTAAAGTCGGATATTGGTTTTTCAAGTTTGGGTTCCACGTTACAGACTGACAGGAAGATAATGATAAATAGTCAAGGATTTTTTATCTTTTTTGCGAGAAAATACGGAGTAAAAGATAAAAAATCCTTGACTTTTATCTTTTTGAAGCATATTATAAAAGAAAAAGATGAAAAATAATGGGTAATGGGGGGGGTTAAAATGGAGAACATAATCGGACGCGAAAGAGAAATAAAAAGACTAAACCGAGCTATGGAAGAAAAAGATGCTCAGTTGATAATAGTGTATGGTAGAAGAAGAGTTGGAAAAACATATTTGATAAATGAATATTTTAACGGGAATTTTGATTTTAAATTTACGGGATCTTTTGATCAATCAACTACGGAACAGTTGAGAAACTTTAGACTGGAACTATCACGGTATTCCGGGGAGAATATAAATAGTATTAAGGATTGGACAGAGGCTTTTTTTGCATTAAGAGATTATCTCGAAAAGAATGCAAAAAAGAAGCAAATAGTCTTTTTTGATGAAATGCCATGGATGGACAGGCAAAAATCCGGCTTTCTGCCAGCATTTGAGTGGTTCTGGAATTCATGGGGGAGCGCAAGAAAAAATCTGGTATTTATTGTTTGTGGATCTGCAGCTTCGTGGTTAACTGAAAAAATCGAAAAAAACAAAGGCGGGCTTTTTAACAGACATACATGCCGGTTGTATCTTGAACCGTTTAATCTTTGTGAGACGGAAAAGTATTTAAAATCAAGGAATGTTTTTTGGTCAAGATATGATATAACCCAATGTTATATGATAATGGGGGGGATTCCATATTATCTCAGATTGCTTGATAGAGAGCAGACATTAAATGAAAATATTGACAATCTGTTTTTTAGCAGGAGATCGGAGTTATGGAATGAGTTTGAAATGCTGTATCATACTCTGTTTTCAAACAAGGAACCTTATATTAAGATTGTGGAAGAATTAAGTAAAAAAAGATATGGCCTGAAAAGAGAGGAAATCGTTAAAAATACCGGGCTTCCAAGTAACGGAGTTCTTACAAATATGTTGCTAAATCTTGAAAATTCCGGATTTATCAGTGTAAATAACTCTTTTGGAAATAAAAAGAAAGAAAGAAAGTATAAACTGTGTGATTATTATACAATGTTCTATTTCAAATTTATAAAGAATAATTATGGAAAGGATGAACATTACTGGTCAAACATGACTGATAATCCTGCCAGAAATGTTTGGACAGGTTTGTCCTTTGAACAAGTGTGTAATGACCATATAGAGCAGATAAAGCATAAACTGGAAATAGCCGGAGTTATGTCGGAAATATCAACATGGCAAAAAATCGGCAATCCCGATGAAATGGGTGCACAGATAGATTTGATCATAGAACGCAGAGACCAGGTTATTAATCTTTGCGAGATAAAGTTTACAAAAAACGAATTTGAAATAAGTAAGGAATACGACATGCAATTAAAGAATAAAGTCGAAGTATTCAAAGAAGATACAAAAACCAAATGCACACTTCAGCTTACAATGATCACTACATATGGAATAAAAAGGAATAAATACAGTAATTACATAAGTAAGCAAATATGTATGGAAGACCTGTTTGGTTGCTCGAAATGACAGAATTCCCTTAGCGTTCATGGGTTAAGAAAAAAGTGCTTGCATTTTTTGGATTTATGTATTATCATACTTTGCAAGGCAATGAAGGAAAAGAGTAGATACATGGATGTCTTCAGAGAGTGTCCGGCCGGTGCGAGGACATGACGGATATATATCGAATACGTTCCGGAGCCGCTTCCTGAAATGTTCAGTAGGGATAGACGGGTGCGCCCGATATTGCGCAAAGTGTGTGATGGCACATGATGAGGAGTGTTTTGTGAGAAGCACTTAAATAGAGGTGGTACCGCGGATTTTTCGCCCTCTG
>JAFRSU010000011.1 GCA_017427415.1 Lachnospiraceae bacterium | reverse complement strand
GTTAAGAGGAGTACGTCCGTTTTTATCTGAAAAGTATGATATCACAAAGCATAAAAGGTATAAGCTGTTATCGGACTACAATGAGAAAAACGCTTTTGACATAAAGAAGTATATGTCAACAAAGCTGAAACTAAAACCGGAACAGGTAGTGGATATATACAATTTTGGAAGGATAGAGTAGTCATGAAAAAATACCGGCTTAACAGGAATCAGATCAAGTATATAGCCATAACAACAATGCTGCTTGATCATATGGCAGCGTTCATTCTCACACCGGAAAAACACCCTGCACTGATAGTCCTGTATATAATAATGAGGACCGTCGGCAGGATAGCAGCTCCGGTGATGTTTTACTTCCTGGTGGAAGGTTATGTACATACCTCTTCAAGAAAAAACTATGCACTGAGGCTGTTGGCATTTGCAATTCTGTCACAGATACCGTATTCACTTGTCAGATTTGGCAAGGCATCAGCAGGAGACCTGAATGTGATATTTACATTGTTTATCTCGTTCCTTATGCTGGCAGTGACAGACAGGATAAAGAGTCAGGTCATAAAAGGACTGGCTGTAGCCCTGTTTATGTTGATAAGTGTTTTTGCAGACTGGGGACTTCTCGGACCATTAATGGTGTGGATCTTTTATATGAACAAGGGAAACAAAATTAAACAGATTCGGGATTACCTAATGATTATATGCATACAGATGATATGCACAGTCATATTCCTGATCTGTAATACCCAGAACTGGTATGAGGGAATTTGCCAACTGGGTATATTCCTAGTGATACCATTATTACAGTTTTATAATGGAGAACCAGGTAGAAGGACAGTAGTGAATAAGTGGCTATTTTACGTATTCTATCCTCTTCATCTGATCCTGATCTGGCTCATTTTAAAAGCCTGAAAAAGTTTGACGGGAGAGTATATATTTGGTATACTCTTAAACAAGTTAGTAAAATTAACTTCCAGGATAATAGATTATCATGAGAGCACGGAGGAAGAATAATGACTGCTAAACAATATAAGAATCTCAGGAATATTATTATAATTGCCGGCATAGTTATCGCATTTGTTATTTGGCTCTTTATTCCCGATACATTCAAAAACTCACCTTTATTCCATGTAGGCAATGGTGAGTATGGTTCAAAATGGGGAGCATTAATATTACTTCCTATTCCCTTGTTTTCTTTATGTTTTAGAAAATCAAAAACAGAGTCTCATGGTTCTGACAAAGAATATGCGACACATGAACAAAATGCTGCTGACAAAACGAATATGCTACTTGGTATGGTGACAGCAATAGCCTTGTCACTTTTAGTCATCGGTTTAATGAGTGCAGCTTTATTTCTGCTTTAAATAATTGAAGGTTATATCGGAATATAAAGCACATACTACGAACGTAGTAAAATGTATCGGGATTTTGTAGATTTTTAAGTAAAAATGCTGACTAGACATAATTGTCTAGTGGAAAATACGTCATTTCTCACTTTGTGACGTGGTTTCCTGATATGATTTCTGCCATAATAACCAGCGAAAGGAGAAAGAAAAATGATTGACCAAGTTAAAATTGGTGGATTCCTTAAAGATTTACGCAAGGAAAAAGGACTAACACAAGAACAGTTGGCAGAAAAGTTTGGAGTATCCTCCCGAAGCGTTTCCCGTTGGGAGAATGGCAATACCATGCCGGAGTTAGGTATTCTGGTTGAGCTGGCAGAATACTATGAAGTTGACATCAAAGAAATAATTGATGGTGAAAGGAAAAGTGAGCTTATGGAAAAAGAAGAAAAAGAGACTTTGCAAAAAGTCGCAGATTATGCAGAGGCTGAGAAGAGATTAGCAGTGAAGCGTAAATGCATAGTAACATTTTTAGGAACAATGGTATTTGCACTATGTATTATTATTGGTTACACCGTGCTGCCCAAGCTACCGGAAGACAGTTTTTTTAGAAGCAATGGCTTATGGTTAGGAATCGGGATTTTAGGATTAGTCGGTCTGTGGGCAATAATTATCCATGAAAACCACAAAAATTCTATGCAGGACAAGCAATAATCGTATCCATTATCAAAACTGAATAACAACACAGCGACAGGCGCAGGTTTAAGAGAAAATCTTATCCCTGCGCTTTTTTTGTTTTCGGAGAAGGACTTTTATCCTTCTCTGTTTTTATTTTGGAGGCAAGGAAAATGAATATCACAAAGCACTTCCGCATGGTCATCCATGCCCGGGATCCCACTGATCACAAAGATCTAAAGACCAAGAATAAAGAAACAACATACTGATCGAGACATTAAACAATATAAGGAGATTAAGAAAAATGTTTAATTTAGGAAACGCAAGGGCATTACTGAACATACGGGTGGAATACCTGCCAATATCTATTATTACAGGTCGTTAAGCAGAGAATTGATGAAGATGTGAGGTGAGAACTGACTTTGGATTTACTAAAGGGATCTTAAGTCAGTTTTTTCGCTGAAAATATAGCAAATTTGCGGTTTATGTGATATATTAATTACTAAGATAAATATAGCAAAAGATGAACCTGTAAGAGAAAGAAAATATATATCAAGATGTGATAACTAAGAGGTTACCTATGAACAAAGATATCAAAATGAGTGTATCGTCTATGACTAGGACGGGAGACAAGAAAGCAGTATATGTGTTCTTCCAGGATGCGGATAAGACTGCTGAGTTTACGCTTCCGGGATGTGAACTGGTGAAGAATAAAGGTTTCTCAGAAGATGATATCCGTCAGCTTAAAGATTACATTGATAATGAGCAGGATACTATATTTGCTATGGCTAAGCAGGTTAACCCTATCAAGGCTATGATGGGAGCGAAAATAAAATAGAGGGGTATTTTTGATATGGAGCCGGAAAACGATATAAAATACGAAAAGAAGAAACAACTGTTTCTGGACCAGAAGAAGACACTTGATTCATTTCTTAAAACTGGAGCTATAAGTCGGCTTCAGTATGATAAGTCTTATGGTGACCTTGTGAAGAAGATGGGGGTGGAGAGCGTAGCGGAAGAATTTGAAAACGATAAGCAACTAATCGGTAATTCCGTTTATGAATCTAAAGACTGTGACAGATCATTAGAGTATTCTTTCCGGCAATGTGAAAACACGGATATAGATTTTATCTATACATTAAAAGAAAGATGTTTTAAGTGGTATGTTGAGAAAATATATGGGTGGAATAAAGATGTCCAAATGGAATATACCAGAAAAGAGATGGCTGAACGTTTGGAGCATATGAACATTATCCAAACCGATGGAAAAGATATTGGCCTGTTTACTTTCTTTTATGACAAAAACGGGGACGCATGTATTGGAATGTTTGCGATATTGCCTGAATATCAGGGTAAGGGACTGGGTACGAAAATCTTAAACGAAACTCTGGATAGGAATATAGGTGTCAGGGTATACTTAAAAACTTATAAGGAGAATCCTGCCAGATTCCTGTACCAGAAAGTCGGTTTTGTGAAATATGGTGAAACTGAAACCCATTGGCTGATGGAAAAAATAGGGGAAACAGGGGACGGTTCGAGACCACTGAAAAAGTCCTCCGCCCATTAAAATAATCTCCTAGATAATTGTAAAAACAGCACAAAAGTCAACCTGTTTATGGTAT
>JAFRSU010000001.1 GCA_017427415.1 Lachnospiraceae bacterium | reverse complement strand
TGAAAAATCTTGCTATCCGTACAATGAAATGTGATTGTGGTCTTACAATCAGCCGTGACCGGAACGCAGCTATCAATATCCTACGTGAAGGACTCCGCATACTAAACGAATCTTTCGAAGTAGCCTAAAGATAAATATTCAGTAGGGCAGGAACTGTCCTAACTTATACGCCTGTGGACACTGTGCAAGACGTTGAGTTATGTATATCATAGCCAACGCAGTAGTGGTTGAAGCAGGAAGCTCGGTTACTTGTAGCCGAGTAGTTCACGATACGGGTAAAAGACTGGAAAAAGTATGATGAAGCAGAGCCGGAGCTGAGAGGTAGTTATGAGATACAGAGTTAGGGGTTCGTTTACGATAGAAGCTGCATTTATAATCCCAATCATCATATTCGGGATAGTGGGTCTGATATGGGCAGTGTTTTATCTGTATAATTCCGTAAAGGTAACAGCGGATGCTGACATGGCGGTATTTATGGCCGAAAAGGAGTACGCGTTGGACAGGATGCCGGACAGCCATGTGGAGAATGATATTGAACGGGAAATTAACGGGTATTTCGGAGCAGGAGTTGAGAGCGCATATGTCGAAAGGGACGGCAGAAGTATTACCGCAAGGATAGAAGTGGGACTCGATCTGCCTGAAGAAGGGATACTCGGAAGTATTGTGTCGGGGTTACGGAGTATAGAGCATGTAAGTGAAGCGGATATCCCGAACAAGACGGGGATAACAAGGATAGTTAAGGCTGCATCGGAGCTGATAAAGGATATACTCCCGGACAAAAAGGACGACGGCGGTAAAGGAAAATAAATATGAAAAGCATCTTTAAGGATAAAGACAAAAACAGTTTGATAATAACAGATGAAATTGAAGAGGGAGCCTACTTGGCAAGGACGGATTTCAGGGAAAAGATGGTCAGAAATAATCATATCAAAGGCCTGCTTGAATTCAGCGTGAATATCGTTGACCGTGAAAAGATATATGAGTATGATACCGCGGGCATGGTTACATTGGAGTATGTTTCCCTGCATGAGGAGCTGTCCTGCGACAGGATAAAGTCTATTCTTTTAGGGATAGCCGATATTGTCATACGAGGAGCAAAATATATGCTTGACGAAAAGGACTATATCATGGATCCGGCATATATTTTTTTTGATACAAAGGGGGATCCGCATCTTGCCTATCACACAGGATACGGGCAGCCTCTCCGCAAGCAGCTTGAGAACCTGTCCGAGTACCTGATGAACAGGATAGATTATCATGACCAGAAGGCGGTCCTGATGGTGTATACCATATATATGAGGAGCAGGGAGGAAGGCTTTGGAGTATATGAACTAAAGGAATATATCGAGTCCGGCGGGAATAAGGTACCTGAACAGAGATCAAAAGCAGGCGATGATAATGAAGGCATCAGACCCGGTTCCGGACTACCGACCTTTACAGATGAACCTTTCTTTGAAAAAAAGGGAGGCTTTGAACCGGCATACGAAGGCGGAACTGACAGTATTACAGGGCAATATTCCGGACCGGATAATACAGGTAAAGTAAAAACGACAGCGTATGATAAATATTTTAAATATCTGAAACCTGCACTCATGATCGTTCTTCCTGTTATGTTGGTTTTAGTGGCATGGAAACTGGGATTGCTTGTGAAACCTGAAGGAAAAATTGATGTTTTAAAGGTGGGTGCGGTGGCTGCACTGGGCCTGGTCGCAGGATGGTATATCTGCAAAAAAATACCTGAGGGAAAGCTGACGGGCAGGACGGAAAAGGATATTCCTGAGAAGAGCCGGGTGTATGACGCCGGGTCAGATGAAGCGACTGAACTTCTTTCGGAGATTACAGGTACCGGGTATTCCAAGCCTGCCGACATAGTGCTTGTCTCGGATTCTTATCCGGATATAAATATCAATTCCTTCCCGTTTTATATCGGGAAGGATGAGGCACATATGGATTATTGTCTGAATGCTACGGGTGTGTCACGGTACCATATGAAGGTTGACTGCATAGACGGGGATATCTATATCGCTGATCTGAACAGTACGAATGGTGTTTACCTTAACGGTACCCGTATTTCTGTGAACAGACCGGTTAAAATATGCAAAGGCGATCATATAAAAATAGGTCTGTGCGAATATGTGTATCACTAATTATTTTGACAAACAGCGGTTTGATTTTTTTATGAAATTGTGGTATATTTTCATAAATCGGAAAACGAACTGTTTGGCAAAAGGAAAGGAGAATGGTGTTTTTTGTCGATGGGAAAATCAAGTCCGGATATACTGCAAACGCAGTAATGAAACAATTAGGGATTGATTATAGGTTTTGATATAATAATGCTGTGCGAAAAAAGCACAGCATTTTCTTTTTTTACCTGGATGGGAAATACTTGCACAAAAAATCCGCTTATAGTATAATTAAGAGTGGAGTATTTTTTTATATGCTTTTAGAGGGAAATGAAAGGCAGGGTTTACATGAAGGTTAATATTTATTATGGCGGCAGAGGACTGATAGGGGATCCCACGCTGTATGTCATAAATAAGATACAGGAAGTATTGACGGAACTCCGTGTAAATGTTGGCAGATATAATCTGCATGAGCAGAAAAACGGTATATCCATGCTTCCTAATACCTTTAAGGATGCTGATGCGGTCATATTGGCAGCAAATGTAGAATGGTACGGTATAGGAGGCCTGATGCAGACTTTCCTTGATTCGTGCTGGCTGTATGCTGATAAAAAGAAGCTTAAATCCTTATACATGTTCCCTGTGATAGTTGCTACCTCAAGAGGCGAGAGACGTGCTTTGGAGGATATGGTAAACGCTTGGGAGACCTTAGGCGGAATGGTATGTGACGGGATATGTACCTATGTTGCGGATCATATCGAATTTGAGACCAATAAAACTTATGCTTCCATCATAGAGAAAAAGGCTGAGGAGATATACAAGATCGTAAGCCACAAACAGGCACTTCTTCCCAACAGCGTCAATGCCTGCCATACGGAGATACCTTCTGCAGGCATAGAGCTTACCCCACAGGAGAGTGAACAGCTTTCGGAGTATGTGGCTGACGATACCTTTGTGAAAAAACAGAAGGAAGACGTGGAGAAGCTGTCCCAGATATATAAGTCGATCCTAGGGCAGTATTCTGATGATGCAAATGAGAATATCCTTAAAAGTTTTGAAAAGGCATTTAAGGCTCCGGAGGATAAGATAAAGGCTGTCTGCTGTATCAAAATGAGTGATATGGATAAGAACATAGTACTTGACTTCGGTCCGGACAAGATAAAGGCATATTACGGAGAAGCAGAGAAACCGGATATGACCGCTACTACCACGAAAGATATGGTAAACAGGATCATATCGGGAAAGACCACATTCCAGGGAGCTTTTATGTCGGGATTTATCACAGCGAAGGGAAGACTGGATCTCATACGTATGTTTGACCGGATTTTTGTGTTTTAAAAGTCCCCACTTGTTTTTTATCAGACATTAATTTATAATAAATAGATAATACTGATTTCGGATTTTGATATTAAGAGGACTTAAATGAGCTATTTGGCTTTATACAGAAAATACAGACCGCAGAGCTTCGAAGAGGTCAGAGGCCAGGACCATATAGTCACGACCCTGAAGAACCAGATGAAAACCGGCAGGATCGGCCACGCATATCTTTTCTGCGGGACCAGGGGAACCGGTAAAACATCGGTCGCCAAGCTTTTTGCCAAAGCCGTCAACTGCGAATCGCCGGTAGACGGAAGCCCGTGCGGAAAATGCAGTGTCTGCAGGAGCATCGATCAGGGCGTATCGATGAATGTTACGGAGCTTGATGCTGCATCAAACAACAGTGTTGAAAATATCAGGGATATCATAGAAAACGTAAAGTATTCTCCGACGGAAGGAAAGTATAAGGTCTTCATCATAGATGAGGTGCATATGCTTTCGACAAGTGCATTCAATGCACTTCTTAAAACCTTAGAGGAACCGCCGGAATATGTAATATTCATACTGGCCACAACGGAAGTGCATAAGATTCCGATCACGATACTTTCGAGATGCCAGAGATATGATTTTAAGAGGATAACCACGGATACCATAGCAGCGTGTCTTGCTGACCTTATGAAATCCGAAGGTATAGAGACCGAAGAAAAAGCATTAAAGTATGTGGCGAGAGTGGCAGACGGATCCATGCGTGATGCACAGAGTCTGCTTGACCAGTGCATAGCCTTTTATATCGGGCAGGAGCTCACATACGATAAAGTACTTGAAGTGCTCGGCTCGGTGGATGTTGAAGTATTTGCCAAATTGCTGAGATATATCAAAGCAGGTTCGGCTGACGGATGCATGACTGTTTTAGATGAGGTACTTGCCACAGGCAGGGAACTCACACAGTTCGTTGCCGATTTTGCAGGGTATCTGAGAAATCTGCTGCTGGCACAGTCAGTGGATGATCCTTATGAGGTCCTGGAGTTTTCAAAGGAAAACATGGAACTTATCATACATGAGGCAAATGTCGTGGACGGCGAAACACTTATCCGCTATATCAGCATCATGTCGGAACTGCTCAACAGGATAAGATATGCCTCACAAAAGAGGCTGCTTATAGAGGTCGAGCTTATAAAACTGGTACGTCCCCAGATGCAGACGGATTACAGTGCGCTTCTTGACAGAGTCCGTGTGCTGGAGGAAAAGCTGGAAAATGGGGATTTTGTGAGTACGGCACCTTCGGGTAAGGAAAATGAAGCTGAAAAGTCCGACGACGGGGATAATGAGGGGGCAGGTCTTGAAGAACTTGCCAAAGCTCTTCCCGAGGATATCGTCCGGGTGATAAACAGCTGGCCGCAGATAACAGGCAGGATGAACGGCATAGACAAACTGTCCGGGACCATGCTGGCCACAGCTGTTCCGGTAGAGGAAAACGGAAAACTGCATATAGTTTTTAAGAACGATCTGGATGTTAAGACCATGCAGTTTAAAAACGAGATGAACGGCACCGTACAGCCGACACGTATAGATATCTTAAAAAGCGAGATAGCGAAGGCTACCGGTAAAAATATGGATATCACGGTAGGATATGATGACGGAAGCAGGGATCTGAAGAAAAAGGACTTAAGGAAGGTTGTTAAACTTGCCATAAGGCAGGTTGACTAGTATATATTTGAACAGAATATAAAGGAGGACTGACAAATGGGTAAGAAAGGCGGTTTCGGCGGAGGCATCCCCGGAAACATGAACAATCTGATGAAACAGGCTCAGCGTATGCAGCGCCAGATGGAGGAAAAGCAGAAGGAGCTTGAGAATAAGGAATGGGAAGCTTCAGCAGGCGGCGGAGCTGTTACCGTAAAGGTATCGGGTAAGAAAGAACTTACAGCTGTCACCCTTTCACCTGAAGTAGTTGATCCCGATGACATCGAGATGCTTCAGGATCTTATCATCGCAGCAGCAAACGAAGCATTAAAGAAGATGGAAGAGGAGCAGGAAGGCATGATGAGCTCTGTAGCAGGAGGTCTCGGCTCTACACTCAGCGGCTTCGGATTCTGATCGGGAACTTAACATGGAATATTACAGCGAAAAAATCAGCAGGCTTATCGCTGAACTGGGCTCGCTCCCGGGTATCGGGACAAAATCGGCACAGCGGCTTGCCTTTCATATACTCGATCTTCCCAAGGAAAAGGTGGAGAGGCTTACGGGAGCCATCCTGGAAGCCAAGGCAGGCGTAAAATACTGCTCTAAGTGTTTCTGCCTAACAGACAGGGAAATCTGCCCGATATGTTCTAATCCCAACCGTGATCCGAAGACGGTCATGGTGGTGGAGACCACAAGGGATATGGCAGCATATGAGAGGATTGGAAAATACAACGGCTTATACCATGTACTTAACGGGGTTATTTCTCCGATGCTGGGCATAGGACCGCAGGATATCAAGATAAGAGAACTGATACTGCGGCTTCAGCAGGATGAGATCGAGGAAGTGGTAATAGCTACCAATTCGAGTATTGAAGGCGAAGCTACGGCGATGTATATCAGTAAGCTTATTAAGCCGGCAGGCATCAAGGTGAGCAGGATAGCGAACGGCATACCTGTGGGCGGGGACCTTGAGTATATTGATGAGGTAACATTATTGCGCGCTCTTGAAGGACGTATTGCTTTATAATACAATGTAAAAATTGTTTTTGGAGAAGAAAAATGGAAGAAGGTAACATTTTAAGTAAAGGTGTATATATCCTTTATGAGATTAAGGAAGATCTTGAGAGAAATGATGAATTAAAAGAAAAGGAAGCCAAGCTTGCCGAAGAGGAAAAGAGATTCTCAAAACAGCTTGATACTGCAAAAAAGGCTGAGGCTTCCGAGATAAACTCTACTATCTCAAAAAGAAGAAGCGAGATAGAGGCATCTTTTGATTCACAGCTGAATAAGGTCCGTACAAGCATGAAGAAGGAACAGTCAAGACGTGCGAGTGCGAAAAATACCGGCGTAACAAAAAGAATTGAAGACGAGACACAGGACTTGCGTGAGGAGATAAGAGTCAATAAGGCCAATATCAAATCTCTTTTCTCGAAAAATGATATTCCGTCTATTTTTGAGTCAAAATTCTTTTTGTCTCTGTTTATACCGAACGGTCTCGGTGAATACGGTATTATCCTGCTTACGGTTTTGGTATTGCTTTCCCTTCCGCTTTTGGTTTTCTGGCTTGCATTTCCGAAGGAGGCAAGCGGCTGGTGGCTTTTACCTCTTTATCTTATAGTGGTATGCCTGGTCGCTTTGGCATATTACTTCCTCAGAAAGAACGTATTAAAGAAGTACAGAAAAGACTTTAAAGATATCCAGGTATATAAGAGAAAGATCGCAAGCCTTAAAAGAAGAATTTCCAAGAAGGAACAGAACATCAGACAGGATTCCGACGAGAGCGGTTACGAACTTGAGAAATTCGATACAAAGATTAACGAGCTTCAGAAACAGATCGATACCATCGTGGAAGAAAAGCAGGATGCTATCACTCAGTTTGAGAACAAGACCAAGAAGGATATTGCAACTGAGATACATACCAGGTATTTTGAAGAGATAGAAGAGGATCAGAAGGCATTGGAGAAAACCTTTGAGGAAAAACATGCCGTTGAAGCTGAACTCAGTGATATCACGGTTAAGATATCCAAGAACTACGAGGCATATCTCGGTAAGGAAGTACTTTCGGTTTCGGTCATCGAGTCACTGATAGATATAATCAATGACGGCGGAGCCGAGACGGTCGGTGATGCTTTGGAGCAGTATAAGAAGACTGTGGATAAGAGCATCCAGCCCATATAATAAAATAATGACTTTTTTTAAACAACAGGTGGACTACTTTGGACAGGTACAGGACAACAGAAGAAAAAAATGAATACGGACAAAAACAGGGTGATAAAAGCTGGCATCTCGGTATTATCATCCTTATAGCTGTATGTATTCTCGGAAGTATAGCTATTCTTCTATATAAGACTATAAAAGAGAATAAGGTATATACTGCTTTTGAGGTCGTGTCCTCCTCTGAGGTATTAAGCCAGAACAAATATACCAGATACGGCACAGGATATATCAAGTATAATACCGACGGGGCTGAAGGCTATCGTGACGGAAGAACGCTTTGGAATATCAGTTATAATATGAAGAAACCTATAGTGGATGTCTGCGGTGATTATTGTGCGTTTGCCGATAAGGGGATGCAGACCGTGGTCATTACCGACGGACAGGGCGGCAATTTTCATATCAATATCCCTGAGAAGATAGTGGATATATCCGTAGCAGGTCAGGGCGTCGTTGCTGTATGGACGGATTCTTTGTCCGTCGATCATATCTATGTATATGACATCAATGGTGTACTTTTACTTGATATCGAGACAAGCATAGCCGCTGACGGATTCCCTCTTTCGTTTGATCTGTCCGATGACGGCAAAAAGCTGGTTACTTCCTATATGAAGATAGGCGATGAACTTACATCGTGGGTTACATTTTATAATTTTGGAAATGTAGGCCAGAATTTTGCGGGACGTGTAGTAGGAAGCTATTCATATGCGGGAAAGATCATTCCGGAAGTAAAATTCGTGACCAATGACAGGGTGTGTGCTTTTGGCGAGGATAGATGCATACTCTTCAGAATGAAGGAAACACCCTCCGAACTTGCCACACAGGAAACAGTCCGTCTTTCTGCAGTATGCAGCGATTCCGAATCGATATGCCTGGCAGAGACTGAGACTGACGGAACATCAAGGATCACGGTATTTGATACGGACGGAAAGTCCAAAAAAGAGATAGTGACAGGACTGGCATTTACCGGCATGTGCATAGAGGGTGATGAACTCATAATGTACAGCAATTCGTCCTGTATCATTTATTATCTGAACGGTTCCGAAAAATTCAGGACCCAGATCGACGGCGGGATCAGAAGTATATTCCCTGCAGGGAAGGACAAATATTGTGTCATCGGCGGAAGTGAAGTAAGGACCATCCGCTTAAAGACAGAAAAGGAAACCAGAAAAGAAGAAGCTATAGACTGACAAAAGGAAAGGAGTGGATGAGGCGTGAATATATTTCTTGTTATAGTAGCCGCGATTTTGATCGGATGTACAATCTTAGGCGCTAAAAAGGGATTTGTACATACCATTTTTACCATGTTTTCCTTATTTATCATCATAATAATCACAGGTGTGCTGTCGCCGTATGTGGCTGATTATATCAATGACCATACCCAGATACCGGCCAAGATACATAACAAGCTGGAACAGAAGATAGATCTGCAGAGTAAGATCACTACCGAAATCAGTATCAGCGACTATGTAGGAAAGATCGATCTGCCGGATCAGCTGAAAGAGCTTATAATAGAAAAATGCAATAAAGCCGGAGACGCGGCATCTGCAACATCTGCAGAGGCTCAAAAGCAGATGGTGGAAAATATCTATACAAGGATGACGGAGCTGATAGTAAGTGCCATTGCTTATATCTTTACATTTATGGTTGTGACCGTTATCGTACTGATAGCAGGACTTCTTCTTGATATAGCCGCAAAACTGCCGGGCATCAAACAGGCTAATACGGCCTTAGGCATCATTATGGGATTTGTACAGGGATACCTTATCGTTTCGATAGTATATGTGGCTGCCGTAGCATTTTCGACTACGAGCCTGGGTGCTTCCGTAATAGATATGGTCAATAAGAGTGAACCGCTTACCTGGTTTTACAATAACAACCCTGTAGTGGATCTGGTACTCGGGATGTTTAAATGATCTTGTATATAATAAAGTATCGGATATAAAGAATGCGGTTATGATAAATGAATGTGAACTGCTCACCGGGCAATCTGTCCGGGAGCAGTTTTTTTATTCAAAAAAAGCATAATCGGGAGAAAAACAGAGTGTGATCCTTTGAACTTAAGAGAAAATATGCCGTAAAAAACGGCTTAAAATGGGGTTTTTGAAAAAAATAAAAAAAAGTTTAAAAAAGATTAAAAAAAGTGTTGACAATCAAAAAAACGGGTGATATAATACCATTTGCTGACGCGCTCCGGGGAGTTGTTCCGAAGGAGTGGGAAGGCATACAGAACCTTGATAACTGAATAGCATGACAACCTTGAAATTTCCTAAAATTTCATCATCTGTTTTAAACAGATGAGTCACTTTAAGAAGTGACGAGTTGAACGTTAACATATCTTAGATATGTTAAACCCAAACACAGTAATAACGGACATAATAAAAGCTTACTGAGTAAGCTGGCGTTAATCCAAAAGAAAAGAT
>JAFRSU010000098.1 GCA_017427415.1 Lachnospiraceae bacterium | reverse complement strand
GCCCAGTTTAGACTTCCGAACATGCAGACTGTGGAAGCAAATTATTGTCCAGCCTGCGCCAAAATAATAATCGAAACCTCAGTAAAATGAGCTATAAAAAAAAGGATTGACTTTACCGGTCAATCCTTTTTTATATCATTTTTTCGCATTATACGCTTCTATCTCCGCCTGCTCGGCATTAAATTCAGCCACCTGCTTTTTCTTTATCACTTCAACCTTTTCCAAAACTTCCTTTATATCCATTCTGGCAAATAATATCTCCGGCTTTTCGGTAACTTTGTTCCCCGAAGGATAAAGGCCGAACTCGCCTAAAGTATCATAGTCCCTTTCGGGTGCTTTAAGCTGTTTTAATATATTTTCCGAAGTATCCGGCAAGAAAGCTTTAAGCAGTTCCGCACCGATGCTGATGCTTTCAGTCAGATTATATAAAACCTCCTTTAACCTGTCCTTCTTTTCCTCATCCTTGGCCAATACCCACGGAGCCGTCTCATCGATATACTTGTTGCAGCGTTTAAACAGATTAAATATCTCCGTAATGGCATCTGCCACATGAAGACCTTCCATCAGAGACTCTGCCGCCGCCTTAGTCCCGGTAACTGCCGATATCAGCTCACCATCCACTGCTTCTCTTACACCCGTTCTTTCAACCACACCGCCAAAATACTTATTTGTCATCGATATGGTCCTGTTTACGAGATTGCCAAGGACATTAGCCAGGTCGGAATTGATCCTTTCCACCACAAGCTCCCAGGTGATCACTCCGTCATTTTCAAAAGGCATTTCGTGAAGTACAAAATATCTTACGGCATCAATACCGAAAAGTGAGATCAGATCGTCCGCATAGATCACATTCCCTTTGGACTTGCTCATCTTCTCTCCGCCCTGAAGGAGCCAGGGATGTCCGAATATCTGTTTGGGCAGCGGCTCTCCTAAGGCCATCAGCCATATCGGCCAATATATGGTATGGAATCTTATTATGTCTTTTCCTATCAGATGAAGGTCCGCAGGCCAGAACTTTGCGTACTTTTCATCGCTTTTTCCATCCACATCGTAACCAAGTCCGGTGATATAGTTGGTCAAAGCATCCATCCACACAAATATCGTATGCCTGTCGTCAAAATCCACCGGTATACCCCATTTTACGGTAGTCCTTGATATGCAAAGGTCCTGAAGTCCGGGCAGAAGGAAATTGTTCATCATCTCATTTTTGCGGGATACCGGCTGTATGAATTCCGGATGCGAATTGATATGTTCGATAAGCCTGTCCGCGTATTTGCTCGATCTTAAAAAGTAAGCCTCTTCACTTGCCGGATGCACTTCCCTGCCGCAGTCGGGGCATTTCCCGTCTTTAAGCTGCGACTCTGTCCAGAAGGACTCGCACGGAGTACAGTACATTCCCTGATATTTCCCCTTATATATGTCCCCTTGGTCATAAAGCTTCTTAAATATTTTCTGCATCTGTTTTACATGGTGCTCATCCGTGGTACGGATGAACTTATCATAAGAAATATTTAGGTGGTCGCAGATATCCTTTATTTTCCCTGCGATGATATCCACATACTCTTTGGGTTCAATTCCCTTGATCGCTGCTTTTTCCTCGATCTTCAACCCATGCTCATCGGTGCCCGTCTGGAAAAACACATCGTACCCCTGCTGCCTCTTGTATCTTGCTATACTGTCGGCAAGGATTATCTCATATGTATTCCCGATATGCGGAACTCCCGAAGCATAAGCTATCGCTGTTGTGATGTAATACGGTTTTCTGCTCATTTGTTTTCCTCCCCATAAAAATAACTCCCGTCTTAATTAAAGACGGGAGTATAACTCACGTGGTACCACTTTAATTTACCTCCGCTTCGCAGCGAAAGCCTTAGCAACTGTCCATCAACAGTCCTCACTGTAACGGGTGAACCCGTCGAAACCTAAGATAACTCCTCGGCTCCGCAGCTCCGGGACCATTTCCGGCCATCTCTCCGCCATCCGCTCTCAGCATACGCGGACTCTCTGTGGACATACTTACGGCTTACTCTTCCCTTCGTTGCCTTTTATCAATTTAGTTTATATACTTATCTCATAAAAATTTATGATTGTCAAGAGATTTTTAAAATTAAGGTAACGCTGTATTTTTTCTTGAATATCCGGTCATCATGTTCATACCGGACCTCCTTACCACTGATATAGGGCTTTCCCGTCCAATAAACATAGGTCCTCACCCCTTTATATTTCTGAATATTTTTTCTCTGAATATTCATTCAGAATAGTAACATTATAATCTGTCCATTTGTCTTTGTCGAGTATCCTAAATGAAATGTGTCTGTTTTACTACCCTTTCTCTGGAATTTCGGATTTCAGTTGATGGTTTTTAATCAACCTAATCTACATTAATCTCCAGCTTAAATCTCTTCTCAACAGCCTTCAGATACTTCTCCCGGTGGCTTGCTGCCACAAGCATAGGCGCATACGCGTCCCTACCGCTGATATTGAACATGTAAGGAAAATCCCTAAAATGTGAATGATATTCCTTTACAAAATCCAGAATGCCCCTTTGAATCTCTACTATTCCGGTCTGATTATAGTCAAACTTTCCGAATTTTGCTATTACCGAACCGTCTGGTAACCGTCCGCCATAAAAGCCTTCGAATTTCGGTGTAGGTGACGATAACAATAGCTCCCAGAAAACATTATAATCCTTGTTAGTGTCATGTTTCTTAAGTAAATCCCTAGAACATGCTGTCACCTAAGGGTTCAAATACTTTCTTTTTCCATTGCGGGCAATCATGGTTATAAGAAGCGTCAAAGTCGCAATACAAACAAGTGCTATCGCAGATACGGTTATAATCAATGACTTCTTTTTCATTAAATCCTCCGAAAAATGAGTATTGTTTAGTCAAAAAGTTTACGTTTCCGGCCAGAACGTATTTGCATATATGTTTGCATATTGACAAACATGCAAACATATGTTAAAATCTATTTCAGGAGGTGATAAAAATGCCGAAAGACAGAAGTTCCCAACAATTTATCTCCATTCAAGAACTAAAAAAAGACGGCTACTCTCATTACAAAATCGGCAAACTTGTTGAATCAGGCAAGCTGGCCGGGGTAAACAAACGTTATTATGAAAATCTGGCATATACCGGTGAACCAAACGATTTTTATGCTACAACTGCTTATTCAGAAAAAAGCGTAATATGTCTTCTAAGTGCCGCTGTATATTATGGTCTGTCCTCTGAACGACTCTCACGCATAGATGTTGCCCTTCCCAGACGTTCAAGGGTTCCGGAATCTCCAGAATGGCCTTCTATGAGTTTTTATCTTTTTTCCGAACCGAGATACACTCTTGGTCTAAATACCATCAACGAAAACGGCAATAAATATCAAATATATGATATCGAAAAAACCGTTTGTGATATACTGTTCTATCGAAACAAACTTGGCTTTGAAGCAGCCGTTGAGGTAATCAAAAAATACATGCAATATAAGGACCGCGATCTCAACCGCCTAATGGCTTACGCAGACCAACTGCGGGAAAAAACTGTGGTACAGCAATTTGTTGAGGTACTCGTATGAAAAATGTATCATCTATAAAAGACCGACTAAAAAACTATGCCAAACAAAGTGGCCGTACCGTTCAGGGTATATTCACCATCTATATACTCGAGAGAGTTCTTTACCGAATGTCTATCTCTAAATATGTAAACAACTTCACCCTAAAAGGCGGAATCCTGCTGTATGGCTTGTATACTGACGATTTTACTCGCGCAACCACCGACATTGATCTGCTAGGTGGTAATATTTCCAATGACAAAAATGCCTTAAAAACAGTATTTAAGGAAATCCTTTCTATGCCTGCTAACGACCCTATATCATTTGATCTTGCCAACCTTGAAGTTGTTAATATTACTGAGTTCAAAAAATACCACGGAGTAAATGTAAGCACTACTGCTTATCTTGACAGGACGCGTATTCCTGTCAACATTGATATTGGCTTTGGAGATATTATCTATCCTGAACGTGTAAAAATGGATTATCCGACTCTTCTGGATGATGAATCTCCCATTCTTTATACATACTCAATTTATTCAACTATCGCAGAAAAACTTGAGGCTATTGTTTCCCTAGGCATAACTAACAGCCGTTATAAAGATTTTTATGATCTTTGCACCATCCCCGAACGAGAATCTTTAGACGGAAAACTCCTTAAAGAAGCCATAGTTGAAACTTTTAAAACCCGTAAGACCGACTTTGATATAATTGCAGCCTTTGAAGAAGATTTCACCGATGATCATTCCAGACAGCAACGCTGGCGTGGCTTTCTGAAAACCAAGAATGTTTCATATGAGCGTTCCTTCAAAAATACGGTTAACGATGTGAAAAACTTTTTGATGCCAATCATAGAGGCGATCAAGTTCGAAAAGCCATTTGACTTTCACTGGATCCCCGGCAGTAAAACTTGGGAATCCAATATATCTATGAAAATAGAAAGCCCCAAAGGAGATCCATCATGAGCAGTACTGAAAACCAGTCAATCTGTACCGCCATGTCCACGATTTTCCCAGGATATAGCAAAAAGCGCTACCCAAATCTACATATCAGGTAACGCTTTTTTGTTTCTTGAATATTCAGTTTTTAGTTCACAATTTAAGTTTAAAGCATAGAAGAATATCTCTTCTGGTCAGAAACCGGTATGCTGAGCGCATCCATAGCCTGCTGTGCAGTCAGTTTCATCTTTTTCATCAGACTTTTGATAGAAGCTAAACGACTATTATCCGTTGCCGCTTTAGTAGCTGCATCCTTCTCAGCCTGAATTTCATCCTTCATTAATTGTCGTAACGCCTCACACATAATCGGATCCCTCCTTTTCACATTCTCATATACTACACTGTTTGCAGATACACTCAGCATCAAAAACTAAAGCTTGCTTGAAATCTTTAAATTCAAGCTCCATAGCTCCTATAAATCTGGGGTACCAATGTATTTTTACAGTTTATCCAACATAAGTCAAACGTTTTTCTTGTATCTGTTTAAGGTTACCTGATATTAAGTTGTCAAGGTGCAATCAAAGTATGGCCGGCCCTCAATGTACGTTTCATGATGATATCACGTTGGCATTACGCACAAAGCAAGGTATAATCACCAAAAGCAAGGAGCACGCAAAGAACTATTCTTTGATCTTTGGGTAGATGTGACTACTTCACCCAGACCGGAATATAGCCGACCGAGTTGATGAAGGTGATCTTATCCTTATACTTTCGTGATTCAGAACGCATTCTGATATGTGTAGATAAAAACATTAATAACCTTGCTTAACATTACTGTCCTGTGTCAACTATAGAAGACTAGTATAAAAACATAACTAAGAAATTTCGTGCCAATTTTATCTCTAGCAAAAAACATAAGATTCTCTATATTAACTTTAATAAATGTATTTATTTTATCTTTGCCACTGCTGTTATACTCGATGACTAATTATACATGGAATTTCGGATTTCAGTTGATGGTTTTTAATCAACCTAATCTACATTAATCTCCAGCTTAAATCTCTTCTCAACAGCCTTCAGATACTTCTCCCGGTGGCTTGCTGCCACAAGCATAGGCGCATACGCGTCCCTACCACTGATATTGAACATGTAAGGAAATTCCCTAAAATGTGAATGATATTCCTTTACAAAATCCAGAATACCTTTCTGGATCTCTTTTATTCCTGGTTGGTTACTGTCATACTTACCAAATCTCAGTGAAATATCAAGGTCGGTCAGGTAAGTATCTGTATTCTTGTGTGTATTTCCCGGGTAGAAACCCTCAAACTTCGGTGTAGGCGAAGAAAGCAACAATTCCCAGAAAACATTATAATCTTTATTGGGATCATGTCTGACAAGAAGATCTCTGTTATGGGATTGTGAATATAGGTATGCGACAAGTTCTCCGCTTTGAAGAAAAGGCTCTGATGCATCAGGTTCAAAATTATATATAGTATTTGTACCTGCTATCATGCCTATAACCTCACAACCAAGCTGCCACTCATTTTTAAACAGATGCCTTAGTGTCATGGCACCCGACCCTGCCCATCCAATGTCGACAGCCAATACCTTCTTACATCCGCTTGTCTTTCTGCTGTAGTAGTCCTTAGCGGCCTTTAACTGTCCGCTGTATATTCTAAGTACCTTATCCCATTTAGCTTCAATAAATCGACGCAACAAATATCCGTTCTTCTCTGTAAGCTCATCATCTGGCTGCAAATTAACAAAATCTTTCTTATGCCATTTGTAAACCTCTTCAGAAACTCCTTTTTCCTTCTCGGTTTGTTCCCAGATTGACGGCCAATCTTTAAGCTCCTCAACAAGACTTTCCAGTTCCATAGCCTTTAATGCCTTTGCCAGACTATATTTCTGATTGAGCTTATGATAAATAAAACGTCTGAAATAATCGTGTTTATCAAAAAAAGCTTCAAGCTTTGTCGCCGCTTTTCTTGACCAGTACACGTATTCCGTATCATCGTCCGGATACAGATAATCATATGCCTGTTTCAAAGTATCTCCATCACGTGAAAGAAAAAGAATCCTGTCAATATTGTGTGTCTGGCAATATTTCCGTATAAAATTGCAATATCCCAATACAAACAAACCGCCATATATATATCCATATTCATAATCCATTGAAAAACGGTTTAATCCATTATATATGGTCGCACTAACAATCGCACGGTAAGCACTACCTATGATAGCAGACATATCGAACGGTCTGAAATCAAATATATGCTGAAATATGCCAGGATACAGTCTGATATCAATTCCAGACTTAACTGCCATATCTCCGTCACTATGACGATTATCACCTATATGTATAATCTTTTCCCCGGGATGATCCTTCAGAACACATTTATACAGCTTACCATCAGCTTTACTCTTCTGATATTCATTCGACAGATACAAGCCTTTATAGCCGGAAAAACCGTTATTACAGAGTATCTGTTCTATTACCGACTTTCGAAGATACATATCTGATGTGACTATAACAGGAACCCCAGCCGCCATAAGCCTATCCCATAGTTTTTTCATAAATGGATTAGCATAACACAGCTTCTCTTCGAGACTGATCTCGGCATCAATCCCTGCTGCGGCTGAAATGCCTACATCTTCTTCAAGATTTTTCCATATGTCGGATAAATTTACCTCCATATTTCCAAACCTGTCATTATGCTTGATTCGTGAATCATATTCCACCCAGGTCCTAATATTTTTAAAATCCATTATACCAAACTGCTCTCCAAGCAGATGGAATACATCTGCAGGCACGGAAAACGGACGCAATATTAAGGTATCAAAAACATCAAAAGAAACAATATCATATGATTTCAGATTCTCAAATACGGCATCAGGATCACTCCACTCTTTGCCAGTAGAAGTACTCAAATACATTTCAGTCTCTGAGCAATCGATGATCATTTTTCTCTCGCAATAGGCTTTAGCTACTTTGCTCCGACCCAGAAAACGACAAAACAGAAAATAATATGCAAAATTCAGCCACAGCAAATAAGCCCATGACAGGAGTCTTTTAAATCCTGATGAGCCATCATGAAACTTATGGTAACATTCAGCAATACCGGGTTGTCTGTTTACTAAAAACGAATATATCTTATTTTTCATTTTATTATTTCTCAATAGGTAACCAATCCCTAAGAACTTTCTCCACAACTATATATCAAAATCACATACCAGTTATCTAAAAATATTTAAGCACTCAATAATATATATCTTGTAATAAAACCACATTTTTAAGATAATAACACCATTTAATTATTGTTCAAAAAACATTTTATGGATGTATTATCTCGTATCATTAAAATCAGTCTTGCATCAGACTTTCAATATACAGTTTATCATCCACAATCTTGGAATTAATTAAATTTCTATATTGCTTTCTCATATACATTATAAAAGAGTTAGTAATTTTCTATTTTAGAATTTTGAAAAATAAGTAATATATCTTCCATGATCGCACATAAGAGCAACCCTCATTTTGATACACTTGATATATTATCACAAATATTTTTGTTATTTATATACCCATTCATATATAGGTCAACTAATACAACTATTTTGCAAATTTCGCTTTAACGGTGTGAGCGATTCGCTTCAACCGGTATAAACATTTTGGTTAAACGGTATACGTGATTCGGATACCGGTTTATGGTATAGTCTTTCTTGTAGTAAAAAAGGCTCAATCTAAAATTTTATGTGATGGCTGATTCCTGACATACGGCTTCCTGCTCATGTCCATGATTTTCAGGAAGAAATATTCATCATCAGG
>JAFRSU010000097.1 GCA_017427415.1 Lachnospiraceae bacterium | reverse complement strand
GGCGGTGCTCCGTAGCAGAACGCATTGTACATAGCGGGGAACTTGGACTTAACCTCATCCTCGCCGAGTCCTACCAGGTTAAATGCCTTAACCATGATCTCGGGATCATGATTTCTTACAGCCCCCGATGCCGACTCATAACCGTTAATTACAAGGTCATACTGGAATGCATTGATGGTAAGGGGATCAACCTCACCTTTCTCTGCTTTTGTAAGAACATCCAATCCGCCGTTTGGCATCGAGAAAGGATTGTGACAGAACTCAAGCTCTCCGGACTCCTCGCCTATCTCATACATAGGGAAGTCAACGATCCAGCAAAAAGCATACTGGTCTTTGTCCATATGGTTAGGACATAAGATCCCGAGCTTCGAACGCATAACACCTGCTGTCTTCTGGGCTGCATCAAGCTTATCACATGCAGCTATGCCTACGAAATATCCGGGCTTTAAGTTAAGTGCGGAAACCACCTTGTCCTTTACAGGCTGTATGAACTTAGCTATACCGCCCACGATCTCACCCTGCTCGTCCATACGGAACCAGTAGGTCTTGCGTGCGGTCTGTACCTCTACATCTGCAACTAACTGATCTATCTGCTTTCTGGTAGCGGTAAAATCGGATACGGTTATCACCTTTATCTTCTTGCCCGCAAAAGCATCAAATCCGATATCCGAAAGGAGCTCTGTAGCATCCTGTATCTCAAGGTCTATACGAAGGTCGGGTTTGTCGCTTCCGTATTTTTCCATAGCCTCACGGAAAGGGATCCTCTTAAAGGGAGCGGGAGAAATCCTCTTATATACACCGTACTTTTCAAATACGGGAGGAAGAACTCTTTCAAATACACCGAGTACATCATCCTGGGAAGCAAATGCCATCTCCATATCGAGCTGGTAGAATTCGCCGGGTGTTCTGTCACCGCGGGCATCCTCATCTCTGAAGCAGGGAGCTACCTGGAAATATCTGTCAAAACCGGAAGTCATGAGCAGCTGCTTAAACTGCTGGGGTGCCTGGGGAAGTGCATAAAACTTTCCGGGGAACTTACGGCTCGGAACTATATAGTCTCTGGCTCCCTCGGGTGAAGAAGCTGTAAGAATGGGAGTGGTGATCTCCAAAAATCCCTCGTCTGTCATGGCTCTTCTTAAGTCAGCCACTACCTTGCTTCTAAGAACTATCTTTGATTTAACTTCAGGATTTCTTAAATCAAGGAATCTGTACTTAAGTCTGGTATTCTCATCTGCTTCTTTAGATCTGTTGATCTCAAAAGGAAGCTCATTGTAGATACATTTGCCTAATACCTCTATTTTCTCGGGTACCACTTCGATATCGCCTGTAGGAAGGTTGGGGTTCTTGCTACTTCTCTCTCTTACGATACCTGTTACGGAAATGGTGGATTCATTGTTGATGCCGTCTAAGATATTCATCATATCCTCGGTCTCAACTACTATCTGGGTTGTGCCGTAAAAGTCACGGAGTACCAGGAAGCCTAAGGTCTTACTGACCTTACGCATATTTTCATACCAGCCGCATAAGGTGACCTTTTTCCCGATATCACCTATACGGAGTTCATTACAGTTATGTGTCCTTGATTGTGTCATTTTGTAAAGCCTTTCTGTTTCATCTTGATTTTTCGTATATATATTTTATAAATTCAGACCTGTCTTCCTCAGGTATCTTTTCCACATCGATAACGAGTGCGTTATCATCCGATACATACAGGAACAGATATCCCTGGTAATTAGCAAGCTTAAATACCTGCGGATATATGAATTCCGCAATGGAATCAATACCCGACAATGTAAAGAATTCATCATAAAATCTGTATACCGCGGTAACGCTCTTTTTCTTCTTAATCTCGTATCGCTTCATCATATTATCCTGGAATTTTTCTTTTCCGGAGAATCTGTGATACAAAAGAATGAAAGCTACCGTTATACCCACTATAAGTACAAAAGTACTGCCGAGATATGTGGCATATCCTACAAAGCCCACATAGATAAGTGCCATGACAATATCTTTTTTAATGTTCTTAAACCAGAAATTGTAGGTACTGTAGGCTTCGATCAGTTTAGCATCATATTCGGTCTCAACCTCATATTTTATGCCGGACAGGTCGACCTTTCCTTCTTTTTTACGCGAACGGAAATCATAGAGCTTTTTCGATACAGCCTCGATCTTTTTCTTTTTTCTTTTCTGCTGCTGCTTGCTTATGACATACAATATCACCATAAGCAGTATACCGCCGCCGAAGAAACAGCCGATCGTGATCCATGTTTTTCTTACCCTGGCCTCGTATTCCTCACGGGTCATCTTGGTGGTAAGCTTAACATGTTCGATAAAATCCAATAGAAGTTCTTCCTTAAAGCCTTCCTTGTTCCTGCTGTCATCCATACTAAACTGTATTCCCATACCGTTTACTATGGTACCGTATATGATCTCCGAAATTCCGTCTTCGGTGGTCTCTGAAACGCTTATCCTGTACATGTTCATGTCCGGATGGGAATATGTTCCTATTTTTATCTCGGTATTCTCCATCTCGGGCAGCAGCTTGCCTGCATATTCGGTAAGTTCAGCATCGTTATATCCGGATATATCAAAAGCCCTTAATGCTTCATCAGATTTTTTCTGTATGAAATATATATATGAATGTGTGTCAGGTACAAAATAAGCTGCTACCACTCCACGTGCTTCATATTCTTCCTTGGCATTTTTGGCATCCGGTATCTCAGCCTGCTCCCATCTGGGATCGGCATCCTTTAAGGATGTATCAAGACGTATATAATTATCCGGAACATCTATAGTCAGATACTGCATCGGGAACTTTTCGGTCTTATAACCCGTTCCTTCTTCGGCTCCCGATACCTGTACCTGCTGTATATTAAATATCAACCCTAACACAAAGAGCAGGCTTAGTACTAAGCCCACTCTTTTTGCTCTTGCATAAATCATTAAAAACTCCAATCAAAAAACAAAACGAAAATTATTGTCCGAGACTTCTTCTGAGCTTTCCGGGGAGCAATCCGCCTAAATCATCGATGCCGAGTCCCTTTCTTGAAAGCTGGTCAAGAATACGTACATAAGAATCGGGCATATCTGCTGCTTCCCAGTTCTCTATCATGTTATCCCAGTCAAGGTCCTCAAGGTAGTCCTTAATATCGTTGTTATCCCCGATATCGAATACATTTTTAGGAGCCTTTATGGATGAAGATGAAGACTTCTTTAATGATGCATCAAGCTCTATAAGCTTCTTGTCATCCTGCTTAAGTGTAACGGTAACCTTGGAATTCTTAACCTTAAGGTCGAAATCGATCACAACATCAACTCCTCTCATCATTGAGTTACCCATAAGAGTACTGAGGTTATACTCTAACTTTCCTACAGGATTACCCGAAAGGAACTTTCTGATGTTTACATCACTGAACTCGATCGTATTTCTTACAGAACCGGAACGAACATAGTTGGCCTTACCTGTAAGAGTGCTTCCGCTGATGGTACCGTCTATAGAGTATCCTTTTCTGAGTTCATCGTTTCTGTATTCACCGATCTCAAAGCCGAAGCTGTTATCGTCACCGATCGCATACTGATAAGCAGCTGTAAGCTCGGAGTTGGCATTAAAGATATGCTGTGCTACGATGTCTCCGGAACCGTCAACATATACTTCCAATGTCAATTCATCGAAACTTAACTTCTCGATATTATCAAAAGTATTATTTAATCCATCGTAGAATCTGTCTATATCTTCTTCCCTGATCAGACCGGCGTCAGATAAGCTCAAAAGAATATCTTCAAGCTCTTTATCATCAAGTGCGGTATCACATATTGAATAAAGGATGTCCTTTATAAGATCATCATCAAAGATGACTCTGTATCTGGTGTACTCGCCCTTTGCGCTGCCTACAGAAAGTTTAACGTCTTTTTTAACGTTATTTACCTTCTTGATATTGTCGAGTGCTATCTCTGCATACTTAAGTACGAGCTTTTTAAGGTCTTTTCCTTTAGGGAATTTCTCGGAAGCGCTCTTAAATGTATCAAGCTTATCAAGCAGTTCATCAGTAGCGAGCTTGTCTGATATATCGATGCCGGCATATTCCTTATGAAGAAGAGGTAATCCCAGATAAGCCATTCCGTCATTTATATCAACGATAGCATCAAAGTCGAAAAGTGTCTTTTTGTTGGCTGTAAGTGCGCCATCAAGACGAAATGCAGCATCGTTCATAGAGAACTCTGCTTCTATCTTACCTGATTTAAGCCAGTCAAGATCAACTTTCTTGTTTGAAGCCTTACTGATGATGGATAATAAAGCTTCTGCATCACTTGTGACATCAAGATCACCTGTAAGAGAAAATGTGGACTTGTACAGATCGGCTAGTTCTAAGATATCGTCATCATAAGCAGTTGCAAGCATGCCTGCCAGGTCATCTATAGCTGCAAGTTCAACGCTCTTAAAATAGCTCTCATCAGATGAGAAAGCCTTTTTAACTGCATTTCTTGCACCCTTTGAAAATACAAATATCGCTGCTACCACAAGCACTACCGCCAAAACAGCTATAAGAGCGATTTTTACGGGAGATATACCCTTGCCGCTCTTTTCCTTCTTCTGCTTAGGGGGCTTAACTGCTGCGGGAACTGCTTCCTGAGCTACAGCCTGTGCCTCAACTGCTGCTGCCTGTACTTCACCGGCTGCTGCTACAGCCTGGGCCTCAACAGCTTCAGAAACTGCAGCTGCCTGCTGGGGCACTGCTGCTGCCTGCTGTTCTGCAGCTGCTGCTTCAGCTTTTACTACTTCTGCTGCCTTTTCTGCTTCTTTTTTTGCTTCCTTTACTGCCGCTGCTGCAGCTTTTGCGCCGCAATTAGGGCAAAATGCACTTCCGTCAGGTATCTTACTGCCGCATTTTTCACAAAACATAATATACCTCCATAAATAAATAAAATAAGATTTAAAATTTGCAGATTATTTATTTACATATAAATCTAATTTACTATTTTACCTCTATGCCAGATAGATGTCAACAAAATTTTATTGTGCTCTGGTCAAAATAATACATTGCAAAACCTTTATTTTATGATAAAATGGACATATGATTTATCACTATTTATAAAGGAAAGGATTCTTTTTATGAAGTTCGGATTTTTTGATGATGCAGCAAAAGAATACTGCATAACCACACCTTTTACTCCCCTTCCCTGGATCAATTACTTAGGGAATGACGGCTTCTACGGACTTATTTCCAATACAGCCGGCGGATATTGCTTCTACCGTGACGCAAAGCTCAGACGTATCACCAGATATCGTTATAACGATGTACCCGGCGACATAGGCGGAAGGCTTTATTATATTAAAGACGGCAATACCGTATGGAGCCCCGCATACCGTCCCGCAGAGACCGAGCTTGACAGCTATGAGTGCCGCCACGGTATGGGATATACCACATTCAACAGCACTAAGGACGGCGTTAATGCAAAGCTTACCTTCTTCGTTCCTTTAGGAGATGCATGTGAGCTTCATAAGTTAGAGGTTGCCAATAATTCAGGTGTGACCAAAGAGCTTACTCTTTTCTCCGGTATCGAGTGGTGCTTATGGAATGCCGTTGATGATTCACAGAACTACCAGAGAAACTTAAGCATAGGTGAACTTGAAGTTATAGGCAGCACCATCTATCATAAAACAGAATTCCGTGAAAGACGTAACCACTACGCTTTCTTTACCGTAAATACGGATATCGACGGTTTTGATACCGACCGTGACGTATTCCTTGGTGCAAGACGTGCATGGAATAACCCTCAGGCCGTAGAAAACGGCAAGAGCGGTAATACCGTTGCTTCCGGCTGGTATCCGATCGCAAGCCACAGCATAAAAGTTACTTTAGCTCCCGGCGAGAAGAGATCATATGTATTCCAGCTCGGATATATTGAAGTTCCCAGGAACGAAAAATGGGAATCAAAGGGCGTTATAAATAAAAAGCCCGCTATAGCTCTTATCAATAAGTACAATACAACCGAAGCATGCGATGCAGCATTCGATGCATTAAAGAAGTATTGGGATGAACTTCTCTCCATCTACCACGTTGAGAGTAAGGATGAGAAGGTTAACCGCATGGTTAATATCTGGCATCAGTACCAGGTAATGGTTACATTCAATATGAGCCGTTCGGCATCCTACTGGGAGACCGGTATCGGACGCGGTATGGGCTTCAGGGATTCGTGTCAGGACTTACTCGGATTCATGCATCTTATCCCCGAAAGAGCACGTGACAGGATCATCGATATCGCTTCGATCCAGTTTGAGAACGGTTCAACATATCATCAGTACCAGCCTCTTACCAAGCGCGGCAATGCCGACATCGGCGGCGGATTTAATGATGACCCGTTATGGCTTGTAGCATGTACTGCTGCTTATATCCGCGAAACAGGCGATACTTCGATCCTTGATCATCCTACTCCTTTCAATAACGTTGAAGGAAGCGAGAAGCCTTTAATGGAGCATCTCCGCAGAAGCATCAACTTTACCATCAATAATAAAGGACCTCACGGTCTTCCCCTTATCGGACGTGCAGACTGGAATGACTGCCTGAACCTCAACTGCTTCTCAGAAGAGCCCGGTGAATCCTTCCAGACATTCGGACCTTCGGAAGGACCTGTTGCCGAGTCTGTATTTATAGCAGGTATGTTTGTAAAATACGGCAAGGAATATGCAGATATCTGTGATTATATAGGACTTGCCGATGAAGCTGAGACCATCAGGGCAGAAGTAGATAAAGTTAAAACAGCTACTGAGGAATTCGGCTGGGACGGCGAGTGGTTCTTACGTGCATATGATGCATACGGACACAAGGTCGGCTCAAATGAATGTGAAGAAGGCAAGATCTTCATCGAGCCTCAGGGCTTCTGTACCATGGCAGGCATCGGTCAGGAGAAGGGATACGGCGCTAAGGCACTTGATTCCATCTACAAGCACCTGATGAACGATTACGGTATCGAGATCTTAGCTCCCTGCTACACCACCTATCACTTAGAGCTTGGTGAGATCTCCTCATATCCGCCCGGATACAAGGAGAACGGTGCTATATTTACACATAACAATCCCTGGTGTTCAGTGGCTGCAACAGTTATCGGTGATGCTGAGAAGGCATTTGATATCTATAAGAGAAGCTGTCCCGCATTCTTAGAGGATGTAAGTGAGATTCACCGCACTGAGCCTTATGTATACAGCCAGATGATCGCAGGCCGTGCCGCTGTTCATTACGGTGAGGCTAAGAACTCCTTCCTTACAGGTACCGCCGCATGGGTAGTAGTTGATATCACCCAGGCTATCTTAGGTATACAGCCTTCACTCAACGGACTTGTGATCAAGCCCTGCGTAACAAAGGACTTCGGAAACTACAAGGTAACCCGTAAGTACCGCGGTGCCACCTACAACGTAAGTGTCATCCAGGATGGCGGAAAAACAGGTCTTTATGTAGACGGACAAAAGATAGAGGGTAACCTCGTTCCTACCGTTGCCGGCAAGACCGAATATAATGTTGAATGCTATATCTGACATGATCCGTTATATATGCTTCCCTTAGGAGCAATGATATGAACTAAAGCTAAAATAAGAGACTGCCATAACTGATATCTTTCTGTTATGCAGTCTCTTTTTTATTGTTTTATTCTTTTTCGGTGCCGGTTTTGCGGCGTTCACCTTTCATGTTTCTTTTATTTATGTACATCTCCCTGTCGGCACGCTTATATACTTCATCAAAAAGCTCACCCGCATGCATCACGGCGCTTCCCATGGCAAATCTGTATTTGGAACCGTTCATTTCCGACTGCAGGCTGTTGAACATTTTGTCATTACTGCTATCGGATAATCCTATGCTCACGATCACAAATTCATCTCCGCCCACCCGGTAGAAATGGCTGCCCTTCTGCAGATTCTTACGTATGATGTTTGCTGCACCCCTGATAGCTTCATCTCCTGCAGGATGTCCCATGGTATCATTGATCTTTTTAAGATCGTTTAGATCTATGGAAATAACATTTACCAGGTCTTTACTTTCAAGATTTTTGGTGTCAGCATAAAAGCTTACCCTGTTAAGTGCTCCGGTAAGGATATCGCGTTTAAAATACTCCACATGCATGAACATATAGAAAAATGCGACATCCAAAGATACTACTCCGATAAGTATGCCTCTTAACTGGAAAACGGTTTCCACTATGGTGGCAAGTATCGAGAGCATGGTGGCTAAGCATACCACTATGGCTTCACGCCATCTGTCATATTTCAAAATGTAAACACCGTAAGTAAAAAGGACCACGGCGTATATGAAAGAAATTGCATGTGGTGTAAAACTTAACGGACCTCTCATTATCTCCCCGTTCTCACCATACCAGAACACAAGCTTTGTAAAGAAAGCCAACGATGTAATGACCAGATTGATAACTGCCGGAATATTGAGGATCACCTTTATTTTCCTACTCTCATCCCTCAGCTCGATAAATATGAGTGAAAGCATGAGGCATATCCTTATATTGTATCCGGCAAAAGCCGTAAAAACATGGATGATGCCGGTATTCCTGCCGTTTAGAAGATAATAGTCGACATTATCTATCATTATGAGGAATATCAGGAAAAAGAGAGGTTTAACAAACATTGAGGTAACCTCATGCTCATAAACATCATTAAACCCGATGAATATGATAAGGAAAATTATAATGCACAGCGGCAGTACATTTATCTGGATAAGCTGTTGTAAAAACTCGTTGTACATATATACCTCCTCTTCTCATTTTTAAGATCCTTCGCTGTATGTCGAAGCCATAAAACGGCGCCGGCTAAAGCTCAGGATGACATAAGTATATGCTCCCTGATATGCCCCGGGTTTACATTGATCACAGTGCCGCCTTAATGGCTGCCATGAAATCTTCATATGTTTCAAACGCAGGAAGCTCGGGATGATCGGCCTTTATCTGCTCTGTACTTCTGAACAGAAATCCTGCCTTGCTGGCAAGTATCATACCGAGATCGTTATGACTGTCACCTGCCGCTATAGTCTCAAAGCCTATGGACTGTAATGCCTTTACGGTAGTCAGCTTTGACTGCTCGCATCTCATCTTAAAGCCGGTGATCTCTCCGTTCTCTCCCACTACCAGCTCATTGCAGAATATGGTGGGATAGCCGAGTTTCTTCATCAAAGGTCCCGCAAACTGTGAGAATGTATCACTTAAGATAAGTACCTGTGTGATGGAACGGAGTTCATCCAAAAACTCCTTTGCACCGGGCATGGGATCTATCTTGGCTATAGTTTCCTGGATTTCTTTAAGTCCTAAGCCATGCTCCTTTAATATCCCGATCCTGAATCTCATGAGTTTGTCATAATCAGGCTCATCCCTGGTGGTCCTCCTTAGTTCGGGAATACCGCTGGCCTCCGAAAAAGCGATCCAGATCTCGGGTACAAGCACTCCTTCCAAATCCAAGCATACTACGTTCATATTTATTTCCTCCAAAAAATCAAAGTCACAGTAAGTATAAACTCTTTATCCCGTTTTGTCAAATAGCCTGACATATTTGTCATTTTTCACAAATTATATATATACCCCGATAAAAATTTTTACTTGCCTTTTTTTTATATTATTGATAAAATTATTGAGTTTGATGCAGTTACATATATAAGAAGTTTTGGATCTTATGATCAGAATTCAGAGGGATTAAAATGAAACGTGAAGATATCAGGAACATTGCAATTATAGCGCATGTTGACCACGGTAAAACAACTCTTGTTGATGCACTTTTAAGGCAGAGCGGTGTATTCCGTTCCAATCAGGTGGTTGAAGAGAGAGTCATGGACTCGAACGATCTTGAAAGAGAAAGAGGTATCACTATTCTTTCTAAGAATACCGCAGTTAACTATAACGGCGTAAAGATCAATATCATCGACACACCCGGCCATGCTGATTTCGGCGGCGAAGTTGAGCGTGTATTAAAGATGGTTAACGGCGTAATCCTTGTAGTAGATGCATTTGAAGGCCCCATGCCTCAGACCAAGTTCGTATTAAAGAAAGCTTTAGAGCTTAATCTTCCCGTTATCTGCTGTATAAATAAAATAGACAGACCCGAGGCCGATCCCAAGCGTGTCATCGATGAGGTACTCGAACTCTTTATCGAGCTCGATGCAAGCGACGAACAGCTTGACTGTCCTTTTGTATATGCTTCGGCCAAGTCAGGTGTGGCTATATTGGAGCTCGGCGATACACCTCAGAATATGAAGCCTTTATTTGATACGATACTTGAATATATCCCCGCTCCCGAGGGTGACCCCGACCGCGGAACACAGGTACTTGTAAGCACAATCGATTATAACGAGTACGTAGGAAGGATCGGCGTAGGTAAGGTTGATAACGGTACCATCAAAGTCGGTCAGGATGTTGTGATCGTTAACTATCATGACCCCGATAAGACAAAGAAGGTTAAGATAAGCAAGCTTTACGAATATGACGGCTTAAAGAAGGTAGAGGTAGCCAGTGCTACAATAGGTTCCATAGTAGCATTCTCAGGTATAGAAGATATACATATCGGTGATACCCTCTGCTCTCCTGATGATGTAGAGGCTATTCCTTTCCAGAAGATCTCGGAGCCCACTCTTTCCATGAATTTCGTGGTCAATGACTCTCCTTTAGCAGGCAAGGAAGGAAAATGGGTTACCTCACGTCACTTAAGAGACAGGCTTTTCCGTGAGCTTAATACAGATGTAAGCTTAAAGGTAGAGGAAACAGATACTACCGAAAGTTTCAAGGTATCAGGCCGTGGTGAGCTTCATCTTTCCATCCTTATAGAGACCATGAGACGTGAAGGATACGAATTTGCCGTAAGCAAGGCACAGGTTATCTTCAAAAAGGGCGAAAACGGCGAGAAGTTAGAGCCCATGGAAAGAGCTTATGTTGATGTCCCCGAGGAGTTTTCCGGTACGGTTATTGAAAAGCTCAGCAACCGTAAGGGTGAACTGCTCAATATGTCCACCGTTTCAGGCGGATATACCAGACTTGAATTCAGCATCCCCGCAAGAGGTCTTATAGGATACCGCGGTGAATTCATGACCGATACCAAGGGTAACGGTATACTTAATACGATATTTGACGGATATGGTCCTTATAAGGGAGATATAGCTTTCAGAAAGCAGGGAAGCCTTATAGCTTTCGAGAGCGGTGAATCCGTAACATACGGTCTGTATAATGCTCAGGAGCGCGGTACTTTGTTCATCGGTGCAGGTGAGCAGGTATATGCGGGCATGGTAGTAGGCCAGAGCGGCAAGGGCGAGGATATCGAGCTTAACGTATGTAAGAGAAAGCAGATGACCAACACCCGTTCATCAAGCGCCGATGAGGCATTAAGACTTACTCCTCCGAGGATCCTCTCGTTAGAGCAGGCTCTTGAATTTATAGATGATGACGAACTTTTGGAGATTACTCCCAAGAATTTAAGAATCAGAAAGAAGATCCTTGATCCTACACTCAGAAAGCGTGCCGGATTTAAAAAGGGATGAATTTAAATAATAAATTTGATCTAATAAAAAGACTATAATATATATAAGGGCTCTGTCCGGACAGAGCCCTATAATTATCTATATGCGATATTAAGATAGGGACCACCGCTCAATTGAGCGACAGTCCCTTATTTTTTCTTATGGGTTTACCGGTACCTTCTTCTCCTTATCCGGGGATGATACCGTTTTCTTTCTTATGGTCTCAAGTCTTTTAAAAATAAATGTTTCGACATCCTTCATTTTTTTGACTTTGGCCTGTTCAAACAATTCACCGAATATTTTTTTCAAAAGTTCATTGGATACCGACCTTCTGGTCTTTTCCTGAGGAGGTCCGCATAATCTGAAGCGTTCGGCAGCAAGAAGGCTGTTGAAGGCTCTTTCCCCGTACCATGAGAACATATCCGTTACAAAGGATAATATCTCTTTCGTCGGTCCGTCTATAAGTTTTTCGGGTGACAGGGCAAATATCCTGACTAAGATATCTTTAAATGCTCCGCTCTTCTCAGGGCAGCCGTTGTTAAAGAATATCCCGTTCTTATACCCCTCAGCTGCTGTCTTATAAGGCGAATTGCCGTTTCCTTTTGTAGGCTGGTATATATCATCAAATACCGGAGTATTTAAGAACCTTAATGAAAGGATCTGGGACCACAAAAGTATCACATCCAGATGTGCCTGTGAAAGCGTATATGGGCATGTATCGATGATATACTGTGCGATAAGAAGTATCCTGCTTTCCAGTATGGGTTTGTAGAGCTTCATCATACATTTTCTGTATGCCACTCCCGTTATCCTGTCACCGTTTTTAATAAGCAGGTCCCTGAAACTGTTTTTATCACGATAAAGCTGATAAAGCTTCTGGGTGTATTCATTATCGGGGATGCTTTTCATGGCTGCATAAAGTACTATGGTCGTCTCACCCCATCCGAGAAGCTTCGCAAGGGGTTTTTTCCCGATATCATACATTTCGAGCAGCTTATTAAGTTCATCCTTGTCGATACTCTTTTTCTCCATCTGTACTCCTTGTATAATATGCATTGCCTCTGTATCTGCCTTTTATAGCTTTGACCCCCGTTTTAAGATACAGGACCATTTTTCTGTCAGAATACATTTGCTATGATCCACGGTATACCATAAGAGAGCAGGCACATGATAACCGTTGCCATGATCAGTCCCAGTATAACAGCCGGAAATGCCTTTTTAAACTTAATATTTAGCAGAGAAGCTATAAGCGAACCGGTCCATGCTCCGGTACCCGGAAGCGGGATACCGACAAACAGGACAAGCCCGATAAATTCATATTTTTTTATCTTCTCACTCTTGCCCATCGATTTGTTTTCCAGTTTTTCAACTATGGGTTTAAAGAACTTGGTCTTCTTAAGCCAGGTAAATATAGGCGTAATAAGAAGCAGAATAAAGGGTACAGGTACGATATTGCCTGCAATACATATACCTATCGCCTTAAAAAGCGGTATGCCTTTTATGGCTGCTATGATAAGTCCGCCTCTGAGTTCTATGACGGGTACCATGGAGATAATGAAACATACCAGCTCGTCGGGAAGTCCCGAAAGCTTACCTGCAAGCTTACCTGCAAATGAGTCGTTTACCTCTTCTTCTGACTGTTCTGATACTGCCGTATTTTCAGTCCCTGCACTACCTTCGGATACTGCAGTGTTACCGGCTTTTTCATCAGCTTTACTACCGCATGCGGTCATTATCATGACCGAAAATGTCATGATCAGAAGAAGTACCATGATCCTTCCCGTACGTTTTATTGTTAACATTTCTTACTCCCTGCCTTTTAAGATTCTTCGCTGCACATTAGGATTCTCCGCTGTGCCCGGAATGACAAATAAAAATAAAAAGCCCCAAACAAAATGTTTGAGGCCTATGTGTGTGACAAGATTCGAACTCGCGACCTTCTGGTCCGTAGCCAGACGCTCTATCCAGCTGAGCTACACACACATTCGTTTCGCAACGACATTAGATATATTACCTCAAAACCACATATATGTCAAGCAGTTTTTGAAATAAATCAGTCAAAATCAATGTCAAGTTCTACAGGACAATGATCGGAACCTAAAATATCGGAAAGGATCGCCGCATCCTTCATTCTGTCTTTTAATTTCTCCGACACTACAAAATAGTCTATACGCCAGCCTGTGTTCCTCTCTCTTGACTTAAACATATATGACCACCAGGAATAAGCATCCTTTTTATCAGGATAAAAGAACCTGAAAGAATCAATATATCCGCTTTCAAGCACCTTCGTGAAACATTCTCTTTCCTTGTCAGTAAATCCTGCATTCATGTGGTTTGAATCCGGATTTTTAAGGTCTATCTCTTTGTGAGCCACATTAAGGTCTCCGCAGTATATCACAGGCTTTTTCTTCTCAAGTCCTTTTATATAGGAAAGAAAAGCTTTTTCCCATTCCATACGGTAATCAATACGGGCAAGCTCACGCTGGGAATTGGGAACATATACTGCCACAAAATAGAAATCCTTATACTCTGCTGTTATGACTCTGCCTTCATGATCATGCTCTTCCGCATTTATCCCATAGGAAACACTTAAAGGCTCTTTTTTTGTAAACAGGGCTGTACCGGAATACCCTTTTTTCTCCGCATAGTTCCAGTATTGATGATAGCCGTCCAGCTGTAGTTTTAGCTGTCCTTCGGAAAGCTTCGTCTCCTGAAGGCAGAATATGTCTGCATCCGTTTCATTAAAGAAATCCATAAAGCCTTTCTGCATGCAGGCTCTGAGTCCGTTTACATTCCATGATATAAATTTCATACCGATCCCTCACTTTTACGGGTTAATAGTTTACACAACAAACGGGAAGAACTTTAAAGGCTCTTCCCGTATGAAAGAAAAATCCTATCTTTCTTTTTTCAAAGGACCGCTTCTGTAGGATGAGCTTCCGGGCTCATTCTCAAAGTAGTTGCTCTTTGCACTTTCCTCAAGACCGCTGGTATCAGGAGCATGTCTTGAACTCTGGTTCTGATAATTACCGTACTGAACATTCTGGTTGTTCATATTGTTATTCGGTCTGTAATTCTGATTGTTCCCGCCGCCATATTGTACATTCTGGTTATAGCTTCCGTTGTTCGGTGCATAGCCGTTATAACCGTTCTGTCCGGGACGTCCGCCCTGCCCCTGTACATTTTCATAACGTCTCTGATTATTATTCTGACGGGCATTGTTATACTGACCGTTGTTATATTGATTGTTGTATTGATTGTTGTATTGATTGTTGTACTGGCGGTTGTTCTGATTACCGTAATTATACTGCCGGTTCTGGCCGCTGTAGTAACCGCCCTGCTGGCCTGTACGTGAAGCGTCCCTTACATCTCCGGTCATACTGGCATTATAATTCTGTCCATTATACCTTCCGCCGTATCCTGCACTCATCCTGTCCGTTGAGCTGTAAGGATTGGCCCCGTGATTTATCGTGGAACTGTAGGGATTGGCTGAGGTATTGGGTCTGTTGCTGTTGAACAGTTTTTCCATCTCAATACCGAGCTTATTGGCTCCCTGACCCACCTTTTCACTGATCTTTTCAGCAGTCTGGCTCATCTTCTGGCTGAAACTGCCTGCAGCGGAGTTAACACCGTTATTGATACCCCGTGCTGTCTGCTTCGGATTTTCTATCTGAGGCCCGTTATATTGTTCTAAAAGTTTTTTTTCTTTTGAAGACTGTACTGCTTTCCCGATACCGCAGCCTATCATTAAAGCTCCGGCTCCGACCAATCCGGCTGCAACAGTCATCGCATGTTCAAACATAGTAGCATCCGTGAGTGCCGGGGCAAGATTGACGGTACCGATTATGGTACAGGCAAGTATCGCAAGTGCAACACCCGTCTTCTGGAAAAATCTTTTTATCTTTCCCACTTACTAACCATCCTATATTATATGTATTGCCACCTCACATTCGTTCGGCGGCAGACGTAACAGATTCTTCAGCTCTTAAGCTCCATAAGCTTCTGCTTTAACTCGCCTTCGATCCTTCCAAGTTCCTGCTCAGCTGCAGCACGCTTAGCCTTACCTTCTGTCTGGATCTTCATTACTTCGTCCAGTGTGCTTATCAGGTTCTCATTTGTAGTCTTTAATGTCTCAATATCAACTACAGATCTCTCTGCTTCCTTAGCAGTCTCGATAGTGGCCATCTTCAAGGTCTCTGCATTCTTCTTTAAGAGTTCGTTTGTCATATTGGTAACGGCTGACTGAGCAGCTGTAGCCTGACGTCCGTGCTCGATACCGAGAGCAAGCACCATCTGCGATTTCCACAGAGGTATCGTATTAACTATAGATGACTGTATCTTCTCTACCATTAAGGTATCATTGTTCTGAAGCATTCTGGTCTGAGGACCCATCTGGATAGAGATCATACGGGTAAGCTCAAGATCATGCAGCTTTTTCTCAAAACGGTCGCAAAGATTGGAGAAATCATTATATGCCTGTGCATCTTCCTGTGCTCCTGTCTCCTCTGCCTTCTTACGGAGTTCCTGAAGTTCATTTGCACGTACCTCGGCAAGTCTCTTCTTGCCGGCAATGATATACATTGTAAGCTCTTTATAATACTTAAGATTAAGATCGTACATCTGATCAAAAAGGGCTATGTCCTTCATAAGTGTTACCTGATGCTGCTCAAGCATTTCAACGATCTTATCTACATTGGCCTCAGCCTTGGTATAATTAGCCTTCATTGCAGCCAAATCACGCTTTTTCTTCTGGAACCATCCTGCGATGCCTTTCTTTTCGGGTTCATCCAGAGTTTTCAGCTGTACTACCAATGAAGAAAGTGTCTCGCCTATCTGACCGAGATCCTTGGTCTTAACACTGTTAAGTGCCGATTCCGAGAAAGAAGCAATGTGCTGCTGTGCTGCAGAACCATAAGTCATAACCATATTTGAATCAGAAATATCGATCTTGGAAGCAAAATCATTAACAATCGCCTTTTCCTCTTCGGTAAGCATATCCTCATTAATCTGCACGGGATCTGCTTCCTGCTGTGCCTGCTGTCCGTTCTGCTGTTCAGCTTCAGGATTAAGTGTAAGTGTAGGTGCTGACGGAACAGCCGATACCTGTACTGCCTGAGGTGCTGCAGGAGCAGCTACTGCCTGGGGCATCGAAGGTGCTTCGATGGCTGCAGGTGCTGCGGGAGCAGCCATTGCATTAGGTTCAAGTGTTAATGAAGGTATTCCGTTATCCATAAAAAATTTCCTCCTCTATAAACACACGTATTATATCATATGGTTTTTATAAACAATAGTGCAGTTTTTCTTAAATAGTCCTTAAATAATCAATAGTTTTGGCAAATTACGGAGCTTTAATTTATCTCAGTCCCGTGATCGCATCATCTTTAAGCCCTTCCTGTGCAAGCATTCCCTCCATGACCTTGATCTCGGCTGAAATGTCAAGTGCGTCATCGGCATAAAGAGCATCCAGCTGTTTGTCGAAGGCCGCCAGGGAGGTATCCATCATTTCTTCAACCTTACCCTTAGTACCGTCAATATTCATACCGGAAATGCCTGTTTCATCCATCCTGTCATAAGCATTTAACAGCTTCAGTGTAGTAGGAAGATAGTAATTAAAGAACTTCCTGACCTGACTTTTTTTCGCGGGATTCTCCACGATAAAGTTCACTATCTTGGTAGTTACTTCTTCAAGATGGACTATCTGTCCGGAAACCTTTTCATCCTCTATAGCCTTGTCCAGACGTCTCATCTCGGCTATAGCCTTTTCCTCTTCATCAAGAAGTGCATCTATCGATGCATCACCTGTTCTCGGTCTCTTCTTGATACCCGGATCCGGTTCGGATTTCTTTTCTTCCTGCTGCTTTACAGGTTCCGGTGCAGGCTCGGGCTTTTTGGAGCTGTCCTCAAGTTCAACGAGCTGCTTGGGCCAGAACATCTTACTGATGGCCCATCCGCAGAACGAAGATACTCCTGCCAGAAACATACCGGATACCGTAGCCGGGAAAACAAGTACTCCGCCAACAAAAGCTGCTGCAGCCACATATATAGGTCCTGCCGAGCTCCAGGGGCTTTTTTTGAACGTTTTCATCTAAAAAGTTACTCCTTTTTTACTGCGGAATTATCTTTTTAAGGTCTTATTTCCTTCATCTGATACCTTAAGCACATGATCTTCTGCTATATACCACTTGATCTCGGTATCACCCTTATTCTCGATCACGAGATACTTATAGCCTTCTCTGTCAACGGTCGGTTCAACCTTCTTCCAACCCATACGTGCTTCTTCTATGCTCAGAGCCGAATCCTTCATCGCAAAATCCCTGATGCTGAATCTTTCTCCTCCACCCTCATAGTTAGCGACATAAGTGGTGTATGAAGAATACTTTTCCGTAAGCTTTAAGGCTCTGCCGTAATACTTAAACTCAGGTTTTGTAGCAACTATCTTGCTTAATGTACTGATCGCTTTATGTATTGACTGCTCAACGTCAAGCTGTGCCTGGTAATAATACTCGAAGTTTTTGGAGTCCATACGTTTCGCCTCGGCATTTTTGTAATCTGAACATTTAAGATACATCTCAGCTGCTTCGGAATATTTTGCAGCAGCTTCCTTGATCTCAGATCTTTTTGAATGTTCTACGGCTATCTCGTATAATCTTTCAGCTTCATCATAATAGATACCGTTTCTTGCTTCTGCAAGCTGTTTTCTTAACGCATTGTAATTTTCCAGATTGTACTCAGGTGCTGGATCGGTAAGACCTACATTATACATAATGTTCTTGATAGAAGACTCTATCTTTGCCCAATTGGTATATACAAGGAAAGCAAGTACCGCTACTACTGCAAGCGGAATAAGAACTTTTAAGAAACCAAAGTAGTTTCTGACAACCTTGGGACCTTTCTGCTTCCTTGATGCGGTACGTTCGGGCTTCGGACGTGCAGCAGGTGCGGGGCGGCTTACTGTAGGACGTCCGGGTGCAGTTGCTGTCGCAGCAGCAGGTGAATATGATGCGTCTGCTGCAGGTGCTGCGTTGTATGAAGTATTGGCAGCTGATGTAGAATTACCGCCGGGTATATATACGGAAGGGGCTGCAGGTGCTGCGGGCACAGGTTCGGATGCAGGTGTATAAGATGCTGCAGTTTTTGTAGCTGTAGACTTAACACCGGTATCGATCCTTGCTCCGATAACCGTCTTGCCTTTAAGTGACTCCTTGGCCGTAGCCATACGTTTCTTCATGTAAGAAGCAACCAGTAAAGCCATGGCACTTATGCCGCCGCCGATAAGTACTACAGTGATTATAGCCTTGACTTTGGAATTGTTAGCTCCTACGATGATAAGTATCAATGCAAGTACTGATATCACTATCGCAACAAAAGCAACCGCAGATGCGATAAGTGAGAATTTCTGACATGACAGATAATCCTTCACGTTCTTATTGCTCTTGCGTACTACTATCTCTTCAGCTGCTGCTATTTCCTCATCAGTACCTATCCTTGAAATATTATTTAAAGTATCGTCGAGTATTTCGTTCAGAACCTGTCTCGTTTCATTATCATTTGCTGCGTTCAGGGCATTTCGGGCAGCAATAAGTCTGAAATACAAGTGTTCAGATTCGCTCGAGAAAATTTCGTCTACTGTCATTTTGTACTCCGCCTTTCACTAAACTTAATGCCTTGCCTCTTCTTCCCTTATCCTTACATCGATCTCGCGCATGGAGTTTTCAATATCTTTTATTTTCTGGTTCGCGATCGAACGTCTCTCATCAACTGCCTTACTCTTATCTTTCAATGCCTGCAGAGCTTCCTTTTTGGCAGAGATGACTGACTGGTTCTCTTCGATCGTCTCATTAAGTGCTGCAAGATCTTTATCAAATTTTTCTTTTACTTTCTGATGTTCTTCAATGGTAGCCTTGCTGTTTATCTGTGCTACCTCGAACTGGTTCTTTATAGAATCAAGTTCCTTCTCGGCATTTTCCCTGTCCTCGGTCTTCTGCTTATACAGCATGACCTTCTTACGTTTTCCGGACGCTGCTTTCTCTCTGAAAATAGCCTCAATCTCACCTGCAAGTTCTACTGCCGCAAAAGCAGTTCTTAAATCATCCTTTAGTTTCAGAAGTCTCTTCCTCTCTGTCTGTTCCTTATATGTATATCTGTTTTCCGACTCTTGAGCCTGTGCTTCAAGGTCCTTTTTCCTGCTCTGTGCACTGAACAGTGTTGCATTGACCTGATTTTCAACCTGCATGAACTGGTTGCGCTCTAAGTCGTACTGCTTTTCTATCTCAGCTTTTTCAAGCATACATGCGTTGATCTCCGAAGCGATCTCAACTCTCTGCTGGATGAGCTTATCCTTTTCGGCTTTTAACGATCCGACAGCCATATCCTCATGCAGTCTTAAGTCCTCTGCATGCTGTTTAAGCTGTGCATGACGCTTTTCTTCGTCCATCTTCTGATGAAGCTCTTCTTCACGGCGTCTTTCTTCACGTTGTCTTAATTCATCACGTCTCTGCTTTTCTGCAAGTCTCTCTGCTTCGACCGTTTCTGCCTTTGCTACCGCACTCTGGTCTGCTTCTTTGCTTGCCTGCATAGGCTTTTCAGCCAAAAATGCAGGAGCGGGAGTATTGGGATTAAGAACTCTCTGGATCTCATACTGTGCTGCAGCTGCCTTTGCCGCTGCGATCCTTTCTGCTTCCCTTGCCGCACGTTCTTCTGCTTCCTTCTCAAGACGTGCCTTTTCCTCAGCCTCTCTTGCCGCACGTTCTGCTGCAGCTTTAGCTGCCTTTTCTCTTGCAGACTTCTCAGCCTCGGCCTTTTCTCTGGCAATACGCTCTGCCTGAGCTTTCTCCTCAGCTTCTCTTTCTTCCTTTGCGATCCTTGCTGCAACTGCCTTTGCTTTTTCTTCGGCTTCCTTTGCAAGTCTCTCTGCTTCTTCTTTAGCCTTTTCTTCGGCTTCCTCTTTGGCCTTTTCGGTCTCTATACGTTCCTTTTCGGCTCTTTCTATCTCTAAGCGGGCTGCTTCCTCTCTGGCCTTATCAGAAGCAAGCTTCCTGGCTGCTTCAACCTTGGCAAGTGTAGCCTTTCTTTCCTCTTCGGCACGTTTCGCTTCTTCCTTTGCCTTACGGATAGCTTCCTCAGCAGCACGCTTTCCTGCTTCCTCGGCTGCTCTTTTTTCTTCCTCAACCCTTCGGATAGCTTCCTCGGCAGCACGTTTCTGTTCTTCTTCCTTAAGTCTTGCTTCTTCAGCTGCCCTTCTCTCTTCTTCGGCCTTGCGGGCTGCTTCTTCGGCTGCCTTGCGCTCTGCTTCTTCCCTTGCCTTTCTTTCTTCTTCGGCCTTACGGGCTGCTTCTTCGGCTGCCTTGCGCTCTGCTTCTTCTCTGGCCTTTCTCTCTTCCTCGGCCTTACGGGCTGCTTCTTCGGCTGCCTTGCGCTC
>JAFRSU010000096.1 GCA_017427415.1 Lachnospiraceae bacterium | reverse complement strand
ACATACAAAGAGATTGAAACTTTGGCCTTGCGAAAATACTTTCCAAGTTTCCTGCGAGAATATGAACAAAAGGATAAAACCATAGAATCTCTAAATAATCAGGTCAGCACACTGACAGAAGAAAAAAAGATATTGGAGACAGAAAAAGACCAGCTGAAAAAAGAAATAGAATCACTGCAGAAACAGCTTAATTCCATGCAGGATAATTAGTGTCTGCTCAATAAGCAGCATCACAAACTATGATGTTCTCTATTGATTTTTGAGGCATGCTAATCTGCCATATGTACCTTGATAATATCGAAATCAACATAGTGACAAAATTAACAGTTGTCAATCTATCCAGGTCCATTGCTATTATTGATAATGCGATGGAACTCCGGGTTGTTGTATCGAGCTTAGTCCGTATGAGTCCGAGACCATAACAGCGCTTTGCAAGGCTGAAACCTCTTTCGACTTCGATACGGTCCACATTATCATTATAGGATTGTCTGTGTGCTTCCGGTGTCATTCGTTTTGGTCGTCCCAATGCCGGTCCAGACATCCTTATGCCACGCTCCCTGCAGAAAGCCCTGTTTTTACGGTTACGGTAGATCCGGTCAACCAGTATCCTTTCAGGGTAATGTCCTGTCCGTTCAAAATATTTTTCTATTGAACTGATAAGGACATCAGATTTGTTGTAAGCATCGAATGACAATCGTTCAAGCCTGGCTATCCCATTTTCATCAATGCTCATATCGAGCTTTGCTCCGAACTCTGTGGGAGACTTTGCTTTTCCCCGGACAATCGGCCTGATGTATGGCTGGCTAATGCTCACGATACGGTCCTTGACGCTGTGCGTTCCGTTTTTATACATATACTCCTGCTGCTCAAACAGCTTGCGGATTATATCTACACGGACGGCCTGTTTTTCTGTGAGTTCGATATCGTCCTGTTCAAGATAAAGGTCGATGCATGCCAGATCCCTTCTCACGTATTGCAGCTGCTTCTTTACAGCCTTCCGGATCTTTTTGGCAGAACGCTTCCGGCATTTAGCAAGAGCCAGATAATCCTTTCTTGCGTTCTCCCGGTACATCCGGGGTTTGTAATAATTGTACTCGTAGCAAATAGTATCAAGGATTGCCTCAAGGTTTTCCCTGGCTTCATTCAGCAGGTTGATGTCCTGTGGATAGGATATCTGCTGTGGTGCGCAGGTGGCATCAAGGATAAGCGTTCCCTGATTTTCATCCGGATCAGATGGTCTGTCATCTCCTCCGGTTCCGTCCCCGTTATGGTCATCAGGATGGTTATATTCAGCTATCATCTCATTGATCTCTGCAAGTACGTCATCGGTTAGCCTTTTACGGAACTCTACCAGAAGGGATGGAACAAAAGGAGCATCTTCCTGATATCCCGGAAGTCCTATGAAAAACTGGTAATACGGGTTCTCCTTGATCTGTTCAATTAGTTCCCTGTCAGAGTATCCGTATTGCTTTTGTATCAATAAAGCACCAAGTGCTGTCTGCAGCGGCTTGGCCGGCATCCCGGTATTGCTTGGAAACAGTGAAGCATAACGTTGTTCAATGTCATGCCACGGAATGGCTTCCGACTTTTTTACCCAACGGTTTTCTGGATTCATTTTCAGTCCTATGGGCTGATTAAAATCCGATAATGAAAACTGATGATTTCGATTAAACTTATACATGATACTCTCCGAGGTGCAAGGTTTTTCTTGAAAAATAAGTATTTCTATGCATCTCTATTATACCAGATATGGCCGAGGATATCAGTATTTTCAAGGTTTTCGAGCATTTTTTAATTGTTATAAGCAGACATTAATTATACTTGAAATACTCAATTTCATTATGAAATTACAAAGGCGAAAAAACCTTGCTCTTATTTTAAATATATATTTCCGGTTTTATGAATATAATCCACAACTAATCCGGGCCTGATCAATAAAACGTACTAGTCATTTCGAGCACATCAATCAAAGACACTATGGGACAATCTATTCTCCCACTTATTTTTCCTTTTATTTCCTCATAATAAGTGACAGGTGTAACTATAACTATATCAGTGTCCGGCAATTCATTCTCAGGCTTATAAACAGGAATTTCTATATCGATTTCTCTTGTATCTATACCATATGCCACCTCTACATCCGAATTTTCTAATTCACTTATAAGCGCTATACCGATATAACTAACACCATATACTGCCACATTATTATAATTATTGTCCTTAAGATAATCGGTAATGCTTTTGTTGTTTTGTTTGAGTTCAATCCATTTACACATAAGCAGAAACAAATCTAGATGCTTATCAGACATAGCCTGCGCCTTTCTATATAGTTCATAAGGCTTCCTGGCAAACCAAATTCCGCCGCAAAAAAAAGCTATAAGTATTGAGACAACAAACAGAAGAACTATCATATATACCTCATCCTATTGCACTTAAAATCGCTTTTTCCACTTCATCTATGTTATTAAAGTGGTTCATCTCATCCCTTGCAGCAAGACCAGCCACGCAATTCTTGTCCTTGCCTGCATTATATGCCCTGTTTAATGCTCCCTCTATATCATTATCATTATATATATATATGAAATCTTTGTCCTTATAATCTCTAGCTGAACACATATCCGGCATTACTACAGTTTTGGCTGCGGAAAATGAATGGATCATAACTCCTGAGTTTATGCAGGTTT
>JAFRSU010000095.1 GCA_017427415.1 Lachnospiraceae bacterium | reverse complement strand
TTTTATACCGCCCTCATCTCCGATTTTCTGAAAGCCGTTTCTGAGCAATCCCCAGATAGATGTTCCTATCAGAAGTATTACGGGCAGTATAAGATCGTGGATCTTTCCTTTATGAGGATTTTCCGGTCCGTATTCCTGTATTCTCAGCTCTTCTTTTTCATCATTTAAGGCAACTGCAAGCATGCTTAAGTCACCTTCTTTTTCTGCCTTGATCTCGAAGCCGCTCATCTTGCCGTAATCAAAGCCGAGTATGATCAAAGTGATGATGAATACAAAAGTAAATATGGAGTAAAAATTATAGGGAATAGCTCGTACAAAAAGCTCGAATCCCGAATAAGTCGTAGTATCTACGCTTCCCGATACTGCAGCTGCCCATGAGGATACCGGTGCTATCATACATACCGGTGCAGCAGTCGCATCAATGATATACGCAAGCTTAACTCTTGATATCTTCTTGCTGTCCGTAACGGGAGACATAACAGAGCCTACGGTCAGACAGTTAAAATAATCATCTATAAATATAAGAACACCGAGCATGAATGTTGCAAAAAGTGCACCGGCCTTAGTCTTAATATGCTTTTTCGCCCATTCGCCGAATGCACGCGATGCACCTGACTTATTGATAAGAGCAACGATAATTCCTAGTATGACAAGGAAGAAAAGGATACCCGAAGTATCTGCTATAGCAGCCGTGATACCATCTGTGGTGATAGTATCGGTAGTCTCCAATATCGAGCATCCCGATATCATAAACGCTCCGAGGAAGATACCTACAAATAGTGAGGAATATGCTTCCTTTGTGATAAGTGCCAGGATTATGGCTACCAAAGGCGGAAGCAATGCCCATGCCTTCCCGGCAAAGGTAAAGTCTTCACCTGAAACAGCATGTACGATATTTACGGCTGTCAGAGCCACGGCAAATACTGCAACAGCGATAAGCAACGATTTCTTTTTCATTTCACCCTCCATACATTTATAAAAATACATAGTTATTATAGCAAACTACATATTTTTAGTCAAACCATAAAAGGTGCGTAGAGAATAAAAAAGGCATCTCCCGCAATATGGGAAATGCCTTAAATTTAAGATCCTAGGTTAATATCAGTCAACAACCTTTACCTTATAGGTAACACCTGCGTAATCAACGGTCTTAGGTGCTTCTTTTCCTTCGTTGGCTGACTTAGAGAAGGTAACCTTACCCTTCTTTCCTGTCTTTACGGTACCGAGCTTTGTTACGGTATACTTCTTGTTCTTTACTTCTATCACTTCACCTTTTTCAGGCTGAACAAATACGATAAGTGTAGGAGGAACGATAGTCTCCTCTTCATGATCTGCAGATATGAAGTAGCTTCCGGACTGATTGAACTGAAGCTTGAATCTGCCCTTCTTATTTGTACCGATCTCGGTATGATCGCCGTTGATCATGATAACAGCATACTTTAAAGGAGCGGTTACAGGAGCCCAGTTCTCATCAAAGCCTGCATATGAAAGCTTGAAGGTCTTAGCTGCATTGGTCTTTAATCCGATCTTACGGGTATTAAAGAAAGTGTACTTATCCGAAAAACCTGTACCGTCTTTGTAGATATAAGCATTGAGATAATCACCGTCTTTTATGGGGTCGCCTGCACCCATAGATGATACGTCGTTTACATAGTATCCGAAGTTGCCGCTCTCATCACCCCAGAGCTTTGTAAGGCCTAAGCCCCACTGTCCGACAGCTGCGCCATAGCCCTCTTCGGCACCGCCCTTATAGTATTTCTCATGTGCACAGTAAAGTGCATCGGAAATAGTAAGAGCACCGTCATCATCGGTATCCATTACATCTACGGACTGCTGTCTTACTACAAGGTCACCCTTGTTGGAAATAGAAACATATACCTTAGCTTCAAGTGCAGGTGCCGTTGCTATAAGAAGCGGAGTATCACCCTCGGCAGCATATGCTTTTGATCCACCGGCAAAACCGGTAAATCCGGTCACGATCAAGGCCGCAATCATGATCATTGACAAAAATTTAGATATTCTTTTTTTCATGTCATATCCTCCAATAAAAAATTCTTTAATATATTTCATAAGCAGCTCCCCGTGATCATAACGATATCCGGTGCTCGCAGACGACAAAAGTCTACGGGAAACACGGCTAAGTCTTCCGGCTCATAAACATCCATATCCCGCATGTCTTCTCAAGGTATCACCTCAATGACGTTTAAGAAGGAAAGCTTGCGGCAGCTTTCCTTCCCTGCGTTATATGCCATATATTCTTATATGCTGTTTATTTACGGCGGCGTACCCGCTCAGGTTTTGCACCTGATTCCTTACTCCGTTACCGCTTATAAAATCTGTTTAAATAATACTGCAGCTATTAAAATCAGTACAGTCTCTCAAGACTTTCCTTTACAAGTGCCATGGTCTTTTCCTTATCTATGGTCTTATATTCTCCGTTTTCATAAAGAATATTGCCGTCCACCATAGTCATGATGACATCGGATGCCTGTGCACTGTATACAAGTATATTGGGTATATCAAATGCCGGGAACATATGTGGCTTGTCGAGGGATACGGCTATGATATCGGCCTTCATCCCGGTCTTAAGCTCTCCGGTATCATCCCTGCCCATGGCCTTTGCTCCGTTTACGGTAGCCATTTTTATTATATCTTCAGCCTTCCCGAGTGTGGCATCTTTTCCGACACATTTGATAAGCATTGAAGCCAGATGCATTTCCTCAAACATATTGAGGTTATCGTTGCTTGCTGTACCGTCGGTACCGATCCCCACATTGATCTTTGCTTCCAAAAGCTCCTTTACAGGGGCGAAGCCCGATGCCAGCTTACAGTTGCTCGAAGGATTATGTATGGCCGAGGTACCTTTTTCCGCCATGATGCGTCTGTCCTCTTCGTCCACCCATACGCAATGTGCGGCATATGTCTTATTATCCAAGATACCGCATTTTTCAAGATACTGTATGGGAGTGAGCCCGTTATGCCTTGCCTTACACTCTTCATGCTCTCTGTAGGTTTCAGATACATGTACGTTTACTGTCTTCTTTAAGTCCTTGTTTGCCTCTGCGATCCTACTTACAAAGCTTTCATTGGTCAGGTACTCCGAATGCAGGCAGAACTCGGCTCTCACCCTGTCGTAAGGATCCTTCCAGTTCTTTACCAAGTCCACGCACTCATCAAATCTGCCCTTGGGTATCTCCGTCTCTTCCGAAAACGAAAGTCCTACCCTGCATATATTGGCTCTCATACCCGTATCTGAAAGCACCTTTCCCGAATTCCAAGGGAAATCATACATTTCCGATACATAAGTGGTGCCGCCCGCAAGCATTTCCATAACAGCAAGCATCTCACCCGCTTCTATATCTATGGGCTTCATCTTGTCCTCTATAGGGAAAACTGCTGTCTCGAGCCACTCCTGCAGTGCCAGGCCGCCGCCCACACCTCTGAGCAATGTCATCGGTCCGTGGCAATGCGCATTTACGATACCGGGCATAAGCACCGCACCCTTCATGTCCTTTTCACAGTCACAGTAAGGTGCATCCGCTTCCGGTCCGATATACGATATCTTATCGGTGTCAACACATAATACTTCATGCTTTAATACTGAAAAATGACCGTTCTCATCGGTAGCAAGTATTATGCAGTTCTTAAACTTAATACTCAATTTTACTCTCCTCTATATTTTCATCCTGTCCTTAAAAGGCTTAAATATACTATCCTCAATCTTGATATACTTTCTGTCAAAGGTGATAAGACCGTTTGTCTCATTCTCTATATCACTGAACTGGGTATATATGCATCCGCACAGTCCGATTCCTATGGCAGGAATGATCTCGTTTTTATACAGGTTCTTTATAGCATCGAAGAACGAAAGCTTATCTTCAAAAACCTTGTAGCCGTATCCCGCATTTTCCTGGCTGTGTTCCTGTATCTTTAACGAATATCCGCCAAACTCCGACAGTATCACAGGCTTTTCGACTCTCGGCATATTGAACTTTTTGTAGTAGCAGTGTATGCTTTCCACATCGGTCTTTCCGCCCTTAAACCAGCCTGACGCGCTGTCGATAAAGCGTGTACTGTCCAAGCCCTTTATAAAATCGTATATCTGGCTGCTGCAGAACTGCCCCCAGCCTTCGTTAAACAAGGTCCAGTAGCAGATACAAGGGTGGGAATACAGCGTTTTAACGGTACTCTGTACTGCATTGATATACGACCTTCTCTGTACCTTGCTCCTGTGCTTCAGTTTATCCGACAGCTTCGTAAAACCGGCCATAGGGAACACGATATCCCTTATCTTTGAATACCTGCCGTTGTTCACCATGTCCTGGAACATGATCATGCCGATCTTATCGCATTGATAGTAAAACTCCTCCGCTTCTACTTTTAAGTGCTTGCGGATGGTATTAAACCCGAGGTTTTTAGCAGCAATGATATCAAATTTATAATCATCCGCCTTTTCGGGTGTATAAAGTCCTTCCTTCCAATACCCCTGGTGGAGCACGCCGTTAAAGAAATACGGCTCCCCGTTAAGGCACAGGCGTTTAAGACCGTATGCTTCCTTGATCTCTAAAGTACGGAGTGCAAAATACGAATCCACCTTATCATTTCCCACCTGTACGGAGAAATAATAAAGATGAGGATCCTCAGGGCTCCAGTGCTTCTTGACCATGGGGGTAAGCCTTATCTTTCCGTCATAAAAACGGTAGCTTTTTCCCTCAAACAGCACTCTTCCCTCATCCACACCCGCTATCTCTATATCCGCGTATTCCAGTGTAGTAGTTATTTTAAGTCCCTTTATATAATACTCCGGCACTGCTTCAAGCCATACGGTCTGCCATATCCCCGATACAGGAGAATACCATATCTCCTTGGGATTCTCGCTCTGCTTGCCGTATGGTATGTTTTTGTCCATATCATCTATAACTTTTATTACCAGCTCATTTTCATCCAAAAGGAAAGGAGTCACATCCACTTCCAAAGGACCTTCGATGGACGTGCAGCAGGATATCACAAAATGCCCGTTGATATATATATCCGCTTTCTGGTCGATGCCGCCGCAGTGGAGCAGCACTCTTCTCCACCTGAGCTTTATAGGAGCATCAAAATACCTTCTGTAATAAAGCCTGCTTCCCTTTTTATAATGCTTTCCCACACCCGAGAGAGCCGACTCCACCGGATACGGTACCATGATCTTCATGGAATACTTCTGCGGCGGATAATCATACTGGGATACGTCAAAATCCCACTCTCCGTTCAGATTGCAGAAACTGTCCCTCCTCATCTGGGGTCTGGGATAAACATTCCAGGGAATATTTTCTTCGGCCTGATAATTCTGTAATATCAGTTCGCTATCCATAAACTATTGAACCTCTATGTGCTTTTCGTTCAGTTTCTTGTCTACATATTTATTTACCAGATATACGATAACCGCTGTAACAGGAACTCCCAGGAACATACCGGCAAACCCGAAATATGCTCCTCCGACGGTAATACCGAATATAACCCATATCGGTCTGATACCTGTCGAATCACCCAGTATCATGGGTCCTAAGATCCATCCGTCAAACTGCTGGAGTGCAAGGATGATACCTGCAAATATCACTGCATCCACCGGTTCTATACATAAGTACAGAAGTATACCGGGTATTGCACCGATAAACGGTCCGAAGAACGGTATCATGTTGGTAACTCCTACGATAACGGCTACAAGCAGACCGTACTTAAGATGGAATATGTTAAGGATGATAAATGTAAGTATTCCGATGATAAGTGAGTCTATAGCCTTACCGATGATAAATCCGGTAAATATCTGGAAGCTTTCCTTTGCATTTTCTATAAATCCGCCAGCTGTCTTAGGCTTCATGATGCAGTATACCATCTTGGTAGCCGCATGAGCGATCCTTCTCTTATCGCATACCATATAAATGGAGATGGCCATGGCAAGAAGGATATCAATAAATACATGAAGTATGTTGTACGAAGTACTGAAGATCTTGGGTATAAAGCTCATGATAAGATCGCTTGACTTCGAGAATACCGAAGGAAGCGCCTCATTGATCTTGTCTTTTACAGTATCGATATCGATTGAAGGGAATGTGTTTTTAAGGCTTTCCAAAAGACCGTTGAGCTTCTCTCCGAGCTTCGGTCCGAAGGTCTTTGATTTTTCAAGTAGATTGGCAATACTCTCTCCGATCTCCGGCGCCAGCTTTACTATGGAGAGCACGATAAGTCCGAAAAATATGGCAAAAGTGACCGTGATGGACAGACCGGCTCTCAGCTTGGCTTTTTTGATCTTACATACCTTCTCGAAAAATGCCTCATCTACGAAGTTGACAATGGGAGTAAGTATAAATGCGATGATACCGCCTATGATAAACGGAGAAAGCACACTTATAAACCTGCTTACCGCACCCATTACCGGTACTATATTGGAAATAAGTATGGTAAAAAGTATAAGTGCAGCCAAAGCTATAAACGCATAAACGGTTACGGTAAAATACTTATCGTTCGGTATAAAACGGGCATGCCCCTTTTTACCTGTAGCCACGGTATTTTCATCCTCTGCGGCTGCCGTATTCTGTACATCCGTCTCCTGCGCATCCTCATCTATATTTACATGAAGGGATTTATCGGGATCCTTTTCCTTAAAGAACTTTACTACGATCGGTTCACGATGCCCCCGCTCGGCAATATTCTTTTTCTTCTTTCTTTTAGAAAAGGGATTAAGTCTCATTGTAACCTCCAAAACTATTTATCTTTAGTATCGATCCTTGCTATGAGCACCGCTCCTCCGTACTGCGGGTAAGGGCTGAAATATACACCGCCGCCTCCTGTGCCGGCATGTATGATCTGTCCCTGAAGACCTGATACGTATTCATCATTCCAGTAATCATAATAATCATAATAATCAACGGCACCGTAATACAATGCCACATGATCTATCCTCATGAACCTGCCGTTGTCCCTGCCGCTCGAATAGAACAGGAAATCACCCGGCAGAAGCTCCTCGGGTGAAAGGTCACCCTTGGCAATGGTATATCCGTTTTCGTCAAGATACTTGGCCAGATCAGCAGATGTAGGCGCATACGAAGTCTCTTTTATCTTAAGTCCCGCAAAAGCATAACTTCTCCATGCAAGAGAGCTGCAATCAAAATAACCGTCCTCCATACGCCTGCCCTGGTCATACTTCGCTCCCTGCTGTTCACCGGCCCAAAGCACTGCCTTTACCGATGTCTCATCTCCCACATTTACCGTATAATGCATCTCGGTATCGCCTACAGTTACGGTGATTATGGCAAAGCCCTTCTTCTTGGTCTTAAGCTTACCTTTTTTTGATATGGAAGCTACTGAACTTTCGGAGCTCTTATATGTGACCTTTAGGTCATCCGGCACACCTGTCACCTTGTAGCTGAACTTTGTGCCGGGCCATGTAAGCAGGTTGTTTCCGCCCGATACATGCACATCTATAACGGATATATCCTCTTTAAAATCTTTTCCGTCCACATTCACTGTCAATGTGGCATTGCCGCTCTTTAACGGCACTATGGATCCTGACTCATTTACATCAAGGACGGATGTGTCGGATGAAGTACATATAATCTTTGAAGAAAATCTTCTGTTTGTTATATCAGGCTCATAGGTCTGTCCGACCCAAAGGTAGTCCCCGAATTCATTATATACGGGTGAATAAGGAGTCACGGTGATATCCGAATAAAGCTTTGTCCCGTCATCCGTTTTATAATATACCCTGTATTTAGAATATGTATCAAAACCGGCTTCAGTATCGGCAGTAAATATACCGTTATCATCAGCACTTACATATCCGCCGTATCCGTATTTCTCTGCTTCATAATAGCCAAAACCGTCACCCCACCCTAGAAACTCTACGGATGTGATCTTGGAATTGATCATGGTAAGGTCATTGGAGCATCCTAAAGCCACGCTTATATCATTGCTCTCAGGCCCTGTACGTACGGTATTAAGTACAAGTTTTCTCGAATAAGTGGTCCCGTCCTTTTTCTTACCCTTAAGCCTTATCTCATAGATACCGCTCCTGCCGGCCGTGATATTGAATATACCCTTACCCTCTATCTCTACCTTTGGATAATCCTCCGAATAGTACGGTACGGAATAATCGATACATCTTACATCATACTCGTATTCCTTTATATTCTTTATACCGGACAGCTTTACGTCCTTAGACTGATCGCTGTACAGTGTCAGTTCTTCATCGCTAAGCTTAAACTTATTAGCCTTTACCTTTACACTGCATTCCGCTGTCATCCCGCCGTAATAGACCTTTATCACGGTCTTGCCGGTACCGGTGCACTCTATCGTACCATCGAAACAAACATTGACTATATCACTGTCTCCGCTCTCAAAATAAGCATACCAGTCGGTCCTGAATTCATCGCTGTCCTGGAAATAATCTTCTCCGTTATATATCAGATTAAGCCTTAATGTATTGCCTTCATACAGAGTAAGACTTTCCTGTTCAAAAGAAAGCCCTGCCGCAGATGCCTTTATCGAGCCGAATCCGGAAGAAAAAGCCGTCATGTAAAGGCAAATAAGCATAAGACATAAAAAACCGAAGATTGAAGTTGTTTTCCTGTTTGTTTTCCGCATACTTAAGTCCGCCGATCTTCATATTTAGATATAAGAAATCCTTATTGTACCTGCGCATAAAACCACTTATTACATTATATCATATAATTCCCATCTGTAAACATTAATTATGCCGATTTTATGGAGTTTATATTTTTTTTATTTTACATAATTGTTATGTAAATATTAATTGTGCGCCAATTACGCCGAATATTTAAAAAAGCCTTGAAAATCAAGGACTTTTAAGGTAAAATATTTTTATTGAAGGTCGTTTATAAGGCCTCATAAAAAAACCTTTATGTATCAGCTTAAAGCTGAGGGTTAAAGGTGTATACACGGAGGAAAAACTATGAATATTGAGGGTATGTACAGTTTAGTTGCGGCAAAGATCTTGGATATGACCACATTCAAGATGATCTGGGCTACAAACGAGGAGATCCTTGCACTGCCCGAGGATAATTTTGCCAGGATGTTGGGCGGTGCCCTGATAAACTTCGAGGATGATGGTACAGGCTGTATGTTCTGTAACACCGGCAAGAAAAAAGGCGATGTTCCCGCCGATGAGCTTGAAGAAGCACTTGATTCGGGCAAAGTAATGGAGATGGACGGCTTCCTGTATATGGCACAGCCCAAGAACTGGAAGGAAGAAGACGGAGTGATCTATACAGACTCCGGCGAGCACGGAGAAGTATTAGGCGAAGCTATCAATCCCTGGAAGCCTGTAGTAGAATTAGGCAATACAATCATCGTTGAAGACCAGTATCAGTTCGTTCCTATGGGACTCACTCCTACCGAGGTAAAAAAGACCGCAAAGGAAGTAAAGGAAGAAAAAGATATTTCGGCTGAAGCCAAAGCAGCTGCCGGCACCTATAAGGGTGTATATACCAAATTCGTCGGCGATCCCGATACTGCAAAAGAAACAGATAAGGAATTCTCATTAGAGCTTAACGCAGACGGTA
>JAFRSU010000094.1 GCA_017427415.1 Lachnospiraceae bacterium | reverse complement strand
TACGGGTTTCTTCTCTTTTGCCATAATAATAGGCCTCCTATGATAATTATATTTTATCTTAGGAGACCTAATAGTTCCACTATTATTTATATATTTACAGACTTTTTTTCACATACTCTCGCCATCATGAGCAAATGTGGAAATATTATAAGCTCCATCAATAGCTGGTCTAAAGGAAACCCTTATTTTTTGCTCTTCTCAATAAATGCGCTTATCTTTCCACCCCTTTGAAACTCCCTGAACATATCTGTCTTTAAGCCATAATTATCCGCTATACATTCTGCTTTTTCCTCAGGGATGCCGGCCTTAGTATAAAAGTTTATAACATAATCCTTTTCCGGCAGCCTTTCAATATCTATGATATTTCTGTTCTTTATCTGCATCAGCATTTTATCTTCCGTTTTATGTACTCCGGTGATCTTTCTTTCAAGAAGGCTGGCTCTTGTATGCCTGCACCTGATACCTTCGGAGTAAAACATACTGTTTCCGGAATCAAATATCGGAGCCGGACCCAGCAGCTTCATAGTCACAGCATCTCTCAATACTCCGAAATTCATAAGATGCTCGTCATCATTACTGATGATAAAATCAGTAGCCGTTTGGTAATCAAGGAACCCCTGCATTACTTCCCGGTCTATCCCATTACTTTCAGCCACATTCACCAGATGATCATATACGGAAGTATCGTTACCGCATTTTTGGCTTTCGACCACTTCGTAAGCCGGGATCAATTCTACCCTGTCAGAGGTAAAAGCATCACATCTGCAGACCATTCCGTTGTCTTCGGTTTTTGAAGCAGTATATGCCGTATATGCTGTCCCTGTGCCGAGAAACTCATGGATTCTGCTGGCAAACACCTCATTTACAGCCTGCTGCCCAAAATATTTATAGCATTCCTTAACCAGCACCGGAGTATTCCCCGAAAGATCCCAGTATTTTTCCATCTGCCCGCCTAAAGAGGCATTCGGATCATACGAAGTAACATTGTGGTACGGGATTTTTCCTTCGTTAAATGTCGACAGATTCCCGAACCGGACCTTTTCATATTCTATATCAAGATCACACGGACATATCCAATAGCTGTCGGTTATACTCAATGCCAGATTTTTCTCCAGATACTGTTCTGCGGTGATCCCGTCCGGACCATTAAGCAATTTCTGTATTATAGAACGTGAAGCAGGGACAGCCCTTGTCTTCCACCACGACTTGATACGCCGCTCGTCAGCATTACCCAAAAAAGGCGACTCGCCCGATCCCATATCGCTATATGAGAGGATATTGCCGTTCTGCTCATCAAATAATATATTTCCGCATATTGTATTCCTGTGCATCAGACGATATTTCTGCATAACTCATCCGCCTCCTTCTTCATTATGTATGCATCTATTTCCATTTCAGCAAATGCCTTTAATGATTTATAGTATTTTCTGTTGGTCATGGCATTATCATAATCGGTGATGATTGTTTCGTTCCCTTTTTTTACAACGAATATGTCCTTATCTTTTTCTGCCTTCCAAGAGTAATTATATCCCCTGTATGTTCCTTTTATATTAGACAGATACTGTATTGGATTGAGCAGTTCTTCCATATTGCAGTCAAAAAACAGAGCCAGACGGTATAAAACCTCACACGAACACTTATTAATGTCCATTATGCCCTGCTTCAGCCTGCATAGCGTAGTGTATGGGAGTCCTGTTTCCATGCTTAGTTTATACAACGATATCCTGTTGTTTTTTATTATCCTCATCAGGTTTTCATTCACAAAAATCACCCTTCCTTACATTTTCATCAATATTCTCTGATACAACTATAACACCACCGTGTTATATAGTCAACAATAATCCGTCAAGTAATTTGTATTTTGTCAATTTCCCCATATTGACTTGCCACAAACTCTATGCTACAATGTCTTTGTTCTTTTTTGACAGATAATTACTTATATATAAGAAGTTTTTTAACGTAAGAGGTTCAAAATGAAAAAAGTCGGCATCATCATGGGAAGCAAAAGCGATCTTCCCAAGCTCGAAAAGGCAGTAGATATCTTAAAGAGATTCGAGGTACCTTACGAGGTACATGTATTTTCCGCACACAGGACGCCCGTAGAAGCAAGGGATTTCTCCGTAAATGCCAGAGCTAACGGCTTCGGAGTTATCATAGCCGCTGCCGGGATGGCTGCACACTTGGCAGGCGCTATAGCAGCCAATACCACCATACCCGTTATCGGCATACCGGTAAACGCTTCTTCCTTAGGCGGTATGGACGCACTTCTTTCCACGGTACAGATGCCCTCCGGCATACCGGTTGCGACCGTTGGCATAGACGGTTCCTCCAATGCCGCATTGCTTGCCATCGAGATCTTATCGCTTAATGATGATACCCTTGCAGATAAACTGGATAAAGAGCGCAAAGCCAATTCAGAAAAAGTTTTAAATGCAAATACAGAAGTTGCCATGGTCTGACCATGACAACTTCTTGGTGTTTTTATAAATCAATCATATGGAGGAAAACCCATGAACAACAGTTTCAGCGAAAGCTACAAGGCTGCCGGCGTTGACATCACCGCAGGCTACAAGGCAGTGGAGCTCATGAAGAGCAGCATCGCCAGGACCAAAACATCCGAAAGCACACCCGATATCGGAGGCTTCGGAGGACTCTTTGTACCGGATATGGCCGGCATGAAGGAGCCCGTGCTCGTCAGCGGCACAGACGGTGTAGGCACCAAGATCAAGATCGCTTTCCTTATGGATAAGCATGATACCGTCGGTATCGACTGCGTGGCAATGTGTGTTAACGACATCATCTGCTGCGGCGCACGTCCCATGTTCTTCCTTGACTATATCGCATGCGGCAAAAATATCCCCGAGAAGATCGCCGCTATCGTATCAGGCGTAGCTGAAGGCTGTGTTCAGGCAGGCTGTGCACTTATCGGCGGCGAAACAGCGGAGCATCCCGGTCTCATGCCCGCAGAAGAATACGACCTCGCAGGCTTCTCCGTAGGTATCGTAGACAAGGAAAAAGTAGTTGACACCGCAAAGCAGAAAGCAGGCGACGTTGTTATCGCACTTCCTTCCACCGGTGTTCATTCCAACGGTTTCTCCTTAGTTCGTAAAGTATTTAACATTGACCATACAGACCTGTACATTCCGATCCCCGAGCTTGGCGGCAAGGGCCTCGGCGAGACACTCCTAACACCTACCAGGATTTATGTTAAGCCTATCTTAGAGCTCTTAAAGCAGGTAGAGGTTAAGGGTATCTCCCATATCACAGGCGGCGGCTTCTACGAGAATATCCCGAGAAGCATCAAAAAAGGCCTTGGCGCACGTATTAAAAAAGACGACGTCCGCGTACTTCCTATCTTTAAGCTTTTAGCAAAAGAAGGCAACATCAATGAGCATGACATGTTCAACACCTTCAACATGGGCGTCGGCATGAGTGTCATCGTAGCTCCCGAGAATGTAGATAAGGCTATCGAGACCTTAAAGGCAAACGACATCGACGCATATGTCATTGGTGAGCTGGCAGAAGGCATCGAAGGCGTAGAGTTACTATAAAGCAAAATATCACGAAAGGATATCCACATGCCAAAAACAAAGATCGCCGTCCTCGTTTCCGGTGGCGGCACAAACCTTCAGGCTTTGATAGATGCTGAAAAAGCAGGAAAGATCCCGCACGGAGAGATTGCTCTGGTAGTTGCGAGTAAGCCCGGAGTATTTGCTTTGGAGCGTGCTGCAAAAGCAGGTATCAAGTCAGTAGTTGTCGAAAGGAAAAAATATCCCGATAAGCCTTCGTTTGAGGCAGATCTTAAAAAGACTCTCGACGAGAACGGGATACAGATGATAATCCTGGCCGGCTTTATGCTGGTACTTTCGGCAGACTTTGTAAAGCAGTATCCCGACAGGATCATAAATGTCCATCCTGCTCTTATCCCCTCCTTCTGCGGAGACGGATTTTACGGGCTGCATGTACACGAGGCAGTATTAAACTATGGCGTAAAAGTAACCGGTGCTACCGTTCATTTCGTAAATGAAGTGACCGACGGCGGAAAGATCATCCTGCAAAAAGCTGTGGATGTACTCGACGGGGACACACCCGAGGTACTCCAGAAAAGAGTCATGGAACAGGCCGAATGGATAATACTTCCTCAAGCCACAGAGATTGTAGCCAAGCAACTAAGTGAGGCTTAACACCTCACCCGTCCCTCCGGGACACCCTCCCCTCAAGGGGAGGGCAAAAAACAATAAGGAGAAAAACAATGTCCGAAGACAGAACAAAATACATATCCCCGCTCTCAACACGTTATGCAAGCGACGATATGCAGTATATATTCAGCGAAGAATTCAAATTCCGCACATGGAGAAAGCTTTGGATCTCTCTTGCAAGATCCGAGCAGAGATTAGGACTCAACATCACAGATGAGCAGATAGCCGAACTTGAAGCTCACGCAACCGACATCAACTTCGATGTAGCTAAAGAAAGAGAAAAACTGGTCCGCCACGATGTTATGTCCCATGTATATGCTTACGGACAGCAGTGCCCGAAGGCAGAGCCCATCATCCATCTTGGTGCTACCTCCTGCTATGTTACAGATAACACTGACGTTATCGTTCTCCGCGAGGCATCAAAGCTTGTTTTAAAGAAAGCGGGACAGGTTATAAAGAACTTAGCTGAGTTTGCTGAGAAGTACAAGGCACTTCCCTGCTTAGCATATACACATCTCCAGCCCGCCCAGCTTACAACTGTTGGCAAGCGTGCTACCCTGTGGCTTAACGAGCTCCTTATGGATGTGGAAAACCTGGAATTCCAGATGAGCAGATTGAAGCTCCTCGGTTCAAAGGGTACCACCGGTACACAGGCAAGCTTCATGGAACTCTTCGAGAATGATGAAGCAAAGGTTAAGAAGCTTGAAGCACTTATCGCAGCCGACCTTGGATTTGAAGCATGTATGCCCGTTTCCGGACAGACATATTCAAGAAAGCTTGATTCATTCTTCTTAAATGTACTCTCCGGCTTTGCACAGAGTGCATACAAGTTCACTCAGGATTTAAGAATTCTTCAGTCCTTTGAGGAAATGGAGGAACCTTTTGAGAGCACTCAGATCGGCTCATCCGCTATGCCTTACAAGAGAAATCCTATGAGAAGCGAGCGTATCGATGCACTTGCCCGTTATGTGATCATAGATTCACTCAATCCTGCCATGACAGCCGCTACTCAGATGTTCGAAAGAACCCTGGACGACTCTGCAAACAAGCGTATCAGCGTGGCTGAGGCATTCCTTGCAGTAGATGCTATATTAAATATTTACATCAACATCTCTTCAGGCCTTGTTGTATATGACAAAGTCATCACCCGCAGAGTTATGGAGAAGCTGCCTTACATGGCTACAGAAAACATCATGATGGAGTCTGTTAAGCGTGGCGGCGACCGTCAGGAACTCCACGAAAGACTTCGTGTTCACTCACATGCTGCAGCCGCAGGTGTTAAGCTTGAGGGTAAGCCCTGCGACCTTATCGACCGTATCGCAGCAGACCCTGCATTCAAGCTCAGCGATGAAGAGCTTCGCGCAAACCTTGATCCCGCAAAGTACACAGGACGTTCCGAATCCCAGGTTGAGGAATTCTTAAAAGACTTTGTTCAGCCCGTACTTGACAGGATCTACGAAGCTCCGGTTGAGAGTGTGCTTAACGTCTGATGTGACAAGGGGACGGTTCTGCTGTCACATTATAGAGGAGGTATTATGGAGTACTGGGATTTATATGATTCGGACAGGAAACCTTTGGGTCGCACTCATCTTCGTGGAGATAAGTTTGAGGATGGCGAGTATTATGTTTGCTGTGAGGTCTGGGTTGTTAATTCGGAAGGAAAGTTCCTGACCACAAAAAGGCATCCCGATAAAAAAGCCGGAAATCAGTGGGAGTTTACCGGTGGTGGAACCCTGGCAGGGGAAACTACTGCAAAGTCAGCTGTCCGTGAGCTTTTTGAAGAAACAGGAATATCTGCAACCGAGGATGAATTAAAGCTTATCGCTACTTATGCCCATAAAAACTATTTTCAGGATATCTATGTTTTGAAAAAGGATGTTGATATAAAAGACATTGTTTTACAGCCGACAGAGACGGTAGATGTCAAATGGGCTACGGATGAAGAAATACAACAAATGATCGCTAAGGAAGAGTTTGTATATTCTATCGGGAAGAAATACGGACTATATAAAGATTTAGCCTTGAAGGCATAATTTATTTGTGTGGCAGAGAACACCCATGCCCTTCCGGCGCACAGAATGAATATTAACCCGGGATTCACACACTAACCGTCCCACATCAAATGCTTCCAAGGAGCGTTTGACACGGCTCCATGGTGTAACGGTGGAGTGGGCTTATCCCATTGTTACAAAGAAAGGACAATACTATGGCAGAAGAAATCGAATTTCGTTACGACACACAGCTTCTTATCGAAGGACACGACTTAGATGAGGACGTTATCTCTGATTACATCACCGCAAATTTAGTAGGCGACTGTCTCTTGGCAGTTGGCGATGAAGACCTTATTAAGGTACATTTCCATACAAATGAGCCCTGGAAGTTACTCGAGTACTGTGCTTCCATCGGCGAGATTTATGATATCGTAGTAGAGGATATGATCCGTCAGTCCAAGGGACTTCACGGTTGAGAGGAGAAAAAAATGTCACAGCAGACAGTAGCCGTTATCGGCTCGGGCGGCAGAGAGCACGCCATCATTAAAGCTATAAAGAAAAGTCCCTTAGTAGGAAAGGTATACTGCCTTCCCGGAAACGGCGGCATAGCAGCAGATGCCGAATGTGTAAGTATCGGCGTTATGGAAACCCAGAAAATTGTAGACTTCTGTAAAGAAACTAAAATAGATTTCGTGATCGTAGCACCCGATGATCCCTTAGCAGCAGGTACTGTAGATGCCTTAAACGAGGCAGGCTTTAAGTGCTTCGGACCTAAGAAGAACGCCGCTATCATTGAGAGCAGCAAGAGTTTTTCAAAGGACCTCATGAAGAAATACAACATCCCTACTGCAGCCTACGAGGTATTTACCGAGTCTGCAAAGGCTATAGAGTATCTTAAGACTCAGGAGATGCCCATCGTTATAAAGGCTGACGGATTGGCTCTCGGCAAGGGTGTTATCATCGCTGAAACCCTGGACGAAGCCATAGAAGCCGTAAAGGAAATGATGGATGGCGGTAAGTTCGGTGCAAGCGGCACCAAGGTTGTCATCGAAGAATTCATGACCGGGCCTGAGGTAACCGTACTCTCCTTCACCGACGGCAATGTCGTGATCCCTATGATCTCTTCCATGGATCACAAGCGTGCACATGATAACGACGAAGGATTAAATACCGGCGGTATGGGTACAGTAGCGCCCAACCCCTACTATACCGACGAAGTAGCTAAGGAATGTATGGAAAAGATCTTCCTTCCCACCATCAAGGCTATGAACGCTGAGGGCCGTACCTTTAAGGGCTGCCTCTACTTCGGACTTATGATCACTCCCAAGGGACCTAAGGTTGTTGAATACAACTGCCGTTTCGGCGATCCCGAGACACAGGTGGTACTTCCCTTACTCGAGTCCGAC
>JAFRSU010000093.1 GCA_017427415.1 Lachnospiraceae bacterium | reverse complement strand
CACATGATAATATAACCTTATAAGCAGTTAATAAACTTTTTGCAGCATGCTGCATTTATTCCGTATGGTGCGGAAACCTCGGTATATTCTGATTTAGTGTATTTGATATTATTCTATTTGATTATTGGTTATTGAGATTTGATTTTGCTTATTGATTCATTTGTTGAGAGAATTGCCGTTTCTGCATCAGTTTGACCCGGATGATCTGTATTTATTCCCTGCTTAAAAAACTAAAGAGTGGTGAAGCAGGGACAGAGGATATCGATAGTAGTATACTCATGTCTATGTTTCTGTATTCACGCAGAAAAGGAGGCACATGGGTAAACAGGATATTACTCAGATGAAATTTTTCAGAGATACCAAGCGTTTTGCTGATATCTGGAACGGTCTGGCATTTAAAGGCAGACAAGTGATCAAATGGGACGAACTTGAGGAGATAAGTCCCATAGGTTTGGCAGTAAACAAAGGGCTGAAATCAAAGAAGACGGCTGATATAGTAATGGCCAGAACCGGGAATGGTGAGCGGTTAGCTATTTTAATAGCCGAAAATCAGCTAAGCATCGACTATAGCATGATAGTCAGGGTACTTTTAAGAGAAGTCATGGAATATGACAGGCAGGTCAGTGAGATCATTAAGAAGAACAGAGATGTGCTAAGGACAATGAAAGGCCGGAAAAAGATGGAGATATCATTAGAAAACAAGACGTTGACATCCGGAGAATACATGTATCTTTTTAAAAAGTCCGACCGGTTGAGACCTGTATCTACGTTGGTACTTTATTGGAACAGTGAACCCTGGGATGGGGCAGAGAGCCTGCATGAACTGATTGATTTTTCAGATTGCGAAGAAATGAGAGAGATAGCAGCTGATTTTAAGCTAAATATCGTAAACATTGATACAGTGTCAAATGGAGATGAGATATTTCACAACAGGGATGTTAAAGATGTTATTAATCTTTACCGGAAAAGAAATGACAAGATAGCTTTTAAGGAGTATGTGGACACTCAGAAAATCTTCGATCGTGAGAGTATAGAGGTTGTCAGTGAGATGGTTACGTCCAAGGAATTAAAAGAATACATGCAAAATAATAAAGATAATGAAGGAGGGGAACTTGATATGTGTAAGGCTATAACAGATCTGATACAGGACGGAAGAGATGAAGGAAAGATAGAAGGAAAGATAGAAGGAAAGATAGAAACATTTGTAGAACTTATAAATGATGGAGATATGACCATAAAGAAAGCTGCAGATAAAATGCAAATAAGTGAAAAGGAATTCTGTACTCAGGCTGAAGCATTGGGACTTAAGATTGCAATATAAAATGATAACATCCCCCGGAATTTACGCCGGGGGCTTTGACTTTTATCGTTATTTTTATTATATTATAAATGGTAAAAAGTGTGACAGGAGAACCGTCCCCTTGTCACAGATATGGAGGTAGTCTATGCCGTTTCAGATAATAAGGGATGATATTAGTAATGTTAAGGCCGATTATATCGCGGATACAGGCGGCTATGAGTGCGCCGGCGGAGAGTATGATGCACTGAAAAGATGCTACGAAAACAGCCTAAAGTATGCGGTAAAGAGCGGATGTAAGAGCATAGCATTGCCTCTTGTACCTGAGGGAAAGTCCGGATACTCTGAGGATGAAGCAGTAAAGGCAGCTGTAGTGACGGTCAGGGACTTCCTGCTTGAAAATGATATGGAGATCATCCTGGTTGTTGATAAAAAGCCTTTCACATTATCCGGAGATATGTATTCCGATATAGAGGAATATATAGATGAGCGCTATGTATCGGAGCAGGTCGATGAGGAAGTCTGCTATGAGGCTGAGTCAAGCTATACGGATGAGCCAATATATAATGAAGCTCCAAGCTTTAAAGAAGATCTGAAGCAGACACATTCGTTCGCACAGAAGCTGAATATATTTCATAAGTTCTCAAAGGAAAAAGCCGGGAAAGGTTCCATAAAGGAAACATCGGCAGCAGATACCCTAATGGACAGAGTCAGTCACTTAGGCGATACATGGCAGGAGACGTTACTTAAGCAGATAGATGACAGAGGGTATACCGATACAGAAGTGTATAAAAGAGCAAATGTGGACAGAAAACTTTTTTCCAAGATACGGAGCAATCCGGAATACCAGCCCAAAAAGATAACGGCAGTAGCATTTGCTTTAGCGTTAAAACTTAATCTTGATGAAACAAAGGATTTTATCGGGAGAGCGGGATATGCATTTTCGCCCAGCAGTAAATTCGATCTGATAATCGAATACTTTATCGAACATGATATATATGATCATTATACCATAAATCTTGCTCTTTTTGAGCATAACCAGCCGCTTTTGGGAGCATAAACAATGTCGCTTGCAAAGCGACCATTAACCTTTTGCAATACATTATACTTATCTCGCAACAAAGAAAAAGCAACCGAACGAATGTGAGGGAGCAATACATATTATGAAAGTGAGGATAAGTATATGAAGAAAGGTTTAACTGAGATTGTTTTCATTCTTGACAGGAGCGGTTCGATGGGAGGACTTGAAAGGGATACCATCGGTGGTTACAACTCGATGCTTGAGAGGCAGAAAAAAGAAGAGGGAGAAGCTGTGCTCTCAACGGTTTTATTTGATGATAAGATTGAGGTTCTGCATGACAGAAAGGATCTGTATGATGTAAAACCGATCACGAACAGTGATTACTATGTGAGAGGCTGTACGGCGTTACTCGATGCAGTGGGCGGAACAATCCATCATATCGGGAATGTCCATAAGAATATGCCTGCAGATCAAAGACCTGAGAAAACACTGTTCATCATCACAACGGACGGTATGGAAAATGCCAGTAAGGAATACACCTATTCAAAGGTAAAGAAGCTGGTGGAAGAAAAGAAAAAGAAGTATCATTGGGAGTTTGTTTTCCTGGGAGCCAATATCGATGCAGTAGAGGTGGCAGGAAGATTCGGTGTCGCAAAGAACAGGGCGGTCAGATATGAATGCGACAGCGCCGGAACAGAACTTAACTTTAAAGTGATGTCAAAGATGGTAAGCTGTGCTAAAAAGGCTAGATCCGCTATAGAAATGGAAGAAATGATGGATTGTGACGATATGCTGGCACCAATACAGGAAGACTACAGAAGAAGACATAAATGAAGGTGAACTTATGTTTAAAGAAATGTATAACCCGGATACTGTAAAAACGGATTATTAATTGGCTGGGGGAATTGCCATGACTAAGAAGGATCAGATAATAAAAATGTCTGTTATTGGCATAATAGCAGCTTTGGTGCTAGTCTTTTTTGCTATCCCGACAATATCGGAGATATTCGGATATTACTTTTGCGATAATGTAGAAGATATCCATTCTCCTGCACTCAAGGAAGATAAAACCGTAAAAGTAAGATTTGACAGTGTAATAAGCGTATTTGATATTAAAAGCATGTATTATATGAAATACTTTAGCGAGAACTATTATCTTTTACGGATCGGCGAGGATAAATATTTACATGTTCGTATCCCTACAGCCGATATAGCTTATTGGAAGGGCGTGACCTTATATAAGAAACCTTCGGAGGCATTGGATTTTAAAGGTGATAAAAAGTATGCACTGATAGGTAAGATCAAAAGGCTTAGCGATGAAGAACAAGATCAACTGCTTCAAAGTGTAAATAAGGCAGCACTGCAGGATTATGAGATGATAATCAGTGGAGATATGACAAATCCTGATCTGTATATTGATGTGATAAATATAAAAAAAGAGTTGATCTTTGTGGCAATAGAGTGTGCAGTTCTTCTGATTTTGGCTTGGATATTCATAAAATTCTTACAGAAATATAAGGAATTAGAAGCAGATGAAACCTAACAAGGGGCAGAAAGGTATAGTAAAATATGAAAAGACTGGTGATCATCGCAGCGTTAAAAGATAAACAAAAGGCTATGATAGAAGCTGCGGCAGACTGACAGGAGCGGTGCTAAATGATAACTTTTTCGGATGTGCATTTCAGTTCCTCAGATGAACTGGAAGACAGACTGTTTGATACAGCTATAAAAAAATGCGAAAAAAACATTGTATCCTTTGAAGGCAGGGATGTCTTGGTCGAGGGCGGCGGATACGAAAAAATCTGGCTTGAAACCCAGCCCATGGGCGGAAGGATGTATGCCAAAAAGAATATGAACGTAGCCCTCAATAACCAATTGATGTTTATGGAGCACCAGAGAGACGACGGCAGGCTTCCGGGAAGCATAGCTCTTATAGACGGCAAAGTGACGCCGCAGTATAACAAATTGCAGGGCTTTTGTTTTCCGGACCCGGCACTCGATATGTATTATCTGGCCCGACCGGGAGAGGAATATCTTGACAGACTGTACGAGTGCCTGGAACGATTTGATGAATACCTGTGGAAATATCGTGACTCAGACGGCGACGGATGCTTAGAGTCATGGTGTAAATACGATACAGGCGAAGATAACGCCCTAAGATACGGCGATGCTCCAAATGACTGGTCCGGGGAGATACCGCCTGCCGGCTGCGATATAGTCCCCATGGCGTCAGTAGACGTGATGAGCTATTCTTATTCATGCAGGGATACGCTGAAAAAAATAGCATATATAAAAGGCTTGGAAGATACCGGTAAAAGCTGGGCACAAAAAGCCGCGGCAGTAAAAGACAAGATCAGGGAATACCTCTGGGATGAAGAAGCAGGCATCTGCTTTGACAGAGACATCAGGCATAAAAAGCAGAAAGTCATCTGCCACAATACCTTAAGGGCCATGTACTGGGGGAGTATCGACCGGGACATGGCTTCGGCATTTGTGGAAAAACATCTGCTGAATAAAGATGAATTCATGACATATATGCCTCTGCCTTCCGTTTCGGTGAGCGACCCGCTTTTCAGAAACATTCCGACCAACAACTGGAGCGGGCAGTGTGAGGCACTGACTTATCAGCGTGCGATAAAGGCCCTGGAGGATTACGGCTATGACAGTCTCATCCCGTATCTCGGGCGAAAACTGTTGGAAGCCATCGGCATAGACTGCATATTTGTGCAGCAATACGATCCTTTTACCGGCAGACCGTCGATAAATGCCGACAGCGGCGGTCAGGACGGCTATGGTCCGGCCATGCTCTCTGCCATAGAGTATATAGCGGCGATGCATGGGGTAAGGAGAAAGGAAAACACCATCCTGTGGGGATGCATGCAGGGGAGTACCTGTGAATACGAGCAGTTGCTCGGCGATGATATATACTGTATCCGCACGGGCAAGAGCGGCAGCGAAGCATACATAAACGGCAAAAAGATATTTAGCACCTGCACGAACGAAAAGGTTGTGACCGACCTGCATGGAAATGTGATGTCATCCCATGCATTAGTGACGGATCAGAAAAAACTGTCATCCTAAACGTTAGTGACGGATCAGAAAAAACTGTCATCCTGAGCGTACGCGAAGGATCTTAAAACAAATAATAAACGGGAGAAATAAAAAATGCGATACACAAATGATTATGTCGAGGATATAAAGATTGCTTATATAGGCGGAGGCTCAAGAGGCTGGGCTTGGACGTTTATGACGGATCTGGCATTGGAAAAGCAACTGTCCGGAACCATCAGACTCTATGATATAGATAAAAATGCTGCCCGTGCCAACGAGATCATAGGAAACAGCATAAAGCAGAGAAAAGAAGCAGTAGGTAAATGGGACTACGTAGTGGCTGACACAGTGAAGGATGCATTAAGCGGTGCTGACTTCGTAGTGATCTCCATCCTGCCGGGCACCTTTGATGAGATGGAGACTGATGTCCATATGCCTGAGAGACTGAAGATATATCAGTCTGTAGGAGATACTGCAGGTCCCGGCGGTATGATAAGGGCACTCAGGACGCTTCCTGTATTTGAGGACTACGCAAGACAGATAGAGAGATACTGTCCCGACGCCTGGGTCATCAATTACACCAATCCGATGTCACTCTGTGTAAAGGCGATGTATGATGCATTTCCGAGGATCAAGGCTTTCGGATGCTGCCATGAGGTGTTCGGTACAGAAAAGATCCTGGCACAGATCGTAGCGGAAAAACTCGGCATAGACAAGATCGACAGGCATGAGATAGAAGTAAATGTAATGGGTATAAACCATTTCACATGGTTTGACCGGGCTTCCTATAAGGGCATCGATATATTCCCGGTGTACAGGGAATATGTGGCGGAGCATTTTGAAGAAGGACTTGACGAGAGAGATGCCAATTGGGCAAATGCTTGTTTTGCCTGCAAACATAGAGTAAAGATGGACCTGTTTAACAAATTCGGCCTTATAGCTGCAGCAGGGGACAGGCATCTGGCTGAATTTATGCCGGGAGATATGTATCTTAAGGATCCCGAGACGGTAAGAAGCTGGGGATTTGACCTTACGAGTGTCAAATGGAGAAAGGATGACCTCAAAAACAGACTGGAGAGATCGGGACGCCTTGTAAGAGGCGAAGAGCAGATAGAACTGATCCCGACAGGAGAGGAAGGTATACTTCTGATAAAGGCTCTGTGCGGTCTCATGCGGATAGTCAGCAACGTGAATATCCCCAACTATGCACTGCAGATACCTAATCTGCCAAAGGACGCCGTAGTAGAGACGAATGCATTGTTTGGCCTGGACTCCATAAGACCGGTCTACGCCGGAGAGATGCCGGAAAACGTCAAGGCACTTGTAATGCCTCATATAAGGAACCACGAACGTATACTTGAAGCCTCCAAAACCGGAGACATCGAGCAGGTGGTAAAGAGTTTTATGGAAGACCCCGTAACACTGGGCGCACATGCCACGGAGAAAGAGATCAGAAGTCTCGTAAAAGACATGATAGCAGCTACAAGACCGGCTATGTTTTACTGATGCTTTTAAAAGAAGGCCGCAAGGCCTTCTTTTATTGATTTTTTTGTGTGAAAGTAGTAAAATCATGTTATATCAATGTAACCCGGAGGCGTATTATGAAACAGATGAGAAAAGTTATAACGTTTATACTTGCCATAGTACTGGTGACAGGTATGTTCACATGTCTTGCAGACGGTAGCAATGCGTATGCTGCAAGTACCGCACTTAAAAATGCAAGACAAAAAGCCGAAAACAGTCTGGTAAAAACATATAATTCACTGGCTGATACGAAGGCGTATACCGAAGCAAATTATAAGAATTTGAAATCCGTAAAAGAAGCGGGCATAAAAAAGATCAATGCCGCCAAATCAAAGAAGTCGGTATCAAAGGCATTGAAAAAATACACCTCGGATCTTAAAAAAATAAAATATATGCAGCCGGCAGATAATATTGTATCCTTGGGTGCTAATGGTGTGGTTGTATGGAAAGCTGTAAAAGGTGCCGTAAAATACAGGGTAGAATTTTTATATTGGCGTGGCTGCCCGGTTAAAGACTATGAAGAGGTGATCAAGGATACGTATGCGAAGCTTAAAGTCGGTGGGGGTGTGTATGTTTATCCTATTATGGCCAATGGAAAGGAAGATGGTTTTTTAAAATCGGACTATTATAAATTGGAAGATTTGGATCTGGCTCACGGATTTAAAGATGTTGAACCACTGGTAGACGAATCAAAATTAAAAACATGGAATGCATTTAAGAATATTGATACAAAAAGTGTAAAGAAGAAGAAAGACGGCTCCATATACTTTGAAACTAAAGGACCCAACGGAGAAAAGATCAGCTTTTGGGGCGAAGATATAGATGTTAAGAAAGACTGCGTTATCCTTCATAAAAAGGGAAGGCTGATAATGACGGACGGATTTGGAAAAATATATAATGTGCGTCCGGTGGTAAGATCGAACGGTTCCTCAGCAAATTGGTTAGACATATTTGTCGGATTTAACATAGATTTCGATATGCACCCTAAAACAATAGACAGGATGATATTCAGCTGCGGTCAAGGGAGATATGCTTACGATTACGATTATGACGGAATAAATATGGGTGCGTTTGAAGCTAATTTTGCAGGTATAGGTTTCAAATCACCTGAATATGAAGCTGAACATGAAAAGGGTAATACTGATGATATTGTAGTAAGTGATATTATCATAAAATATACTCCGGCCAAGGAATGTACCAGGTTTAGGAAGCTTATACTGTCTCCGCTTTCTTATCCTGCATATCTGTCCGGTGAGTTATATGATGAGAGTAAGGAAATATATAAACCGTACGAAAGACAGGGATTCTTTCATTTGTTAGCATTGCCCGATCTAGATAATGACAAGAATGAAATCCCGTTGGATATAAACGATTTTTATGCTGTATGGCCTTATTCGGCATCAGCTTCTTTTGGAGATTACTATAAGATAGGAGAGCTGAAGGACTCGAAAGGAAAAGAATACAAAAGAAAAGGCGGGAAAGTTAAAGAAGGTACTACTTTGACAGTTACTCTTGGTAATGATAAATATGATGTGCCTTTTAATGTTCTTGAAGTCTATGAAGGTGCCAAAACCCTGCATGACCTTATTCCTTATGCTTTTCCTAACGCATCAGGTAAGAAGAATGTTCTCATTATACCCATCGTCTGGAAGGATGATAAAAAGCAGGCTAATGATAAAAATCTCAATTTGCTTAAGAAAAATCTCGGAAAAGCTGCAAAGCTCGGTGAAAAGATCATAGATTATTCCGAAAGCGGTGAAAACGGTTTTTCATTAAGTGAGTATTTTGATATAGCTTCATATGGCACGCTTCAGCTTGAATCATATTATACAGACTGGTATACTGCACCATATAACTTTGATGACATGGAAGAACGTTCAATTTCAAAGGAATTTATCGATGAAGTATTGGCATGGCTGTATAAGAAGTATCCTGATGTTGATTTTCCTATGTTTGATCCTGACAAAAACGGATATTTTGACCATATCATGTTTATAAATTTCGGAGATATGTCAACTAGAGACGGTTATAGCATGGGCAGTTTTGGAGGTGGTGCGAATTATAGAAGTACATATGGAATGGAATTTGCAGGAACTGTTAAGAAGCCCGGAATAAACTGCGTAGTTAATCTTAATTCGATGTTTTTAAGTGAGAGAGAAGCAGGTACACTTGCCCATGAATTCGGTCATGGACTTGGTCTGATAGATTATTATGATGTAACATACAGCGGGATTGATGCTGTAGGCGGATATGATATGCAGTCGGATAACGCAGGCGACTGGAATGCGTATTCAAAGTATGCTGTGGGCTGGATAGAGCCTGAGGTAGTCACAGGGCTAAAAAAAGGAGAGTCAAAAGAGATAGAGATAGGAACTTTATCCGATACAGGAGATGCGATAGTGATACCTGTAGCAGGAGACAAGCATAAACCTCCGTTCTCTGAGTATATGATGGTGGATCTGTATGCCTCAACAGGAGTAAATAAATATGATTCGGTCAGATATGGCATTAATGATTTTGAGGGTGTAAGGATATACCATGTTGATGCTATGATGGAAAGGAGAGATTACCAAAATTCCGATTATCCCGATGTAGATCCTACGCCTATAGGTACTATCCATTTTGCCAATGATTATAAGCCGGATGGTAGATTTAATATTGAACTTATCCAAGCGGGAGCGGATAACACATTTACAGATAGACAAAACTTGAGAACAATGATAGCCAAGGAAGATTTCTTCCAGGCAGGCGACAAGTTTACTTTGGAGAAATATTCCGAATTCTTTAAAGACGGCTTAATGGACTACGGAGATGACTTCGGATACGAGATCGAAGTGGTATCGATCACCGGTACAGGCTCTGATACAAAAGCTAAGATACGTATCACAAGAAAATAAATACTTAAAAAGAACCGGACCTGAATGAGAGGCCCGGTTCTTTTATATAGGAAAGATGGTTTAGTCTGTGAACTCAAAATACAGTCCGTAACGTTCCTTGTGCTGCTTATAATGGGTTACATATATAAGGTTTGCATCGGTATCCTTTAATGTGAAGCTTAATTCATCCGTGTCGTTCCGCTCCATGTGATCATTGATGTTAGTGATGAAGTCTTCTACAGAACCTTCATTTACCTTTATCGTGTCGGTGCCGGAGCTTACCATGTCGACGGGGATGAGCTTCTCCTTGGGGATGGTGACAGCTACGCCGGTCATCGTGGTCTCCATATTGTCGGAACCGAGCTTAGCTGAGAGTACTACCGGACCGTACTTAAATGCATAGCTGTTCTTGTTGTCCGGAAGATTATATGCCTTAATTTCCATAGGCATCTTAACCGTGATCACGGTGTCATCCATAAAAGGTCCTTCTATCACAGCGAACTTATCATCAGGTGTGAAGCTTCTGCCTGTATAATCCACCTTCATTTCTCCTGCTACCCAGTCGGGGATCCTCAGCATCAGATTCTTGTCACAGCATCCGTTTACCGTGATGGTTACGAAGTTTTCTTCGGGCAGGCAGCTCTCCATGGTGAGAGTGAAGCCCTCGCCGTACAGTACTGAAGAGAAATACTGATTTATGATCACGCTGTCCCCTGCTTTTATGTAGAAGCTTTCGCCGAGCTTGGAGAAGTTCTCCATACCTGTACCCGTACAGCACCAGAATTTATCTGTAGGGTTGCCGTAGGTCTTAAAATATCCGGTAGCCATGGCCTGGAAATATGTGGTCATGCCCGTATCGGGATTCTGTGAGGAGAGTATCTGGTTGATAAAGGCATTTTCGTACCAGTCTAGGTATTTCTTTTCTCCGGTAGCCCTGAAGAGGAGCATGGTGAGCTTCAGCATGTTATATACGTTGCAGGTCTCACAGTTGCAGTTGGTGCGCTCCTTGTCAAGTACACTGTCAAGTCCGAAATGCTCCCATTCGCTGTTGCCGCCGGTGATATAGGTGTGGAGCTCTGTTACGAGCTTCCAGAATGCTTCACCGGCCTTAAGGAGATACCCATCACCGGTAACAAAATATCCCTGCATCGCACCTACAAACTTGGGGATCGTGGTATTGGCATGAGTGTTGTTCAATACGTTATCGCCGGGTTTTGCATTTATCATGCGGTCATATAATTGTCTATCCACAAAAGCCCATGCGGCATCCAAATGCTCTTTTTTCTTAGTAAATGTATATGTGTCGAAAAGTACGTCGTTCATTCCGCCGTATTCGATATCGAGCACCTGACGATGTGTCTTTTCATCCCATTTTGATATCCTGTTATAACTCCAGTCTGAAAGTGAGGAAAGGATGGATACGGCTTTTTCGCTTAATTCGGGGTGGTCGGGCATTTTTGCTACTGCAAGAAGGCCTTCGTATATTTTGTGGAGGGTATACCACGGTACCCAGGATTCTTTAAATATATCCGTTTTGCCTTGCTCCACCATGTCAAACTGGAGCTCGATATTATCTTTGTCCTGTATCACCGCACCGAATATAAAGCCGGTACCGAGTGTATCCTGGCATTCTTTTAGTCCGTTTATGACAGCCTTAATGATGGAGATGAGCTTGTATTTCTGGGGCGAAGATGAGTTGGCTGATTCGTATGCATATACACATGCAGCCAGATAATGCCCCAAGGTGTGGCCTGCTATAAGCAGTTCTTCCCAGCCGCCGTACCTTTTAAGGTCCTTCTTTTCTATGCCTGCTGTCTCGTAAAAGCCTGCCAAAAGCCGCTCGGGATCGAGAGAGGTAAGATACCTTACTTCCTTTTCGAAGGCATTTTCAAGATAGGGGTCAGTCATCCTTATCGATTTCAGTGGATAAAGTGTGTATTCTTCTTTAATCATTTAAGTCCTCCTTTAAAACAGGTGTGGTCTTTATACATATTTTTATCGTATTTTATTATAATTTAACGGGGCAGTGTTTGTAAAGAATAAAAAGTTGCATTTGGTGTGAAAATGTTATATCATCATCTATGCCGATCAGAGGTCAATCAGAGGGACGGTTCTCTGATTGAAAGTAGTATACTCTAATATATGTACGAGGGTAAGACAGGCAAGGACTGATAAGACAGGCAAGGACTGATAAGACAGGCAAGGACTTGATAAGACAAGTAAGGAACTGATATGACAGAAGATAAAATAACATTTAGCACCAGTAAAGGTTTTAATTATCACTGGAGCGGGAGATTTATAGCTCCGAATGAGAACTGGATACATATGACGAGAGAACTGACTGACTATGAGCTTGTGCTTGTGACGGAAGGGTCTCTGGCTATCGAATGCGACGGAGCGGAATATGTTGTAAATGAAGGTGAATACCTTATCATGTCGCCCTGCAGGCAGCAGAAGGGGACAAAAAACGGGTATTGTTCCTTTTACTGGGTGCATTTTGAGGCTGAAGAAGCAGGAGATGAGGCAAGAGCAGGAAGTGCAGATATGGGAAAAGCCGGAGTTGAGGCAGGAGCAGAAAGTGCAGATACAGAAATAAACGATACGGATAATACCGAAAATTTCATTAGCATAAGACGTCAAGACATATGTGCATATAAGGAAAGGATAATCATCCTCCTAAAAGAGCTCCAGGATGCGGATAAAAGGTACCGTGACAGAACTTTAAACAACTATCTGACCGGTGCCCTTATAACAGAACTTTCTCTGCAGGGCAGTGTCGATATGTCGTTTAAAACATCACGGTCCCAAGAACAGCTTAACTCCGACATAAAAACATACATATCCTGGCATATATCCGAAAGCTTAAAGATAGAGGATATCGCTTCTTATTTTGAATATAATGAAAAATACCTGACTACCTTTTTCAAAAAGATGAACGGTGTGCCATTAAAGCAATATATCTTAAAAGAAAAAACGGAATATGCCAAATCGATACTTACCGAGTCCAATACTACGGTCTCGGAAGTGGCATATTCCATAGGTTTTTCGGATGTGCATAACTTTTCAAATGCATTCAAAAAGATCACGGGTATGGCTCCCGGAGTGTATCGAAAGCAGTTTGACAAGCACAGTATATTTGATAAATGACCGGCAGGTTAAAATTTTTTCTTTAATGTGTGTACCAAAAAAGCTATAAAGCCGATCACGGCACCTATAAGGATGAGTCCGCCGATCAATACCAAGACCGAACTTCCTTTTTTAAAAAAGCTGATCAGCGCAAAAATACCGGCAAACGTTATCAATCCCAGTGCAGCGATCAAGACTAATATAAAGAAGATCCTGAAAAAGGTCCTGACCGGTCTGGGTAGCCTTTCCAGAAATGCCGGTGAAAACATAAATTCAATAAAAGCCCCGATGAGTTCACCTACTACATCAAAAATAAATTCTCCCATGGCATATCCTCCCTTTTCGATATGACGTAAGATATAATACCTTCTATATTACATATTACTAAATCGTTTTTACAATAGCAATTAATATAAGGTGAAAAAATAATAAAAAAAGTGAAGTAAGAAATTTATAAAATTAATATATTTTTAATGGTACCTGACCCCATAATGTATTAGTATATAAAGGATGGAGGAAATAAAGATGGAAAGAAGAGAAAAAGCAGTAAAAAAATTAAAAATATATGTTGACAAATGCCGGTAAAGGATATATACTATCCGAGGTGTAAAGAAAAAAACTTTACAGTAAGAAGCATATACCTGCAAATTAGAGAGTGATCATATGAGTACAAGCAACGCTGATGAAGCATTAAAAGAGATAGTGGAGCTTACGAGATTATATGATGTATACGGACCGCTCCTGTCTGATCATAAAAAAGAAATATTTGAAAGCTATGTGCTGGATAATTTTTCCTTGGGTGAGATAGCCGAACAGGTGGGACTGAGCCGGCAGGGAGTCAGAGATATAGTAAAGCGCTGTTCTAAGGAGCTTCAGGACGCTGAAGAGAAGCTCGGGTTTTTAAAGAAGATGGACAGCATAACGGATAGATTAGAAGAAGCTTTGGATAAGTCGAAGGACAAAGAAGTATCGGACATACTTACTTCCGTCATATCGGATATCTGAAGAGACTGTAGTTTACAGAAGGGAATATAGATGGCATTTGAGTCTTTAAGTCAAAAATTGCAAAATGTCTTTAAGAGCTTAAGAGGAAAGGGCAGACTTTCCGAGGCGGATGTAAAGACAGCCATGCGTGAAGTTAAGATGGCTCTCTTAGAGGCCGATGTTAGCTTCAAGGTAGTAAAAAGTTTTATAAATACGGTTACAGAACGTGCCGTCGGTCAGGATGTACTTAATTCACTGACTCCGGGACAGATGGTAATAAAGATAGTAAACGAGGAGCTGACTGCTCTGATGGGCAGTGAGACCACCGAGATAGAGCTTAAGCCCGGCAATGAGATCACCACGATCATGATGTGCGGTCTTCAGGGTGCAGGTAAGACCACCATGGCTGCCAAGCTCGCCGGTAAGTTTAAGTCCAAGGGTAGAAAGCCACTGCTTGTAGCCTGTGATATATACAGACCTGCAGCTATAGACCAGTTAAGGATCAATGCGGGTAAGGTCGGTGTGGACTTTTTTGAGATGGGTACGAGCCATGCACCGGTAAATATCGTAAAGGCTGCTTTAGAGCATGCCAAGAGCAACAACGAGAATGTAGTCATCATAGATACAGCCGGACGTCTCCATATAGATGAAGAGATGATGGAAGAGCTGATCAAGGTCAAGGAAGAGATCAATATCGATCATACGGTACTTACCGTTGATGCCATGACCGGTCAGGATGCGGTAAATGTAGCCGAGACATTCAACTCCAAGCTTGAGATCACAGGTGTTATCCTGACCAAGCTGGACGGTGATACCCGTGGCGGTGCCGCTCTTTCTATCAAGCATGTTACAGGTAAGCCCATCCTTTATATAGGTACCGGTGAAAAGCTTACGGATGTCGAGCAGTTCTATCCCGACAGAATGGCTTCACGTATCTTAGGTATGGGTGATATCCTTACTCTTATCGATAAGGCGGAAGCACAGTTCGATGAGGAAAAGACCAAGGAATTAGAGAAGAAGCTCAGAAAAGCGGAGTTTGATTTTAACGATTATTTGGACCAGATAGCTTCCATGAAAAAAATGGGAGGTCTTGGAAAGATAATGGAGATGCTTCCCGGCATGGGTATGAACACCAGTAAGCTCCAGGATGCCGACATGAGCGGCGGAGAGGCTGCATTAAAGCAGGCCGAGACCATCATAGGCTCCATGACGAAGGCCGAGCGTGCCAATCCCGATCTGCTCAATCCTTCCAGAAAAAACAGGATAGCAAAGGGAAGCGGCGTTGATATAGCCGATGTAAACAGGTTCATCAAGCAGTTTAACGAGACCAAAAAGGTCATGAAGCAGTTCTCGGGAGCCATGAAACCCGGCAAGAAAGGATTTAAGATGCCTTTCTTCGGGAAAAACAAATTATTTTAAAGTAACTGTCCGTGATAATTGGATTTCGGATATTACGATATAAAAATTATAACAGGAGGTGAATATAAAATGGCAGTAAAGATCAGATTAAGAAGAATGGGTGCTAAGAAGACACCTTTTTACCGTGTTATCGTAGCAGATGAGAGATCACCCAGAGATGGTAAGTTCATAGCTGAGATCGGAACCTACGATCCTAACCAGGAGCCTGCAGCCATCAAGATTGATGAGGAAGCAGCTAAGCAGTGGTTAAGCAATGGCGCACAGCCGACCGATATCGTTGGTAAGCTTTTCAAAAAAGCCGGCATCGTAAAATAAAAGTCGAGGTGATTGAGAGTGAAGGAATTAGTTCGAATCATAGCTACATCACTTGTTGATCATCCTGACCAGGTGGAAGTTACCGAAACAGAGACAGATGAGCAGATCACTGTCGAGCTTAAGGTTGCACCTGAAGATATGGGTAAGGTCATTGGAAAGCAGGGACGTATCGCGAAATCCATTCGTACAGTGGTACGTGCTGCCGCTGCCGCAAAGGATGACCGAAAAGTTGTAGTAGATATTGTTTAATCCCGATCCCCCCTGCATGCAGGGGGGTTTTTTGTCATGTAGGATTAAATATATCCCTGGCGAATGGGCGGATGAGGTGTAAACAGAAGGAGTTTTAGGTTAAAGAGGATAGTATATGGCAGACGATATGCTGAGAGTGGGAGTCATCACTTCTCCCCACGGAGTACACGGTGAGGTAAACGTATTCCCCACCACTGATGATGCAAAAAGGTTTTTGGACTTAAAAACCGTATACATAGATACTAAAAAAGAGCTTCTCGAGCGTGAGATCGCAGGAGTAAAGTTCTTTAAAAACATGGTCATCCTGAAATTTAAAGACATGGATGACAGAAATGAGATGGAAAAATTAAGGAATTGTGATATCCTTATAGATAGAAAAGATGCAGTGCCGTTAGGAGAGGATGAATATTTTATCTGCGATCTTATCGGATGCGATATAGTCTTAGAGTCCGGGGAAAAGCTCGGGACTTTAAAGGATGTGATCACCACGGCCGCTAATGATGTATATGAAGTGGAAAAGGCTGACGGAGGCGAGATACTCATCCCTGCGATAAGAGACTGCATCCTTGAAACCGATATCGAAAAAAAGGTGATCAAGGTGCATCTGCTCCCCGGTCTTTGATGGCTTACTTTAAACAGGCTGTTTTTGGCATTCATATATGATCACGGAGGGGTAACATTGAAGCACAGTGTTAAAAAAGCCTTAGGTGTATTACTTGTGTTACTGGCCTTGATGGTATTGTGGGGCTGTGATAAAGTAAAAGAAGATAACGATAAAAAGGATGATACCGATATGACAGGAAATAACAACAATACCGTAGAGAGCCTGCCTGTAAAGGGAAGATGGGGTGACATGTACGGGGAAACGTATCTGGAATTTGACGGGGACACCATGTATGTCATCTGGGGGTCATATAAGGATAAGTACAAGGTAAAAGCACAAACGGACGGCAGTTATACCGAGATAGTAAATACTGACGAGAAGACCGGTACAGGGTTTGGCATTATGTCACTTCTAACACTGAGAGATGACGGTACTATGACCGCATATGAGCAGATACTGGATGCCGAAGGGCACAGATATGTATTCGTTCCTGAAGAAAAGCTGGAAGAAGCCCGTGCCATAAAGGATTTTTCAGAAGATCTGCCGAAAAATATAGACCTTAGCGGGATCAAGTACTTTTCTTTATGCGTACACAGTTATTACCTGAAAGACAGAGGCAGCGGAAGGTTCAGCTGGACAGTTGAAAAGCAGGAAGACGGCAGCTTTACCTCAGAGATAGACGGTATGGGTGATTCATATGTGATACTGATGGATACACGGACTGTTGACAAAAGCTTTGTGGACGGTCTGATAAAGCTTATTGAAGACGAAAAGCTTTTGGAGCGTAACGGATTTTTTAAGTCCACCAGGAAAGAGGATTCTGAAAACTCGGTATATGCAACTTTTGAAAGCGGGGAGAGACTCAGTATCCGTGTCGGAAGCGAAGCACTGGATCTTTGGGGGATTGATAATGATAAGTTTTTCGGGTATGCTTTAAGTGTTATCCCGAAGGAAGAGCTGGAGTAGATATATAAGGGTGTGGCGGATATAAGTCGAAAGGATGAGCGGGAATGCATTTTGTGGTTCTGACTTTGTTTAAAGAGATGGTCGAGACCATCATGAATACGAGCATCATGGGCAGGGCACTGGATAAAGGGCTTATAAGCCTTGATGTCATAGATATACGTGATTATGCGGAAAACAAGCATAACCGCGTGGATGACTATCCTTACGGCGGAGGAGCCGGCATGGTCATGCAGGCAGGTCCTGTATATAAGGCGTGTGAGGCTGCCAGAGAGCTTATCGGTCAAGGCAAATGCATTAATGAAAATGATGAAACTGCAGGTGGAACTGAGACTGTAGAGCCGGCTGACAAGAAAAGAACCCGCCTCATATATTTAAGCCCCATCGGCCGTCCTTTTACCCAGGAAGTGGCTAAGGAGCTTTCAAAAGAAGAAGACCTGATATTCCTGTGCGGTCACTATGAGGGTATAGATGAAAGAGTGCTGGAGCTTGAAGCGGATGATTATATATCCCTGGGTGATTTTGTGCTTACAGGCGGCGAGCTTCCTGCGATATGTATCATGGATGCGGTGGCACGTCTGGTGCCGGGAGTCTTAAGTAACGACGAGTCGGCTTCAGATGAGAGCTTTGAAGGAAATACTTTAGAGTACCCCCAGTACACACGTCCTGAGGAGTTTATGGGGATGACGGTACCGGATGTGCTTTTGTCCGGTCACCATGCCAATATAAAGCAATGGAGACGTGAGCAGTCATTGCTGCGTACCCTTAAAAACCGTCCCGATCTGTTTGAGAAAGTGGAGCTGGATAAGAAAGATAAAAAGTTTTTAAAGAGCTTAGAAGAATGAAAAAAGAACTTATAAATCCCTTAATAATAATAGTGTAATTACGGGAAAAATGTGTTATATTAAAAGAGCAGTAAATCCTGTTAAATATAAAAGGGCCATAACCCCGGAGGCATAACAGGTTTATTATATGATCAAAATGAAAGGATGAGGGTATGATGAAAACTGTTTTAAAAAGATTATTTGCAATGTTACTGGTAGCGGGTATGATATGTGCTTTTGCAGTACCCAAGGATGTACAGGCCGCATCGTCAACTAAGAAAAAGCTTAAAGCACTTGTAAATTGTATGAGCGGGTATGAATGGTATCTTCTTATGAGTAATGATATTGAAGAGGGAGAGGTTAGAGAAGTACCAATGAGTAAAGTGGTTATGGCGAAGGCAGCTGCTTTTAACTGCCCGCGTACATATGTCTCGGAATACGGAGAATGGGAATGGGAGATCCTGTATACCGTATCGACCAAGAAATTAAAAGCCATGGCAAAAAAGATGTTCGGTACTGCGGTAACTTATAAGGAACTTCCGAAGATGAGTGCTGAGGATGTAATAGGCGTTATGGATGTATATCGGAATGAAAAAGGAAAGGTTGAGTTATATGCATGGGAAGGTGAGACCGAGACCGCTTTTGATACTATTAAGATATCCTATAAAAAGTCCGGTACCGGTTATAAGATAACAAAGGATATGTTCTGCGGATACTGGGGCATCCACGAGTATTATAAGCATAAGAAGGCTAATTACAGGATCGTATATACTGTAGAAAAGAACAAGGCATCTTCATACGGTTATGTTATAACCGGCATGTCTGTAGAATATCTGGAAAACCTCACGATACCCTATGACGACGAGGGCCAGGGATGAGATTAAGTAAAGGCTTAGAATATTTTAAGGTAAAACTATAAAAAATGCTTGCATTACTTCCTGAAATATGTTATAAGTAGTATTTGTGAATAATTGGTGTTCCGCTGTACTAAGTTTGAAATCAATGGGTGAGATGAAAATCTTTTTTACACGAAGTAGTAAGAACATCAAAATATCAGGAGGTTCAAGATGAACGATATTATCAAAAACATTGAAGCTGCTCAGCTTAAAAGCGAAATCACCGAATTCAGAGTTGGCGACACCGTTAAGGTACATGCACTCGTAAAAGAAGGTAACCGCGAAAGACAGCAGATCTTCGAGGGCGTAGTAACCAAGAGACAGAACGGCGGCGCAAGAGAGAACTTCACCGTCAGGAAAATTTCTAACGGCGTAGGCGTAGAGAAGACCTGGCCTTTACATTCACCCATTGTTGTAAAGATCGAGGTTGTTAGACATGGTAAGGTAAGACGTGCAAAGCTTAACTACCTTCGCCAGAGAACAGGTAAGGCTGCTAAGGTTAAGGAAGTTATCCGTTAATCTTATACCGGTTACGCTAATGTATAGGCGCGGGTGCTTGTCATCCGCGCTTATTTTTGTCATTACGAATAGCTCAAAAATAAAAGGATGAATATATATGGCAAATAAAATAAAAATCGGCCTTGTCATGGAAGGCGGTTCCATGAGGGGCATGTTTACTGCCGGAGTGACTGATGTCATGATGGAAAACGGGATAGAATATGACGGTGCCATCGGTGTGTCTGCGGGAGCAACCTTCGGGTGCAATTATAAGTCGAAGCAGATCGGAAGAGCCCTGAGGTATAATGTCAAGTACTGCAAGGATAAAAGATATTGCAGCTTCAGGAACTTCTTAAAGGAAGGCAACCTGTTCAGCAATGATTTCTGTTATAAAAAGCTGCCTAACGAGCTGGATGTATTTGATGTAAAGACTTTTGAAGAAAACCCGATGGAGTTTTATATAGTGGCTACCGATATAGAGAAGGGCTGTGAGGTATATTACAGGCTCGATAAAGGTGATGCTGAGGATATAGAGCTTATCAGGGCTTCGGCATCCATGCCTTTGGTGTCAAAGATAGTGGAAGTGGACGGGACTAAGCTGCTTGACGGCGGTATAGCCGACTCCATACCGTTAAAGGGATTTGAAAAGCTCGGCTACAGTAAGAACGTAGTGATCCTTACACAGCCGCTCGGCTTTGTAAAAGAGAAAAACAAGCATATGAAGCTGATAAAGCTTAAATACAGAAAGTATCCGAACTTAGTGGGTGCTATGGCCGACAGACATGTAAAGTACAATGCGGAGACACTCTATGTATCACGTCAGGAAGCTGCCGGAAACGCATTTGTCATCAGGCCGCCCGAGGCACTTAATATCAGCGGTATCATAAGAGACCCTGAGGAGTTGAAACGTGTATACAATATCGGCCGCAAGGTCATGACGGAGAGGCTGGATGAGCTGAAAGAGTTCTTGGAGAATTGCAGGAAGTGATATTAAAAGATCAAAAAAGCGCTGTGGAAAATCACAGCGCTTAATTTTGCGTCGCGCAAACCGACTGCAGCACACTTCGTATGCTGCAGTGTCAAACGTGCTACGCACATTTGACGTGTTACATAGCATTTACGATCATCTTCTGCAGTGTAGCAGGATCGGATGATACCTTAAGAGCCTCAGACCTTGTGATGATACCGTAATGAACGAGGTTAGCAAGGTCGTCGTTCATGGTATGCATACCAAGTGACTTACCTGACTGGATCATGGAAGGTATCTGGATGGTCTTTGATTCACGGATAAGGTTTGCAATACCGGTGGTAGCAACAAGTACCTCAGTAGCAAGTACACGGCCGGTGCCGTCGGCACGGGGCAGAAGGTTCTGTGTGAAGACACCACGGATAACGTTAGCAAACTGAGCACGGATCTGATTCTGGCCTTCAAGAGGGCAGGCATCGATGATACGCTCAACCGTCTGTGCAGCTGATGTGGTATGCAGTGTGGAAAGAACCAGGTGGCCTGTCTCTGCTGCGGTGATAGCTGCGGAAATAGTCTCGAAGTCACGCATTTCACCAACGAGGATGATATCGGGGTCTTCACGAAGTGCTGAACGAAGAGCGCCTGAGAAGCTCTCAACATCCTTACCTACTTCACGCTGGTGGATCATAGCCTTGTTATGAGGATATACGTACTCGATAGGGTCCTCGATGGTCATGATGTGACGTGCTGTATTTGAGTTGATATATTCTACTATGGAAGCAAGGGTGGTAGACTTACCGCTACCGGTAGGACCGGTAACAAGGATAAGACCTCTGGGGGTATTTGCCAGATCTTTTACCGCATAAGGAAGACCTAACTCTTCGAAAGTAGGGATCCTGTTCTGGAAAAGACGGATGCTGGCTGCCAGGTTGTTTCTCTGATGATAGATGTTAGCACGGATTCTGTTACCGCCGGGAAGCATAACACCGACATCAAGGTCCTTACCGCTGCTGACATATTTACGCTGTTCTTCGTCAAGGATGGAATAGATCATCTCTCTGGACTCATCAGCTGTAGGTACATCATCCAAAATCATAAGTGTTCCGAAACGTCTGATGGCAAGGTTGGTACCAACAGTAATATGGATATCGGAACATTCGTTATCTCTGGCATACTTCACCAGTTCTTCAAAAGTCATAAGATAAACCCTCCTAAATTATAGTTATACTACCTTCTAAAAAACCACTTAATCTATTATACCATAAATATATAAAGAATAAAACCTTTTTTTTAATTTTTTGAATAAAAAACCTTGACAAATGAATATTTATTAGTATAATGGTGTATATTATTCATAATTCTATTATGGATGTTTATATTTTAAGCGGAGTTTTGTATGTATATTAGTGTAAAAATATACATTTTGATGTATAAAATTTCGCGGAAAGAAGAGGTAATAAGATGAAAAAGATATTCATTGACGGTGCAGAAGGCACAACAGGACTTAAGATCAAAGAAAGATTCAAAGACAGAACAGATATAGAGATATTAAAGATAGACAGCGAACTTAGAAAAGACGAGAATGAGATAAGAAAGTTCATCAATGCTTCTGATATCACATTCCTCTGCCTGCCCGATGCGGCAGCCATCGATGCCGTAAAGCTCGTTGACAACCCCGATACGGTCATCATTGATACTTCCACAGCTCACAGGACTGCAGAAGGCTGGACATACGGGTTCCCGGAGCTTGACGGCGCACAGAGAGGAAAGATAGCAGCTTCCAAGAGGATAGCCAATCCCGGATGCTATGCTACAGGCTTTATAAGCGTGGTCAATCCTTTGGTGCAGATGGGACTGCTTCCTAAAAAATATCCTCTTTCATGCTTTGCGGTATCCGGATATTCGGGAGGCGGCAAGAAGCTTATAGCCCAGTATGAAGATGAAGCTAGAGATAAGAAGTTCGGTGCAGCCAGAATGTACGGCTGGAGCCAGTCACATAAGCATCTTAAAGAGATGAAGTTCATCACAGGCATAGATAAAGAGCCTCTTTTCTCACCTCTTACCACTGATTACTTCAGCGGCATGCTGGTACAGGTACCTTTATTTACCGATATGCTGTTAAAGAAGGCTTCACCTAATGAGATCAGAGATATGATCACTGACTACTACAAGAACGAGAAGTTTATAAAGGTAGCTCCTTTCGGTGCTGATGCAGATAAGGGCAACGTGATATTCTCCGATGAGATGTCAGGCAGAGACGACCTTGTGATATATGTGACCGGTAATGATGACAGGATAGTGGTAGCAAGCAGCTTCGACAACTTAGGAAAGGGTGCATCCGGCGCAGCTATCCAAAATATGAATATCGTACTCGGTATAGATGAGGCGACAGGACTCGTGATTTAAAAACACCTGATCAACAAATTGAATTGACGAAATACTGTAATTTGTGGTATAATAAAATTTGTGCGATTTTGCAGAAAGAAGGTCAATATGTTACAGAAAACAGAAGGCGGAGTAACCGCAGCAAAAGGTTTTAAGGCTGCCTGCTGTGCAGCTGAGATAAAATACAAGAACCGTACCGATATGGCTATGGTGTATTCGGAGAGTCCCTGCGAGTGTGCCGGCACATTTACCAGCAATGTGGTAAAGGCAGCATGCGTACAGTGGGATCAGAAGATAGTATATTCGGGAAAGCCCATGCAGGCTGTAGTATGCAACTCAGGTATAGCCAATGCCTGTACAGGACAGGAAGGCTGGGATGCATGTGAGAGTACCGCAAAAGCGGTAGAGTCGGAGCTGGGTGTAAGCTACGAGAGCGTAGCAGTGGCATCGACCGGTGTCATCGGTATGCAGCTCCCTGTAGAAAAGCTGGTTAACGGCGTAACGGAGATGAGCAAGACCTTATCTAGCAGCATCGAGGCAGGTACCGCAGCTTCCAAGGCTATAATGACCACCGATACCATCAATAAGGAAATAGCAGTTACATTTGATATAGACGGTAAGACCGTGACACTCGGCGGTATGAGTAAGGGCTCGGGTATGATACATCCAAATATGTGCACCATGCTCGGTTTCCTTACCACCGATTTAAGTATTGAAAAGAAGCTTCTCCAGGAAGCATTGAGTGAGGTAGTAAAAGATACCTTCAATATGATCACCGTTGACGGCGATACATCTACCAACGATACCTTGCTTATCATGGCTAACGGCATGGCAGGAAATGCCAAGATAACAGAGAAAAATGATGCATATAAAGAGTTTTACGATGCACTTTTTTATGTGTGCAGACATCTGGCACGTACCATGGCAGGTGACGGTGAGGGCGCTACTAAGCTTTTCGAAGCAAAAGTAATAAATGCAAAATCTAAAGATGATGCAAGAACGTTATCAAGAGCCATCGTAGGATCGAACCTTTCAAAGGCTGCCATTTACGGATGCGATGCCAACTTCGGCAGATTCTTATGTGCTATGGGATATTCCGGTGCACAGTTCGACCAGAACGATGTAGAACTTTTCTTTGAGAGCGATGCCGGCAGGCTCCAGGTATTTGACCACGGCGTACCGCTTGCATTTGATGAAGAGATAGCAAAGAGGATCATGCAGGCTTCAGAAGTCACCGTATTCGTAGACATGCATGAAGGTGAAGCAGAAGCCACCGCATGGGGCTGTGACCTTACATACGATTACGTAAAGATAAATGCAGATTATCGAAGCTAATGTGACAAGGTATGTCACAAGCGAAGGATCTTAATAAATCAGAAAAAAGAAATAGGATGGAAAAAATCATGGAAAACGAAAATGTATTAACAAACAGTCAGAGAGCAGAAGTGCTGGTACATGCACTTCCCTACATCCAGCAGTACAACAACAAGATCGTGGTTGTCAAATACGGCGGAAATGCTATGATAAACGAAGATCTGAAGAATGCTGTAATGAGTGATATCGTACTTTTAAACCTTATCGGTATGAAGGTCGTACTTGTACACGGCGGCGGTCCCGAGATCACGGAGACACTGAATGCCGTAGGCAAAAAGACAGAGTTTGTAAACGGCTTAAGAGTAACGGATGCTGAGACTGCTAATATCGCCATGATGGTACTTGCAGGCAAGATCAACAAGAGCCTGGTAAATCTTATCAATAAATACGGTGCAAAGGCACTCGGCCTCTGCGGACTTGATTCACAGATGATAAGAGCTGAAAAGCTTGATGAAAAGCTCGGATTTGTCGGTAACATCACACATATCAATGAGGATCCGATCCTTGATGTACTTAACATGGGATATATCCCCGTTATAGCTACAGTAGGATATGATGATGAGGGCAATGTATACAATATCAATGCAGACACAGCAGCTGCCAGGATAGCCGGTAAGCTCAGAGCCGAAGCACTTATTTCCATGACAGACATAGACGGAATACTAAGGGATAAGGACGATCCTTCTTCACTCATCCATGAGATCAATGCCAGCGAGGCACCCCAGCTCATGAGAGAGGGCATAGTATCCGGCGGCATGATACCTAAGGTTGAGTGCTGTATCGAAGCTATCAGACGCGGTGTTAAGAAGGTATTTATCATAAACGGAAAGATACCTCACTCAATCCTTATTGAGACCATGACTGATGAAGGAATCGGTACAATGTTTGTTTGATAATTTATAAGGTTTTTATGTCATCCTGAGGAGACGAAGGCGACGAAGGATCTTTATAAGATTCTTCACTTCGTTCAGAATGACAAAAGATAGAAGAGGGCAAAAAATGAATGAAATAAAAGTTAACGATAAAGACTACATAGCCAACACTTACGGGCGTTTTGACTTGGAGCTCGTAAAAGGCAAGGGTTCTCTCCTCTACGATGAGAACGGAAAAGAATATATAGACTTAGGTACAGGTATCGCGGTAAATGTATTCGGAGCGGGAGATGATGAATGGAAGCAGGCGGTCATCGACCAGCTGAACCTGATCCCCCATACCTCCAACCTTTACTACAGCGTACCTCAGACAAAGCTGGCTAAGCTTCTGTGCGAAAAGACAGGCATGAAGAAGGTATTCTTCGGAAACTCCGGTGCAGAAGCAAATGAATGTATGATCAAGGTCATCAGGAAATATGCTTCCGACAAATACGGTGATGAGAGAAATCTCATAGTAACTCTTGTCAACAGCTTCCACGGCCGTACGATCACCACTCTTTCAGCTACAGGACAGGATGTATTCCACAAGAGCTTCGGACCTTTTACCGAAGGATTCCTTTATACTCCCGCCAATGATTTTGAGGCATTAAGGGCTCTGTGTGATAAGAATAAGGGCAAGATAGCCGGTATCATGATGGAGCTTGTACAGGGCGAAGGCGGAGTGATAGCACTTACTCCTTCATTTGTAAAGCAGGTGGCTGAGTATACTAAAACCTACGACATACTTCTCGGTATAGATGAAGTACAGACCGGTAACGGACGTACAGGTGCTTTTTATACATTCATGCAGTACGGTATAACTCCTGATGTGGTATCTACTGCAAAGGGTATCGCAGGAGGCCTTCCCATGGGTGCCTGCCTTATCGGGGAGAAATGTAAGGATACACTTAATCCCGGCTCACACGGTTCGACATTCGGAGGCAACCCCGTAGTCACAGCTGGTGCATACAGCATATTGTCAAGGATTGATGATACATTGCTAAAAGGTGTTAAAGAGCGGTCGAAGTTCATCATCGAAAAGCTTACAGGACTTAAACTTGATGCTGATTTCCAGCCTACAGGACTTGCAGAAGGTATGGATAAGGATGCTAAGACCTCGGACGGCAAGAGCATCGAGGACGTATTAAAAGAGTATGTATACGGTATCTGGCCTTCATTCAAGAAGGGTATCGTCTCGGTATCCGGTATGGGTCTGATGCTCGGTATCCAAACAGAAAAGGAAGCAAAGGCAGTAGTTAATAAGGCTATCGAAAAAGGTACCATAGCTCTTACAGCCAAGACAAAGGTAAGACTGCTTCCCGCACTTAACATTCCGATGGAATTGCTTGATAAAGGACTAGATACAATCGTTGAAGCTATAAATGAAGTATAAAAAGGAGAAGATAAAATGAAGCATTTACTTAAATTACAGGACTTGACAGCTGATGAACTTACAGGTATATTAAACCTTGCCGATCAGTTAAAATATGAGAAGAAGCACAATATAGCACATGAGCATTTAAAGGGACAGACACTCGGTATGATCTTTACCAAGTCATCGACCCGTACCCGTGTATCATTTGAAGTAGGTATGTACCAGCTCGGCGGTTCCGCACTTTTCTTAAGTGATAAGGATATCCAGCTCGGACGTGGAGAACCTATCAAGGATACAGCACGTGTACTTTCACGTATGCTTGATGGTATCATGATCCGTACTTTTGCTCAGCAGGACGTTGAGGACCTGGCTACTTATGGTTCTATTCCTATTATAAATGGTCTTACCGACTATTGTCATCCCTGCCAAGTACTTGCAGACCTTATGACCATCAGAGAGTATAAGCAGAGCCTTAAGGGATTGAAGTTTACATTTATCGGTGACGGCAACAACATGGCAAACTCCATCATCGCCGGCGGTATCCTTTCCGGTATGAAGGTAGCTATCGGATGTCCTGATAATCATCAGCCCGATGCAAAGCTTGTAGAATGGGCACATAAGAACGGCAATCTTGAGATCACAAGCGATATCATGAAGGCAGCTGAAGGTGCTGATGTTGTTTATACCGATGTATGGGCATCCATGGGTCAGGAAGGCGAGGCTGAACAGCGCAGGAAGGATTTTGCAGGATATCAGGTAAATGACAAGCTTATGAGCGTTACCAATAATGCTATGGTACTTCATTGCTTACCCGCACATCGTGGTGAGGAGATCACAGATGAAGTATTCGAGGCTCATGCAAATGAGATCTTTGATGAGGCTGAGAACAGGCTTCATGCTGAGAAGGCAGTTATGGTTAAGCTGATGAAGAAAGGTAAATGAATATGAGAAAAGTATTTTCCATATTGGTATCAAATACTTCAGGAGTACTGAGCCGTGTATCGGGTCTGTTCTCGAGACGCGGATACAATATACAGAGCTTGACCGTGGCTGAGACCGAAAATCCCGAGTTTTCCAGGATGACGGTGGTGGCTGACGGTGATGAAAGAATACTTGAACAGATCAAGAATCAGCTCTATAAGCTTGAGGATGTAAAGGACATCATAGAGCTTAAGAGCAGGGAAGCAGTATGCAGAGAGCTTATGATCATCAAGATCGGTGCGACCACAGAGCAGAGAAACAACCTTGTAGCCATAGCTGATATATTCAGGGCCAAGGTAGTTGATGTATCTGTCGATACCATGATGCTTGAGCTTACCGGCAACCAGGATAAACTCGATTCCTTCATCAGGATGTTAAAAGATTATACCATCATAGAGATGGTACGTACCGGTGTGACCGGACTTATGCGTGCCGACTACGAGGCATATAGAGACAATGTTTAAAGGAGTAAAGAAATGGCAGAAGAGTGTACACATGATTGTTCCACATGTCAGGTAGACTGTGAATCAAAGAAACAGGATTTCAGAGCATATCTTAACAAAAACAGCAAGGTTAAGAAGGTAATAGGTGTTGTCAGCGGTAAGGGCGGCGTAGGCAAGAGCTTCGTAACATCTTATCTTTCCGTACTTATGAAGAGAAGAGGATTTAGTGTAGGTATCCTTGATGCGGATATCACAGGACCTTCAATCCCTTCAGCTTTCAATATCCATGAAAAGGCACTCGGTACCGATCTCGGTATCATGCCCGCTATCACAAGTAAGGGTATCCAGCTGATATCAGTTAATATGATGCTTGAAAAAGAGGATACTCCCGTTATCTGGAGAGGTCCGGTTATCGCAGGCGTAGTAAAGCAGTTCTGGAGTGATGTGTTCTGGAACAATATTGATGTTATGTTTGTAGATATGCCTCCTGGAACAGGCGATGTACCGCTTACGGTATTCCAGAGCCTGCCTGTAGACGGCATCATAGTGGTTACCAGCCCTCAGGAGCTTGTATCAATGGTAGTATCAAAGGCTGTAAACATGGCTAATGAGATGAAGGTACCCATCTTAGGACTTGTAGAGAACTACAGCTATGTAGAGTGTCCTACATGTAAGGAGAAGATTGAAGTATTCGGTGAGAGCCATGCAGAAGAGACTGCAAAGAAATTCGGACTTACTCTTCTCGGGAAATTGCCTCTTAATCCTGCTATTTCAAAAGCAGTTGATGCAGGTGCCATCGAAGAGCTTGAAGGCAGTTGGCTTGACGGTGCAGCTGACTATATTGAGAACCAGGTGCTCGTTGATGATGACGATGAAGAGATTATCATGAAACCGGAATAAATATTCATATTTTGCTGTAAAACCTCTTTATTTCATTTTGTAAATATTATATACTGATAACAGTTAGAAAAACGGATTTCAGAAAGAGAGGTATTACACATGAAACCTATGAAAGTGTTTTTCGGTTATTTGATCCTTTGGGCAATATGTGCTGTTCTTGCATTATTGTCTTTTATTGGTGAGAATATAAACGTAGTTATGCTATCTATAGCTATGGGAGTGATGGTTGTTGGTAATATTGTATATTACTTTTTATACAAATGTCCGCACTGCGATCGACATTTATTCAATCGTATAGCACCTTGGCATTATTGCCCTTATTGCGGGAATCATCTGAATGCAGATCCTGTTGAATATTCATCTGAAAGCGAAGATGAAGATGATAAACGCGACGATGGTCTTAAAATACAATAGTTTATCTGAATTAAGTCAGGGCAGTCCGGCGGGGCTGCCCTTTTTTGGACCACTAACCCTGTCCCCATGGTCCGAAAAAAATATTTGTACATAAGCGGAAGTTGTGGTACAATAAAACGCTGACAGCAGTAAAAAGAAATGATTTTGGAGAACTAAGTATATGTCTGTAGATCAGAGTAAGATCAGAAATTTTTGTATAATAGCACATATTGACCATGGTAAATCCACCCTGGCTGACAGAATAATAGAAAAAACGGGACTGCTTACCTTAAGAGAGATGAGTGAGCAGGTCCTTGATAATATGGACCTTGAAAGAGAAAGAGGCATCACCATCAAAGCCCAGACCGTACGTACCATCTATAAGGCACAGGACGGTGAGGAGTATATCTTTAACTTGATAGATACTCCCGGTCATGTTGACTTTAACTATGAGGTATCCAGAAGCTTAGCTGCCTGTGAAGGTGCAGTACTTGTAGTAGACGCAGCACAGGGTATAGAGGCTCAGACTCTGGCTAACGTGTACATGGCTCTTGACCATAACTTAGAGGTGTTCCCTGTTATCAATAAGATAGACCTTCCCAGCGCAGACCCTCAGAGAGTTATCAATGAGATAGAAGATGTGATAGGTCTTGAAGCACAGGATGCTCCCCAGATATCAGCTAAAAACGGTATTAACATAGAAGCGGTATTGGAGGCCATAGTACATAAGCTTCCGGCACCAAAAGGTGACCCCGAAGCCCCTTTAAAGGCACTGATATTTGACTCGGTATATGACTCATATAAGGGCGTCATCGTGTTTATCCGCATTATGGAAGGCTCCATCAAAAAAGGTGACAGGATCCGTATGATGGCTACCGGTGCCGAGGCAGAGGTAGTGGAGATAGGTATATTCGGTCCCGGACAGTTTATCCCCTGTGACGGATTAAGTGCAGGTATGGTCGGATATGTTACGGCATCTCTAAAAAATGTCCGCGATACACGTGTGGGTGATACCGTGACCAATGCGGACAGACCCTGCAGCGAAGCACTTCCCGGATATAAAAAGGTACTTCCCATGGTATATTGCGGTATGTACCCTGCAGACGGAGCAAAGTATCCGGACCTTCGTGATGCGCTTGAAAAGCTCCAGTTAAATGACGCATCATTGCAATTTGAACCGGAGACTTCAGTAGCTTTGGGATTCGGATTCAGATGCGGATTTTTGGGACTTTTACACTTAGAGATCATACAGGAAAGACTTGAGAGAGAGTATAACCTTGACCTGGTAACTACCGCGCCCAGCGTTATTTATAAAGTATATAAGACAAACGGCGAGATGTTCGATCTCACCAATCCTACCAACATGCCCGATCCTTCTGAGATAGAGCATATGGAGGAGCCTTTTGTAAATGCCGAGATAATGGTTACGACAGAATATGTCGGTGCCATCATGACACTCTGCCAGGAGAGGCGTGGCGTATACAAGGGTATGGAATATATGGAAGCTACACGTGCACTTCTTAAGTACGAGCTTCCGCTAAACGAGATCATATATGATTTCTTTGATGCATTAAAATCCCGTTCAAAGGGTTATGCATCATTTGATTATGAGTTAAAGGGATATGTGCCTTCTAAGCTTGTAAAGCTTGATATGCTGGTAAATCGTGAGGAAGTGGATGCACTGTCATTTATCATCCATGCGGACAATGCTTACGAGCGTGCAAGAAAGATGTGCGAGAAGCTGAAGGATAATATACCGCGCCAGCTGTTCGAGATACCGATCCAGGCAGCTATCGGCAGCAAGATCATAGCGCGTGAGACTGTAAAGGCCATGCGTAAGGACGTACTTGCAAAGTGTTACGGCGGTGATATCACCAGAAAGAAGAAGCTACTCGAGAAGCAGAAGGAAGGTAAGAAGCGTATGCGTACCTTCGGAAACGTAGAGATACCTCAGGCTGCATTCATGAGCGTACTGAAACTGGATGAGGAGTAACACCTCATCCGTCGCAAAAAAAGGACTGCGAAAAATCGCAGTCCTTTTTAAACTTATTCTTTGCAAAAAATCAGTTAAGTGAGTTAACAGCTTTCTGAAGGTTAGATACCTTATGAGCAACTGTATTTTTATGATATACTCCCTTAGCACCTGTCTTATCAAGATATGCAGCAGCTTCCTTGAAAGCTACGATAGCAGCATCCTTGTTGCCGGCAGCCACAGCAGCAAGAACCTTCTTTGATAATGTCTTAGCCTTGGACTTGATCATCTTGTTTCTTAAAGTCTTTGTCTCGATGACTTTGATTCTTTTCTTTGCAGACTTAATATTAGCCAATGTTTTCACCTCCTGTATTAATATTGATGACATTAGCCGATGAATCCGGACACGGACGTTTCATCGAACACATACGTTATGATTATAGCAAATGAAAAGTAAATGTCAACAACTTTTTTTAAAAAATACAAATTTTAGTGACTTTTGAATAATAAAGGTGTATACTGATATCCGGTCGTATTTAATGCGGTCATATTTTGATTTAAAAAGAGGAGTAAAGGCGTGTTTTATTAATCTGTAATGACATGCCAAAACAGGAAAATGAGAAAAAGAATTATTAGTATGTTATTAATCTTGGTACTGGTTTTATCCGGCTGTTCCGGAAGCAATACAGAAAAAGGAAATACCGGTGATGATAAACAGAACGTTACGGATGCCGTAACTGCTACACCCGAAACTACACCGACACTTTCTCCGAGTCCTACACCTGAGCCCACAGCTGTACCTACAGCGACTCCGGAGCCTACAGCTACACCTACCCCTGAGGTAGCTTCCGTAGCTCTGACGCTTCCTACAAAGTATGTTCTGTCATATAAAGGTGAGTGCGGTACTATCGAGTCCATCACATATATGGCTAAGGATTACTTAGGCGACGGACCTGAGGTTGAGAAAAAGGCATTTGTATACCTGCCTGCAGGCTATGATGAGAGCAAAAAGTATAATGTTCTGTATCTTTGCCACGGTATAGGCGGAGATGAGAATGAATGGGGCTTTAATAATCCCGCAGGTTCAAGAGTTAAACGTATACTGGACAATCTTATCGGTGAAGGCTCAATAGAACCGCTTATAGTCGTTACTCCTAACGGTAAGGCATATGGTCTTTCAGGAGTTACAGGCAATGATCTGTTTTATAAATTCGGATATGAGCTCAGAAATGACCTTATACCATATATAGACAGCCATTATTCCACATATGCCGAGTATGATGAGAACGGCTATGATTTGACTGCAGCTCGTGAGCATAGAGCAATGGCTGGTCTGTCCATGGGTGGTATGCAGACCATTAATATAGGAATATGTGAATGTCTTGATATAATCAGCTGGTTCGGTGCTTTTTCAGCAGCACCTACATCATATGCTGCTTCAAAAGTTGCATCTGTAGTCAGTGAATCAGAATATAAAGTTGATTTCTTTTACAATATCTGCGGTACAAACGATAATGTAGCTTATGCAAGCGCTAAGGCCGCAGCTAAAACACTTCCTACCATCAGCGATGATTTTACCAATGAAGAGAATTTCTTATGGCAGGAAAAGTCAGGCGGACATGACTTTAATATCTGGAATCTTGGATTATACAATTTCGTTCAGATTGCTTTTCACGGGTATGATAAATAATATGAATTACACAGAAGCATTACAATATATAAAAGAAATCCCCTGGACTTCGAGAAAGCCGGGACTGCACAGGATTAAGGCGCTGCTTGAAGCTTTGGGCAGGCCTGATAAAGGCTTAAAGTTCATCCATGTGGCAGGTACCAATGGCAAGGGCTCGGTATGTGCCATGCTGGATGCTGTACTTAGAACTGCAGGATACAGGGTAGGTTTTTTCACTTCACCACATCTTATTAAGTACAACGAGAGGATGAAGGTGAACGGGCAGGAGATAGGTGATGAGGATTTTGCGGCAGTTATCTCAGAAGTGGATACTGCGGCTAAAAAACTGTTGAGTCCGGATAATGCTATAAGTGATCAGGAAGAGTTTGAGTCACCTTCTGAGTTTGAGATTCTTACAGCAGCAGGCATGCTGTATTTCAAGCAGCAGAAATGCGATATAGTGATCTTGGAAGTTGGTCTGGGCGGAGAGTTCGACAGTACAAATGTCATAGAAGATAAGGAGCTTGCGGTGATCACACCCATAGGCTTCGACCATATGGCGATACTTGGCAACACTCTTCCTGAGATAGCATCTGCCAAGGCGGGTATCATAAAAGAAAACTGCCATGTGGTATGTGCATTGCAGGCAGCACTTGGAAAAAACGTACTAGACTTTGCGGGATGTCCTGCATATAAGGTAGAAAGCGGGCTTCAGAACCGCGAAGTAATGGAAGTGTTCAGAAATAAATGCCTTGAGACAGGTGCAAAGCTTCATATACCGACGTTAACGAGATTTAAGAAGATATCTTCCGGTATAGACGGACAGGTATTTAGCTCGGCATATTCAGATAAGCCGCTGACACTCGGACTTCTTGGAGATTACCAACTGACCAATACTTTAACAGTGCTCGAAGCAGCAAAAGTATTAAGGAAAAACGGATGGGATATACCTGAGGAAGCTGTAAGCAGCGGACTTAAAAATGTCAGATGGGCTGCAAGGTTTGAAGTGCTTAACAGAAAGCCTGTATTTATTCTGGACGGAGCTCACAATGAGCATGGCATAAATGCTGCTGTGGACAGCCTGATGAGCCTGTTCCCGGGAAAGAAGATAAAGTATATCCTGGGCATATTAAGCGATAAAAACATAGATGCGATGCTAAGCAAGCTTTATACGAATGCGGACTGTTTTATCACACTCACACCGGAGTCATCAAGAGCTCTGGCCGGAGAAAGCCTGGCAGAGAGGCTGCGTAATGACGGATATAAAGCGGTGAACTTTGATACACCTAAGGAAGCTGTAGAACATGCACTTAAAAACGCTTCGGAGGATGATGTCATATGCTCGCTCGGGTCATTGTATCTGGCAGGAAATATACGTGACTGTTTTAAAGTTAATCCTTGAAACAAAGTATAAAAAGTGATATATTTATCATGTTGACCAATTAGATCATATTGGTAAAAAATAAATGGAAAAGAGGGTTTGAAGATGTACAAGTCGGATATTGAAATAGCTCAGGAAAATGAGATGCTCCCCATTGATGAGATAGCTAAAAAGGCCGGGATCGATGAGAAATATGTAGAACATTACGGAAAGTATAAGGCAAAGATAGATTTAAGCTTACTTAAGGAAAGTAAGAGACCTGACGGCAAGCTGATACTGGTAACAGCTATCACACCTACTCCCGCGGGAGAAGGAAAGACCACCACTACAGTAGGTCTGGCTGACGGTCTTCAGAAGATAGGAAAGAATGTAGTAGTAGCACTTCGTGAGCCCTCACTTGGCCCCGTATTCGGTATCAAGGGCGGTGCAGCAGGCGGCGGATACGCACAGGTAGTACCTATGGAGGATATCAACCTTCATTTCACAGGCGATATGCATGCGATCGGTGCAGCAAACAACCTGCTTGCAGCTATGCTGGACAACCATATCTATCAGGGTAACGCATTACGTATCGATCCCAGACGTATCACCTGGAGAAGATGCGTTGACATGAACGACAGACAGCTGAGATTTGTTGTGGACGGCCTAGGCGGTAAGGTAAACGGAACTCCCAGAGAGGACGGATACGATATCACCGTAGCATCCGAGATCATGGCAGTGCTGTGTCTGGCATCGGATATAGTGGACTTAAAGAAGAGGATCGCAAGGATCATCGTAGGATATAATTATGACGGTGAGCCTGTAACAGCGGGCGAGCTCCATGCAGAAGGTGCAATGACAGCACTTTTGAAGGATGCATTAAAGCCCAACCTGGTTCAGACCCTAGAGCATTGTCCTTCATTTGTACATGGCGGACCTTTCGCTAATATAGCTCACGGATGCAACTCGGTAGTAGCTACACGTATGGCGTTAAAGCTCGGTGATTACGTAGTTACCGAGGCAGGCTTCGGTGCAGACTTAGGAGCTGAGAAGTTCCTGGACATCAAGTGCCGTTTCGCAGGGTTGAAGCCTAACGCAGTAGTAGTTGTAGCTACAGTTCGTGCTCTTAAGAACCACGGCGGAGTAGCCAAGGCAGATCTGGGTGTCGAGAACCTTGAGGCACTTGAAAAGGGTATGCCCAACCTCTTACAGCATGTTGAAAATATCACCAAGGTGTACAAGCTTCCCTGCGTAGTAGCCATCAATGCATTCCCTACAGATACAGAGGCAGAGCTTGAGTTAGTCAGAAAGAAGTGCTCCGAGCTCGGCTGCAATGTAGCTCTCTCTAAGGTGTGGGAAAAAGGCGGCGAAGGTGGCATAGAGCTTGCAGAAGAAGTAGTAAGACTTTGCAATGCTACAGATGCAAACGGCGAGCCTTTGAACAAAGACTTCAGCTTCAGCTACGAACTTGACCAGACCATAGAAGAAAAACTTGAGAATATAGCTAAAAAAGTATATCACGCTGACGGCGTAGTATTTACCGCTCAGGCTAAGAAGGATATCGCTACACTTAACCAGATCGGATTCGGCAATGTACCTATCTGTGTGGCTAAGACACAGTACAGCTTCTCCGACGATGCTAAGCTGCTCGGTGCTCCTAAGGGATTTGAGATTACGGTACGTTCGTTAAAGGTATCAGCAGGTGCAGGCTTTATCGTAGCACTTACCGGCGACATCATGACAATGCCCGGCTTACCTAAGGTGCCCGCAGCCGAGAAGATCGATGTGGACGAGAACGGCAAGATCTCAGGATTATTCTAAAGAAACGGAAGTAATGAAATGCTCGACGGAAATCTTACAATAAATGAATTCATAGACAGGCTCGGCAGCAAGGATGCAGTGCCGGGCGGCGGAGGAGCGGCTGCTCTTACCGCATCACTCGGTATATCGCTGTGCAAGATGGCAGCTAACCTTACTGTAGGCAAAAAGAAGTTTGCCGATGTGGAGGAGGAGATGTATGCCATAATAGCAGAGTGCGATGCATTAGCAGAAGAGTTTGTAAGTCTCATACAAAAGGATGCGGACGGATTCCTTCCCTTATCAAAAGCATACGGGCTTCCGACCGATACCGAGGAACAGAAGAAGTTCAAGGAAGAGACACTTGAAAGAGAACTGGTAAATGCTGCTGCAGTACCTTTTACCATCATGGAGAAGTGTGCGAGAGCCATAGAGCTTTCCGCTGTCGTTGCTGAAAAAGGAAGCAGGCTTGTGGTAAGTGATGCGGCATGTGCCATCAACACCTGTATGTCGGCATTAAAGTGCGCATCACTTAATGTGTACATCAATACAAAGTACATGAAGGATAAAGAAAAAGCCGCTGCAATGAATGAAAAAGCAGACCGGCTTATAGCTGAAAGCAATGAAAAGGCTGAGAAAGTATTCGGTGAGGTACTTAATTCTCTGAAGAAAGCTTAAGCTTGTCATTCTGAGGGCGCAGCCTGAAGAATCTTAACAGGAAGATCCTTCGCTTCGCTCAGGATGACAGTGTACTGCTCAAGATCAATCAGAGGGACGGTTCTTTGATTGAAAATAATCAAAGATAACTTTATCGGTAATTAGCATATCAAGAGGTTGATCGTAGCGGTCAGCCTCTATTTTTTCGCATAACTGGATATCAAAGGCGATACCGCACTTTACATATGACTTATCCTTATGGGCAAGGAAATACTTATCATAGAAGCCTTTTCCGTATCCGATGCGGTTAAGCTTCGTATCAAATGCCAGTCCGGGGACTATCATGAGGCAGCCAGAAGGGTCTGAGACCAAAGATTCAGCATGCTTGCTGCCGGAAGAAAGAGAAGTATCCGATATGATGCACGGTTTCGGCTCCCTTACACCGAAATATCCTGCTTCAAGGTCATCAAGACCATTTATATAATAAAAGTTCATGATATCGCCTTCTACCTTGGGGACACCTACTTTTTTACCGGCCTTTAATGCCGCAAGGATGAGACCGTCAGTGATAACCTCACTTCTGCAGGATACATAAGTGAGGATGGTATCTGTTTCTTTATACTCTTTTAGGGAGAGTATCTTCTCTGTAATAATATCAGAAAGAGCCTGAGCTTTTTCATGGCTCAGGCTGTCTCTTTCATGCATTTTGATTTTGCGTAACTCTTTCTTATCCATATTTCTTATATATCCGTATTTATATTTTACGTATGTTGCATATCATCCATCAGTTTTGGATTTTACAGTGAATTTTCAATCAGAGAACCGTCCCTCTGATCGATCCCTCTGGTTGACATAATTATTTAAACTTACCGATGATCTCATTTAACTGTGCGAAGCCCTTCATATTGTCCTCTAAGAGACGGTCGGAAAGGGTGGTGGCTTTAACGATGGAATCGTTGGTGCCGGAGATATCGGTGATATTTGTGTTGGCAGTGAATATGTTATGGTTGATGCCTTCAATGGAGCCCACGATCTCATTGATGGAGGTGTGAAGCTCATGTGCCAGCTCATTGATACTGCTCATGCTGTCCATGAATGATGCCGCATCCGATGAATAATTGGACCCGATGGCAGAAAGAGTGGTAAAGCTCGGAAGCACATTATGGTCGATAAAGGATACCATATGGTTTAATGACTCAGCCATGTTCTTAACGGAACCGCTGATCTCGGCGATGATGGTATTGATGTTGTTGACCGTGTCGGTGGACTGTGCTGCCAGATCGCCGATCTCGCCTGCTACCACTGCAAATCCGCGTCCCTGCTCACCTGCACGGGCTGCTTCTATGGCAGCGTTGAGTGAAAGCATGGAGGTCTGTGTGGAGATGGCCCTGATAGAAGCGGTAAGCTCCTGGATCTTATCTACGGCTCTGGAGTTATCAAGAGCTATCGAGGTCTGTTCCCTTATCTCGTCATATATACGCTTGGTCTCGGCTATGGAGTTTTCAGCCTGAGCATTAAGTGTGCCTGCACGCTTTATGATATCGGCTGCAAGCTCGCTGCCGGAACCTGAGCGGTTTTCTATCTCGGCAGTACGTGTCTGTATCTCATTGATATTGGTATCGATAAGTTCTGCCGACTCCGAGGTGACTTCAAGCTTCGATGCCAGATCGGAAGTAACCGCAGAGTTCGTATGTGAATGATCGGTGATCTCGGCAGAAAGACCCTGTATCTTTTCTGCGTCATTCTGAACGTTACGGGATACTTCCTTTAACTCGAATATGATATCCGAAAGCTTCTTCTTAATATCGGCAAGTGCCTTGGCTGTGGCCCCGCACTCGTCAATACGTCTCTCAAGTCCTGAAGTGGAAAGAGAATTGTTGATCTCAAGGGAGCTGAGAGCTGCAGCCGTATCAGCCAGCTTACGGTAAGGCGCTGCCAAAAATATACGAGCTGCTATATAAACCAGGACATTTATCACGGCACATGCGATAAGTGCAATGATAATGTACGAGATAAGCACTCCCGATACCTTACTGTTCATATCATCCTTATCAAGCGTGATGACCAAGATGGAGCGGTCAATATCGGATATATGGTATGCGGCTATCTTGCCGGTGCCTTTGTAGAGGTAGCTGATAACCTCCGGTGCCGGATAGAAGTTGTTGCCTATATCTATGACCAGACCCTGTACCACTGTATTCTCCACCGGCTTACCGATCTTTTCTTCATCGGGATGGTAGAGCATTGTACCGTTTCTGTCCACGAGATATGCATATCCGGTCTTATATCCTTCGATGGAAACCTTGCCGATTATCTGCTTATATCTGTCGGCCTCAAGCTGATGATTGCCGTTTTCTTTGAGGGAATCGTCTATGATATGCCCGTACGAGATGGCCAGGTTAAGCATATTGTTGGAAATGGAGTCGTTATACAGGTCTTTAAGCTTACGGTTGGCAAAAAATATAAGCACCGAAGCGGTGATAAGCGTACAACAGACGGATAGTATAAGTATTCTTAATGCAAGCCCGAAACGGACTTTTCTTTGTGAGTCAGCCATGGAACTGTCACCTCCGTGTGTGAAGCCCGATATATGCAATCGGATCGGTCAGTCTAAAAGATAAATCGTATATTATATATATTTTAACATAAAATATATAATAAAACAAGAAAATCTTTGTATCAATTTAATATAAAAAATATTTGAACATGCATGGATTTTGTGATATTATAGTAATATCGGGTTGTATGGATTTCTGTCAATAAAAAGGAATGTCAGACACAGATAAAACCGTTTTTACGGAGGAAGAAAATGGCAATAGTTGTAAAAGGTGCGGATGTAGCCTCAAAGATAAAAGAGGATATCCGTGAAAGACTGAACATACTGGCGCAAAAAGGAAAAGCACCCAAGCTGGTAATGATGGCTGTAGGCGATGATCCTGCAAACGCTTCATATGAGCGGGGCATAGTAAAGGTATTTACCGACCTCGGTATAGCAAATGAGAAGGTCGTACTTGACGAAGGGATCAGCCAGGAGGAATTCGATGAGGCATTCCTTAAGGTCAATAACGATCCGGCTGTCACAGGCATACTGGTATTCAGACCCCTGCCCAAGCCCTTAAGCACCGAGTTCGCAGCAAAGAATATAGATCCTCATAAGGACATAGACTGCATGGGATATTACAATCAGGCATGTCTTGCCATGGGACGTAAGGACTGTTTTTACCCCTGTACGGCTGAAGCAGTCATAAAGTTCCTTGACCATGAGGGTATAGATACAGCATATAAAAATGTAGTGGTGATCGGAAGAAGCGTGGTAGTGGGACGCCCCTTAGTATCCATGCTGATATCGAGAAATGCCACTGTCACATGCTGTCACACCAAGACGGCTGATCTTACCGACAGGATATCAAATGCGGATATCATAGTCACAGCTGCCGGTTCGGCAGGACTTTTAAAGGGTGAGATGTTAAAGAATGCAAAAGCGGACTGCTTCTGTATAGATGTAGGTATAAACATGAGAGCTGACGGCAAAGGGATATGCGGTGACATAGACTTTGAAAGTGTGGAGCCGTTGGCAGGTAAGATAACTACTGTACCGGGAGGCGTAGGCTCTGTTACAAGCACATTGCTTGCAGAGCATGTAGTAAGAGGCGCCGAGTACTGAAGGAGGTAACTACATGAGTTTTGAGGAATTCAAGAAGAAGGCCAATGAGATCAAAGATAATCTTGAACCGAAGATAAAGGACACAGCCAAGAAGGCCAAGAAGTCCGTATCGGATTTTGTGGACGATCATTTCACAAAAAAAGAGGATGAAGCCGAAGAAAAGGCAGCCGAGGCTGCCGAGGCCGTAGAGGAAGCTGTAAAAGCAGTGGAGAACGGAGCAGAGGAAGCTGCGGATAACATTGAAGAAAAGGCAGAAGAGGCAGCCGAAAGGATCGATGATGCCGTGGATGAGACTGCAGATAAGGCTGAGAACAAAAAGGGAGATTTCTTCTCAAGGATAAAGAATGCAGCCAAGAAGAAGGCTAAGAAGGTAAAGTTCAAGGAAGCTGACGAAGAGGAAGCTGAAGAGAATGAAGATGCCGATGGCGTATCAGGCGAAGCAGATGCTGAAGGTACACATGAGACGGTAAATGAAGAAGCCGATACCACTGAAAAGGTAGAAGGTGAAGTGACCGACGGCACCGAAGAGAAGACCGAGATAGAAAGAATAGAAGGCGAGGTAGTGGGAAGCCTTAAGGATAAGTACAACCAGTTTAAGACCGTAGTCCTGCCCAAGGTCAAGGAGACCGCTGCCAATGTGGGAAGTAAGGTGGCCGAGACCGCCAAGGACTTAGCTCCTAAGGCGAAGGACGCAGCGATAAATGCCGGCAGCAAGGTAAAAGAGACAGCCATAAAGCTTGCTCCTAAGGCAAAAGAGACTGCCGCAAGTGCAGGAAGCGTGGTAAAAGAGACCGCGACCACAGTAGGAAGTAAAGTAAAGGAAACCGCTTCTAATTTAGGAAGCAAGGTTAAGGATACTGCGCGGGATTTTGGCCCAAGGGCTAAGCAGGTGGGCCCTAAAGTATACGAAGGAGCAAAAAAAGCCGGCGAGACCATCAGTTTCCAGGGCTACAGGCTCCGCAAATCACTTGGCAAAACAGTAAAGAATTCCATCAAGAAAAAGCTCGGATTTAAGGTGGATGATGAAGCTATAAAGTACTACGAGGTAAAAAAGAAGGCTCCGAATAAGCTGATAGCCCATACCAGGACAGTGGTAACACACAGGCATATGGTGCTCAAGCATTGTATAAAGGCCGGCATACCGCTTCAGGGACTTACCCATGACCTCTCGAAGTTCTCACCTTCGGAGTTCATATACGGAGTAAAGTTCTATAAGGGTGACAAGAGCCCCAACGAGGGAGAGCGTGAGGATCACGGCTTCTCATATGCATGGATGCATCACAAGGGCAGAAACAAGCATCACTTCGAGTACTGGAACGACTATAACATCGAAGCCAACAAGGCACTTCCCGTTAAGATGCCTTTAAAGTATGTGATAGAGATGTTCTGCGACAGAGTGGCTGCAAGCAAGGTATATCTTAAGGATAAGTATACATGCAAGAGCCCTTACGAGTATTTTGATAAGGGCAGGAGCAGAAGGACCATCCATCAGGAGACGAGCGATTTCTTGGAGAAGCTCTTAAAGATGCTTGCTGAAAAAGGTGAATCATATACATTCATGTATATCAAGTGGTACAAAAAGCACCATGACAATTATTAAAATGAAAATGTGACAGGAGAACCGTCCCCTTGTCACATAAAAAACTCGGAAGGAAACATTTAAAATGGACTTGATCAAAAACAAAGCATTTCTCGTAAATGGTGAACTTATCGAAGCTGATGAAGCAGGATGCGCAAAGCTTGCTTCAATGGGCGTAAATGTAAATGATGCCTCATTAAGGGACAACACCATAAGCTACTCCATCATGAGTAAGCACAATGTATCAGGTGATCCCGAAAAGCTTAAGATCAAATTTGATAAGATCACTTCACATGACATTACCTACGTAGGTATCATCCAGACTGCAAGAGCAAGCGGACTTACCAGATTCCCGATACCTTACGTACTTACCAACTGCCACAACTCGCTCTGTGCGGTAGGCGGTACCATAAACGAAGATGACCACATGTTCGGACTTACCGCTGCCAAGAAGTACGGTGGAGTATATGTACCCCCTCATCAGGCAGTTATACATCAGTTTGCCAGAGAAATGCTTGCAGGCTGCGGTGACATGATACTAGGTTCCGACTCACATACACGTTACGGTGCACTCGGTACCATGGCTATAGGTGAAGGCGGCGGAGAGCTTGCAAAGCAGCTCTTAGGACGTACCTATGATGTCAACAGGCCTGACGTTATCTGTATCTATCTTACAGGTAAGCCTAACTTCGGCGTAGGACCTCATGATGTGGCACTTGCATTGGTAGGCGCTACATTTGATTCGGGATTTGTAAAGAACAAGGTGCTCGAGTTCGTAGGACCGGGTGTCAAGAACTTAAGTGTTGACTTCCGTATCGGTATCGATGTCATGACCACCGAGACCACATGTCTGTCATCCATCTGGGAGACAGATGAGGCTGTAGAGGAGTGGCTTGATATCCACGGCAGAAAGAATGCATATAAGCCTTTAGGAGTGAATGGTGCCGCATGCTATGACGGTGCAGTGGTAATAGATCTTTCAACAATCAAGCCCATGATCGCTATGCCTTTCCATCCTTCAAAGGCATATGCCATAGCAGATGTTAAGGCCAACCTTAAGGATTACCTCCATGAGTGTGAGGAAAGAGCTAAGGTAAGCTTCGGTGACAAGTGTGAATATTCCTTAATGGATAAGATCATAGACGGCAAGCTCTACGTAGAACAGGGTATCATCGCCGGATGTGCAGGCGGCGGATTTGAGAACATCTGTGAAGCAGCTGATATATTAAGCAACGCCGATATAGGAAACGGCAAGTTCTCATTAAGCGTATATCCTGCTTCAATGCCGGTATACATGGAGCTCGTAAAGAACGGAGCTGCTGCAAAGCTTATAGAGGCCGGTGCGGTTATAAAGACAGCATTCTGCGGTCCCTGCTTCGGTGCAGGAGATACACCCGCCAACAACGCGTTCTCTATCAGACACTCTACACGAAACTTCCCGAACAGAGAAGGTTCCAAGATCCAGAACGGCCAGATATCTTCAGTGGCACTTATGGATGCAAGATCCATCGCAGCTACCGCAGCCAACAAGGGCTTCCTTACAGGTGCGGACGAGCTTGAGGGTATCGAGATCAACAAGTATAAATATTTCTTTGACAAGACCATATATGACAGAAGAGTACTTGACTGCGTAGGTAAGGCTGAGCCTGAGACCGAGATACATTTCGGTCCCAATATAAAAGACTGGCCCAGAATGAATGCGTTGTCAGACAACCTGCTCATTAAGTGCGTAAGCGAGATCCACGATCCCGTTACCACTACCGATGAGCTTATACCTTCGGGTGAGACATCATCCTACAGGTCCAATCCTTTAGGACTTGCTGAGTTTGCACTTTCAAGACGTGACCCCGAGTACGTAGGAGAGGCCAAGAAAGTCAGAGCCGTAGAAAAAGACAGACAGATCAGAATGGATAGGGCAGAAGGGAAGTCCACTCCCGAGAGCCAGCTTGACCAGTACGGATTTGCAAAGGATGCCGGAGAGCTTAAGGGCGAATACGAGACAGTACTTGATAAGGTAGAAAAGAGCTTCAGCATAGCTGAAAAGGATATCTGCCTCGGCAGCACCATCTTCTGTACCAAGCCCGGAGACGGATCAGCCAGGGAGCAGGCTGCATCATGCCAGAAGGTACTCGGTGCATGGGCTAACATCGCAGGAGAGTATGCGACCAAACGTTACCGCTCGAACCTCATCAACTGGGGTATGCTTCCTTTCCTCTATGACGGTCAGGAGATACATAAGGGTGACTACGTATTTGTACCCGATGTACGTAAGGCACTCATCGATAAGACAGACGCTATCAAGGCTTATGTATTTAGCAGCAACGGCAACGGCGGATTTAACGACGCAAAAGAAGTAGTATTCTCACTCGGCTCACTCAGTGATGATGAGAGACAGATAATACTTGACGGCTGCTTAATTAACTTTTATAAGAATTGAGATAATAACGACACTCTGAGAAGTACAATATGTAATTCTGAGAAGTACAATATGTCATTCTGAGCGCAGCGAAGAATTTAAGGAGGTGCGGAATATATGTTTAAGATCAGGCTTAAAAACAGATCCTACGGCTTCATATATTCCGAAGCCATGCCTAAGGAAGAATACACCGAGAAAGCCATAAAGGTGGATCCCGGACAGATCGCTATAACAATGGATTATTCGGAGTATGCCGAGAACCATTGTGCATGCGTGTGTGCCATGAACATACTCACGATACTTAAAAAGGACAATGCATTTGACCTTAAAGACTGTGAGGTGGAAAAAGACCGTGACGCATTGTTTAAGAAGCTGCACGGGATAGTAAAGAACGGGCCGGTGGTATTTTTTAAGCCGAAATTAAAAAAGATTTTTAAGTCTATAGGGTCAAACGTCAGATATAAAAAGGCAAAAGACCTTGAAGACTTTGAACAGTGTATAGCCGAGAATAAGCCTGTAGCCTTGCTGGTAAATGCCGGTATCACAAAATGGCACTGGATAACCGTGATAGGTTTCAGGAAATACAAAGACGGTGCTATATACCTGAATATCCTGGACGGTTGGAACAAGCGTACCGACAGGTATCTGAAATACAATGGAAGAGAGACCTATATACGGGCTCTGAAACCCGAATTAAAGCCTTCCCCTTGAGGGGATATATCACAACACATTGTGTTGTGATGCCCTCCCTGGCGAAGGGAAGGGGGACCGCGTAACGGTGGATGAGGTGTAAAAATATAAGAAAGGATGCCCGACAGGGCGAGTAAGGAAAATGGACAAGATTAAAATGACCACACCCCTTGTGGAGATGGACGGAGACGAAATGACCAGAGTGATCTGGAAGATGATAAAGGATGAGCTTCTGTGCCCCTATATCGACTTAAAGACAGAGTATTATGACCTCGGACTTCCCTACAGGGATGAGACAAATGACCAGGTGACCATAGATTCTGCAAATGCCATCAAGAAATACGGTGTGGGCGTTAAGTGTGCTACCATTACTCCCAATGCTGCCAGAGTAAAGGAATATAACTTAAAGCAGATGTGGAAGAGCCCGAACGGAACCATCCGTGCCATCCTGGACGGTACAGTATTCAGGGCACCCATCATAGTAAAGGGTATCGATCCTTATGTACCTCACTGGAAAAAGCCTATCACCATAGCACGTCATGCATACGGTGACATCTATAAGGCTACAGAGATGAAGATAGAAGGTCCCGGTAAGGCAGAACTTGTATTTACTGATGCAAACGGTAACGAGACCAGGGAACTCATCCATGACTTCAAGGAGCCCGGTATCATCCAGGGCGTACATAACCTTGACGCATCCATATCAGGTTTTGCAAGAAGCTGCTTCAACTTCGCACTTGATACCAAGCAGGACCTCTGGTTTGCAGCAAAGGATACCATCTCCAAAAAATACGATCATAACTTCAAGGATATCTTCGCAGATATCTACGAGAATGAATACAAGGCTAAATTCGAAGAAGCAGGCATCACATATTTCTACACACTTATCGATGATGTAGTGGCACGTGTGATCAAGTCAGAGGGCGGATTTATCTGGGCTTGCAAGAACTATGACGGTGATGTAATGAGTGACCTGCTTGCTACAGCATTCGGTTCACTCGGTATGATGACATCAGTGCTTGTATCACCGGACGGAAAGTATGAGTATGAAGCCGCACACGGAACAGTACAGCGTCATTACTACAAGTACCTGGACGGACAGCCTACATCCACCAACTCGGTTGCTACCATCTTTGCATGGACAGGCGCATTAAAGAAGCGTGGTGAGCTGGACGGCATAGCAGAGCTTAGTGCATTTGCAGAAAAGCTTGAGAAAGCTACCATCAACACCATAGAGGGCGGCACCATGACAGGTGACCTTGCACTTATCAGCAAGCTTCCTAATGTAAATAAAGTAAACACCTTAGAGTTCATACAGGCAATAAGAGCAGAGCTTGAGAAATTGATCTAAAGGAGGATATCAGAGCATGGAAATCATTCAGGACCTTTTTTCTATGAATCCCGGTGTGGTAGTAGCACTTGTAGCTTTCTTTATCATGGTACTTATAGCTATCATAGCTGCCATCATAGCAGCTATCTCAACCGCTTCTGTCGAGACCAGAGACGGTGAAGGGGAGAAAGAATAAATGACAAAAACTCCGTTCAGAACCATAAGTAAGCTCATAGCAGTACTTGTCATCGTTTTAACAGCACTGATCATCTGCATACCGCAGGATGTGCAGGCGGCTTCCGGTAAAACAGTAACAGTATCTACCGCTAAAAAGCTTAAGTCTGCTATGAAGAAGTCCAATGTCGGCGTCATCATATTTAAGACTAATGCTTATACTAAACTGACTATAAAGAACGTAAAAACAGCCAAGACTAAGAGGCTGATCATAGAAGCTCCCAATACAGACATTATCAATAAAGCTGTATTTGCGGATATAGAGATCATGGAAGCCGGCAGTTATACCGAAGCAGCTAACGGCAACAATATAAGCCTGACCGGCTACATAAATGGTGGAAGAGAAAACTTCATTATAGCTAAAAAGAAAACGGTAGAGAGCCTTAAGATATACTCCAACTATTTCAGCGAACCGAAGTACACTATAAGAAAAGGTGGAAAGATCAAGAATATAACTCTCATAGCCAACACTGAACCGACACTTGTGGAGAGCAGCTTCAACTCAGCAAAGAGACAGCTCACACTAAAATATGATAATGAATATGGCTATATTCAATCATATGTGATAAAGCTCGATAAATACAGCCGCATGACAAGCATTAAATGCGAGGCTGAAGGTGCTGAGTTTGATTGTGATTATACATTTAAATATGATTCAAACGGTAACCTTACAGAATCTTCCGGTGATGATAACATGGACGGACCCGCTATCACTAAATATACATACTCAGGTGACCGTCTGATCAGATCAGAATCCAGTGGATTTTCAGAATCAGTAACCGAGTACGAGTATGACAGTAAAGGAAATCTGCTAAAGGAATTTACACATATTGATGACTCTATGGACGGACAGCCTTTTGTCGTAGAGGAAATACGTGAATACAGATATGATGATCAGGGCAGGCTCATATATGAGAAATTGGAAGATTACTCCAATGACTACATGCATCCTGAACTTACGCTAGGCTATCATCATGAATATGAGTATACGTATGATTCAAAAGGAAACAGGACAAGTAAAGAAATAAGTGATTGAAAATGCATTTAAAGATTTGCCGGTTGAAAGACCGGCATTTTTTTATTGCAGAAAAGGAGATAAAGCCGGAAAAAGTTCGCAAAAAGTTCACGAATTTTGATGAAAAACTATTAACATTAATAGTCTTTTCCTGAATCGGCAAAAAACTATTAATGTTAATAGTGTGTGTTCCAATCTCATTTGTTATAATTTAATTGATGTATAGATATACAGCATGCGAAATATTGTATCGGTATATCAAGTTTAACCTTACAAAGAGAAGGGAGAATGGGAAATGAGGAACAAAATGGCAAAAAGAACAATGGCTGTAATTCTTTCACTGGTGCTGGCACTGTTAGGGCTGCCGGTATTTGGAAATGTAGAGGCAAAGGCGGCTTTGTCTTCATATGAATTTTGTGATGACGTTTTTAAGTACTTTATTGTTGATGAAGCGGAAAAAAATGTTGCTATAATGGGGTTTGTTGATAAACGCAATTATCCTACTACAAATGGGCTAACATTACCAAGTACTATTGAATATGAGGATATTGAGTATACAGTCACTCAAATACTTGATAATGCTTTTTTAAACCATAGCGAGATAAAAGGACAACTTGTTCTCCCTGAAAAGTTGCAAATTATTGAAGGGGGTGCCTTCGCATATTGTACCGGACTTGAAGGAGAATTGATCTTGCCTGCCTCTCTGGCGTATATTAATTCTTCTGCTTTTGAAGGGGATTATAAATTAACTTCATTAAAAAATATAAGTACCAACCTGGAATATATTGGTACATATGCCTTTAGATATTGTTTTGGATTGAAGGGAGAGTTTGAATTACCGGTATGCGGTATAGATGAAAGAGCTTTTTATGGGACAAGATTTGACACTTTGATAATACCTGAAGAATATGGAACTGGTTGGATTGGAAATACATCGTTATTAACTGATAAACCCTGGGGTAAAATAGTTAATAAGTCTGATTCATTGTCATTACCGATAAGTTATATTTGCGAGTATTATGATTATATTGACCAAAGCAGCGGAAGTTCAGTTAGTAGTATAGGCAAGGGTACATATATCAGTAAGTTTAGTGCTGATAAAAAGAAATCAATATTATCATCTGATGATATTTTAGTATCTGATGAAGGATTTTGCTTTAGCGTTATAGGTGGAATTAATGATGTTACAATAAAAGGGTTATTTAATTATACTGGTGGAGATATTGTTATTCCTTCAGAATTAAATATATCAGCCATTTCAGAAAAATATATTGTAAAGGAAATAGATCGTGAAGCATTTAAGGGAATGGATCTGTCTGGAAAACTTAGTTTTGAAAGTGGACCGGAAAAAATAGATGATGGGGCCTTTGAAAGCTGTGTGATGCTAAAAGGTGATTTATTAATCCCTGACAGTATTGAATCTATAGGAGACAGAGCTTTTCAACATTGTGGATTAGATGGCGAATTAACTTTGAGTTCATCATTAACTAAAATAAGTGATTATATATTTGACAATACTTTAATATCCGGGAAACTCACAATTCCGGACGGTGTTACGGTTATTGGAGAGAACGCATTTAATAATTGCTATAGATTATCAGGTGAATTTAGATTACCTTCTTCTTTAAATGGTCATATAGGTGAATATGCTTTTTATAATTGCTCGGGTTTAATAGGTGAATTAGTTTTTAATGATTTTATGCCCTATGGTAGTATTGGTAAGTATGCATTTTATAATTGCTCAGGATTAACCGGGAGTTTGATATTACCTGCTAATTTATACTCTTTAGGTGAGTGTGCGTTTGCCGGATGTATTGGAATTAAAGGAGATATTTATATTCCCAAAACGGTAAATGAGATTGGAGATGGTGTATTTGCCGGAACAGGTGAAGATACTTTATGTGCAAATGGTACATTTGAGATTGAAGACGGTTATTGTCCTCAATATTCCAATGGATACCCTTTTAAAGATTTTCATCCCGAAAAAATTATAAGTGGATACTATTATAATGGTAATCCGTCAGCATCTGATCTGACAAAAAAAGGAATGGATTTTACAAATTATAAGTATTATATAAGAAGTGAAAATCCAGATGGTTCGGTGCAGTATGAACGGGTTACATCTAATGCGAACAGAGGAACTTATTATAAAGGAAAAATACTTGATGATAGTTATATAGTAGAACTTAATACATCTGATCTGCCTATAGCGAGTGAAGATAATCAAGCTGTTATTCCTAAGGTTATAGTTAAAGAGACAGAAGATTCAGAACCGCTTATTCAAGGGAAGGACTATGAAATTGGAGTTGGTTATAACAAGTGGGGAGAGAATCATACTCCTTTCTTTACAATCTATGGTAAAGGATTATATGATGGATTTTTAGATAATGAACATGAAGGATTTCCATTTACGATTTATGGTGATATCAGTTCAAATGATCTAGTAACGGTTCAGCCTATACCTGATCAAAAATACCAGGGTGGAAATGAAATTAAACCGGATTTTACAGTAACCTGTAAGAAAAATGGAGAAACAGTTCCTTTAGTCCTCGGAACAGATTATGAAATTGTAGGGTATTATGACAATACAAAGCCTGGTACAGCTTCTATTAAGATAAAAGGTATTGGTGATTTCGTCAAAGAAAGAGAAATAACTTTTAATATTGTAAAAGGTGATAATCCGGCTACAGTTGTCTCTCCGTTGTATGTAGAACCGAATGGAAAAACCATTAATCTGTCTAAATATGCAATAGATACTGTTAGCCCGATACTATCATATAGAATAATGAGTGACAGTACAGGCGAATGCAGTGTTAACAATTCGACAGGCTTGTTTACATCAGGTACAGTAACTGGATCTTGTCGAGTTAGCCTAGGTATTGATGAAAATGAGCTATATAATTATACTATGTTAGATATAGTAATAAAGGTAGATGATATTTTAGTAGATTCCATACCTGATCAGGTGTTTAACGGATATTCTATAACTCCTACATTAACAGTTAAGCGTGGAGATGTAACACTTCTACTTAACCAGGATTATACAGTTGAATACTCTGATAACATTTATCCGGGTGTTGCTACTGTAAAAGTAAAAGGCATTGGCAGTTACATATTTGAAAAAGAAGTTAATTTTAATATTGTTAAAGCAGATAATACTGCAGTTGTTAATACAAATACATCAGTAGTTGTTGGAGGAAATACAGTAGATATATCAAAGAATATCACAAATGCTGTCGGTACGGTAACATATAATCTTGTAAATTTATTTGGAATAACAGACCTTGGATGTACGATTGATCCTAATACCGGAATATTGACAAGCGGTATTACTACAGGTGAATGCCAGGTATATGTTACTGTTAGTGGCAATGAGAATTATGAATCGGCTAATTATATTATATATGTAAATGTTACAGACAAAATAGCACAGAATTTGGCATTTGATGAAATATCGGTAACAAAGACATATGGGGAGACTCCTTTTAAAAATGCGCTTACCGGAGCACAGACGAATGTTACATATGCAGTATTTTACGGGAGTGATGTTGTGTCTGTCTCGGATGATGGAGAAGTAAAAATATTAAAGGCTGGCTCAGCAGAAATAACAGCTACAGCTGAAGAAACTACAATGTATGCTTCAGGTTCAGCAAGATATACAATATATGTTCAGCCTCAAAATATTGATGCTCCGAATATAACACTTTTTACTAACTCATATACATATGATGGGAATGCAAAAGAACCTTCGGTTACAGTTAAGAGCGGTGGAACTATAGTTCCGGACACAGAATATACTGTTGTATATGAAAATAATATAGAACCGGGTTTGGCATCTGTAAGAATTACAGATATAGATGGCGGAAATTATGATTTTGCAGAAAAGAGTGTACAGTTTGAAATATCAAAGATAGATCCGGGGACTTTAACTGTTACAATGACCGGTTATATATATGGTGAAAATGCAAGTGCCCCTGCTATCAGCGCAAATCCCGGTGTGGCACCGATAAAGTATTACTATAATACTACAGCTTCAAATACAGACGGGACAGAATGGACAGATACTATAGGTAGAAGCCTTAATGCGGGCACATATTATATGTATGCTGTAGTAGATGAAACGGATTATTATAAGAGCAGCAAAACAGCACCTGTTGCATTTACGATCAATAAAGCGAATCCTACCTATACAATACCAAGCGGACTTACCGCAACAGTAGGAAATAAGTTAAGTAATGTGATACTTCCGAATAGGTGGTCCTGGAGCGACAGTGCGACATCGGTCGGTGAAGCAGGCACAAAGTCATTTAAAGCAAAGTATACACCTTCGGATGTAAGTAATTATAATATTGTAGAAACAGATGTACAGGTGGTAGTAAAAGCGGCATCAAGCGTAGGTGGCGGCTCATCGTCAGGCGGCAGCATCGGCGGTGGCTCATCTATAGGTGGAGGCAGCAGTATCGGCGGTGGTTCATCTGTAGGCGGAGGCAGCAGCATAGGTGGCGGCTCATCTGTAGGTGGAGGCAGCAGCATAGGTGGCGGCTCATCAGTAGGCGGAGGCAGCAGTATCGGCGGTGGTTCATCATCAGGTGGTGGCAGCAGCATAGGCGGCGGTTCTTCATCAGGTGGTGGCAGCGGCTCAGGTTCTACTGGTACAGGAACAGGAACTGGCACAGGCACGAGCACCGGAACAGGTACCGGAACAGGTACAGGCACGGGTACAACTACCATCAACAAAGCCAAGGTTGGAGATACCATCACAGATAAGTCAAGCAATGCCAAGTATAAGATCACAGCTGTCGGCAGCAAGAAGAATACAGTTGAGTATATCTCTTATGAAGGTTCTTCAAAGACTGTAAAAGTTCCTGCGACTATTACAGCCGACGGAGTGACATATAAGGTTACTACACTTGCAGCTTCTGCATTTAAGAAAAATACCAAGATAACAAGTATTACACTCGGTGACAATATCACCAAGATAAGTACAGGCTCTTTTGCAGGATGTACAGCTCTTAAAAAAGCAGTACTCGGCGCAAATATCACTGTCATAGGCCAGAGTGCATTTAAGAATTGTAAGGCGCTTACTTCACTCACCATACCTGAAGGTGTTAAGTATTTAAGAAAGGGCGTATTTACCGGCTGCAGCAGTTTAAAGAAGCTGGTAGTACGTACCACAAAACTGACTAGTAAGACAGTTACAAAGAGCGTATTTAAGTCTATACCCGCTACATGTAAGGTCTATGCAATAAAGGCTATGAAGTCAACTTATGCAGAGCTTTTTGCGGCAAAGGGACTTTCATCAAAGATAAAGGTAAGAGCAACAAAGTGATATGGGCAGAAACCTAAATAAGTTTATAATCTAAACAGCTGCGGAACATGGGATTTATCCTGTGCTCCGCAGTTTCTTTTTAAAATTTGACAGATTGGGGGATTTATAGTATATTTATCATTGCATTATTATGTGGTAATTCGGATGGGATATATAACTATAGGGGGTTTATATGTTCGGACAGAATATTTTCGAAGATATATTCGGTTTACCTTTTCAGTTTGAACTTGTACTTAGGATCGTTCTTTCCTGCTTAGCCGGTGCCATCATCGGATATGAGAGAAAGAAGAAGGAAAAAGTGGCCGGTATGCGTACGCATATCATTGCAGCTATGGCCAGTACACTTTTTTGTATCTGCTCAAAGTATTCGTATTTTGACGTAACGGGATTTGAGGGCATTCAGGTTGATGCCTCACGTATAGCTGCCAACATAGTGACCGGTATCTGCTTTTTGGGCGCGGGTATGATATTTGTCAAAAATCATGCCATAAAAGGTCTTACTACCGCTGCAGGTGTCTGGGCTGTGTCCGGTATAGGTATGTGCTTCGGCAACGGTCTGTATATCGTAGCTTTTGCAGCCACTGTTATAATGATCATGATGCAGTATACCCTTTACAATTATATGGATAATTTTGAAGGGCGTCAGGCTGCCGAATGTAATGTAGTTATAAGAGACGGGGATGAGCATATGGAGGAATTCCTCGATGCTCTTAAGAAGGATGATCCGCATATTAAGGTGCTAGGTCTCACAAAATCCGATGATGGGAGCTTCACCATAAGATTAGGATATCATACGGGGAAACTCGGTGTAGATACAGATGTTTGGAAATTCGTGAAGGAGTATCCTTATGTCACGTCGTGCAACATATAATAACGTATTATATGAACAGAATGACAGGGACAGAAGAAAACAGGCCTTTATCCGTAAAAGAAAAAGGAAGAGGGCTCTTGTTGTGCTGTCCTTTTTTGGCGTTGTGGCGATACTTCTTCTTATTATAATACTTCTGCTGGTCAATTTTATAAAAAAGAAATATGCAGAGCATGTGGAGGCTATCACATATAAGGAGTATGTGGGAGAGTACCCTGATGTATGGCTGGTGGACAATTCGCTTAAAACCGGTTCGGGCGCGGGGGATGCTTTCTTTGAGATAACGAACACCGGAGAAAAGACCGAGCTGGATCTTAAGGCATTAAAATATAAGGATATCGTGCCGGGCAGCAAGGGACTGGTAATAGTCGATGCCGGACATGGCGGATATGACGGCGGTGCCGAAGGCAACGGAGTGCTTGAGAAAGATATAAACCTGGAGATATCCTACAAACTGAAGGATGAGCTGATACTCCGCGGCTACACGGTCAAGCTGACACGGCCTGATGATAACTTCGTGGGTCTGACACAGCGTGCCTCCATCGCCAATGCATTGGAGGACCCGGTATGCCTTATCAGTCTCCATCAGAACTCTTTAGATGCATCCGAGGGTGCTGCGAGCGGTATGGAGTCTTGGACTTACAGACGTGAAGGCTGTGAAGAACTCGGAAATACGATACTTGAGGCCGCCTGCAAGAAAACGGGTGCCAAAAACAGGGGTACCCATTTCAGGACCAACTTAGTTGTTACGAGCAGGACCACTATGCCTGCCATCATATTTGAGTGCGGATATGTGACTGATGCCACCGAGGCTGCCAAGTTAGCCGATCCTGCATATCAGGAGAGAATAGCCGAGGGTATAGTGGACGGTATCGATAATTTTAAGCTGGATTATTACGGCGGAGAATAATAGATTTTTAATAATTTTTACATCACCGGTTACTTTACTTTGGAAAGAAAGAGTGCTATAGTATAGCAGGTTTAAAATGTTGTCTTAGTGACAATATAACATATATAAGAAAGGAAAACCGCGAAATACGGCAAGGTAATTGAAATGACAAAGGTTGACATTTTTTCGGGATTTCTTGGAGCAGGAAAAACTACTCTCATCAAGAAGCTGATAGCTGAGGCTTTTAAGGGTGAGAAGATAGTTCTTATCGAGAATGAGTTTGGTGAGATAGGTATTGACGGCGGATTCTTAAAGGATTCCGGCATACAGATCACAGAGATGAATTCGGGCTGTATATGCTGTACATTGGTAGGCGATTTCGGTATCGCATTGAAGGATGTAATGAAGCAGTTTGCACCCGACAGGATCATCATAGAGCCTTCAGGTGTAGGCAAGCTTTCTGATGTTATAAAGGCTATCCAGGATGTGGCAGAGGATGCAGGCATCATGGTCAACAACTTTGTGGCAGTAGTAGATGCAGGCAAGTGCAAGATGTATATGAAGAACTTCGGTGAATTCTTCAATAACCAGATAGAGTATGCCAAGACTATAATCTTAAGCAGGACTCAGAATTGTTCAGAGGAAAAACTGGCTACAGCTGTCCAGCTCATCCGTGAGCATAATGACAAGGCTGTACTTATCACCACTCCATGGGACGAGCTTGACGGTGCAAAGATACTGGCTGCTATGGAGGAGAAGTCTAAGTTTGAGGATGAACTCTTAGAGGCTGCAGGTATCTGCCCCGAGTGCGGACATCATCATGAGGACGGCGAGGAGTGCTGCGGACATGACCACCATCATCACCATGATGACGATGATGACGACGAGGATGAGCACGAGCACCACCACCATCACCACCACGATGACGATGATGATGAGGATGAACACGAACATCACCATCATCATGAGCATGAACATGACCATCATCACCATCATCATGCAGATGAGGTGTTTACAAGTGTCGGCATAGAGACAACTAAGAAATATACCGAGGCCGAGATAGCCGATATCCTTAAGAGACTTGATACTCCCGAGGAGTTCGGTACCATCCTTAGAGCAAAGGGTATAGTAGCTTCTACAGAGGGCGAGTGGATACATTTCGATCATGTACCCGAGGAGTCCGAGGTCAGACGCGGCAGTGCCGATGTTATCGGTAAGATCTGCGTTATCGGAAGCAAGATCAATGAGGAACAGATCAAGGCGTTATTTGCTTGAGCATTGCGCAGTTTTAGGCTTCCCCTTGAGGGGACATATCGATACACGAAGTGTGTCGATGCCCTCCCTGGCGAAGGGAAGCTGTCAGCGCAGCTGACTGATGAGGTGTAATAATGGAAATACCCGTATATCTTATAAACGGATTCCTTGAGTCCGGGAAAACTACTTTTATAAAGACCACCTTAGAGGATCCGGAGTTTATAAACGGAGACAGGATACTT
>JAFRSU010000092.1 GCA_017427415.1 Lachnospiraceae bacterium | reverse complement strand
CACGCTTGCAAATTTACCGGTGGACTTGTAACTCTCAATCTTATCAGAAAGCATGAGATTATAGACCTTACGGCAACAGCCAAAGGTCTTGGCAAACATGACAGCCTGTTCAGTTGTAGGGTATAATCTGTATTTGATAGCTTTATTCATACTCTTATAATAGCAAACATATGTTCGGATGTCAAGAGAAAACGCTTTCATCTCGGTAATTGAATTGCCGAGAATTCCCGCTTGATATCTTAAATTGATTTTTATTATAATTTAACACCTCAAAAAAAGCAAAACAAAACCGGATTTCTACATTATTATATTTGACATTTTATTAAAAAAATATTAAAATATAACCGATTATAACGATTTATCGCAAAAAGTCAGACGAAAGGAGAAACGCCTTATGTCAAAAAGGAATGGATTTAAGCATAAACAGCTTGATATACGTATAAAAATAGGCATTTCTCTGATGTTAGGAATTATTGTCTTCTTACTGACCTCAACTAAAATGTTTGACACGGTAAGCACACAGTTAAGTACCACAATATATAACAAAGAGTCTGTAAGTACGCTCCCTATCTCTATCATCAGGATAGATGAGCCAACGCTAAGTGCCATGAACCAACCCGGCACATGGAGCAGACAGGTATATGCCGATATTCTGAACAAACTAAATTATTCCGATGAATATCACCCTGCTGTCATTGTTTTCGATATTATGTTTACCGGCTATAAAGATCCCGAAGGAGATGCCGCCCTTGTGGAAGCCGCAAAGAAATACAATAATGTCATAGCGGGAGTTAACCTATATACCTACGAACAGGGCTCGGGGGAAGAAAGACTTACTTTAGACAATCTCTATAAATCCGAAATTGTTCTCCCATATAAGGAATTATGCGATAACGTCGATCTGGGATATGTAAATTGTGATTCCGGTAAATACTCCTATGTCACCACTTTCCTTACCGGTCTACGCTATGAGGACAAATGGTATGACTGTCTGGCCGTAGCAGCATTAAAAAAGTTTAATTCTTATTTAGCTGAAAACAAGGAATATGCACTTCTTCATCCGGAATATGATGACATAATAATCCCTGATTATTCTAAAGACTCAAAAGACGAATATCGATTTTCCTATACTACCGTTCCGGGTGATTTTGACAGTATCTCTCTTGCAGACCTGTTATATAGTGATGTGGAAGATGAGGAACTTGCAAAAAGATTTGCAAACGGTATAGTACTTGTAGGTGCTTATGCTTCCGGTCTTACAGATGAATATCCTATAATTTTTTCGGATTACTCAAAGATGCATGGAGTAGAAATCCATGCGAATATCATGGAGGCCATATACGAAGACCTTATCCAGACCGATGCTCCGATCACATTGCTTGCTTTTATATATGCAGTCCTTTGTGCCATTTTATGCTTCATAATGTTGGGCGTAGATATTATAAAAGGTTCCATTATAGGTGCCGCATGTCTTATTCTCCATCTGGTCATTTCGGTCATCATGTACAATTGTGGTATATATATACCTATTATGTATATGATTGTTTCAAGTGCACTGCTGATAGTTGGTATTATCTTCTTCCACTACTTAATGGCCCGTTCCGAACGTGTGAAGATCAACAATGCGTTCCGTATGTATGTGGCTCCCGAGATAGTTGATGACGTGGCAGGGTCAGGTACCTATCAGCTGCACCTAGGAGGACGTCATAAAGACATCGCGGTCCTGTTCGTAGATATCAGAGGTTTCACCACCATGTCGGAGAACCTCGCACCTGAAGAGGTCGTAGATATCTTGAATGAATATTTTGGAGTTATCACGGATGCCATCTTCAAAAACAAGGGTACACTTGACAAGTTCATAGGAGATGCGGCCATGGCCGTATTCAACTCTCCTTTCGATCTGGACGATTACGTATACCGTGCGGTATCCACCGCATGTGACATAGCTAAGGCTTCCGAAGCCTTAGGAGAAAAGCTGATGGAGCGTTTCGGCAAAAAGGTCAGCTACGGTATAGGAGTTAACTGCGGCGAAGCCATCATAGGAAACATAGGAAGTAACTTCCGTATGGATTACACCGCCATAGGCGACACGGTAAATACCGCATCCCGTCTCGAGAGCAACGCCAAAGCCGGCGAGATACTCATAAGCGAAGAAGTTAAGAAACGTCTTGAAGGAAGGCTCGAAACTGAGGATGTCGGCGAGATTCCTCTTAAGGGTAAATCTAAAAAGATATTTGTCTACCGGGTACTCAGCCTCAAAGATACAGACACAGCTTCAACAGAATCTGCAGAAAGCGCGGAAGCATAATAAACGGTTACCAATGTCAAACATATAAGGAGCAGCTCATGATCATCGAATGCATACCTGACTTCAGACAGTCAGAGGAATGGGCCGAGATGGCCGAAAAATACGGACTTGCATTTGAATACAACGAGTTTTTTAACCCCGAAGTCCTCGAGGATAAGGATCTGACTGAAAAGATCATCGGAGTATACGAAGGACTCGGACGTGACACATCAAACGATACCCTGCACGGAGCTTTTTTAGATATCACCATACACAGCAGTGACCCGCTGATAAGGAATGCATCGGACTACCGGGTACGCCAGAGCCTGGATATCGCATCCCGCCTTAAGTGCCGCGGAGTGGTATTCCATACCAACTACCTGACCGATTTTAAGTCGATCCCTTACAGGAAAAACTGGGTGGATGTAAATACAATGTATTGGGATAAGCTCTGCTCGGAGTATAAAGATATAAATATCTATCTTGAAAATATGTTTGATGAGTCTCCCGAGCTTTTGGCGGATGTCGCCGATAATCTGAGGCAGGTGGATAATTTCGGTGTATGCTTCGACATAGCGCATGCTTATCTTTCAAATGTGCCGTTAGATACTTGGACAGGAACCCTTTCTCCGAATATAAAGCATATCCACATCAACGATAACGACAAACTGCAGGATCTGCATCTTGCAGTAGGTTCCGGTCAGATAGACTGGAGCATCCTTAAAAACAAGGAGCTTTTTGCCGCATCCCCTTCACTTCTCATAGAGGTTAACGGGATGGACAGGCTGCTCAGCTCCTATCAGTTTTTGGAAAGCATCAACTTTTTCGAATAAACTGACCAACTACACTTAGCGAGGAAACATAAATTGAATATAACACCCGATCTTAAAAGGATACTTGATATAGCAGTGAGCCTGACAGCCGAGAAAAAATATTCTAAGCTGCTGGAAAAACTGATAAGCGAATGTATGGAGATCACAAACTGTGACGCCGGCACCCTTTACATCTTAAAGGATGACAAGCTCGAGTTCATGATACTCCGTAACAACACCATGAACGTATATAAGGGCGGCAACGGCGAACCCATAGATTCCATGCCCCCGGTAATATTGAACGAGAAATACGTTTGCGCCTACTCTGCTATAAAAAAGACCACCATAAACGTAAAAAATGTATATGATGATTCACAGTTCGACTGGCAGGGTCCGAGAAAATATGACAGCATCTCCGGCTACCATACCGAATCCATGCTGGTAGTCCCCCTGATCAACCATGATGACAAGGTGATCGGAGTCCTCCAGCTGATAAATGCCAAGGACAAAGCCGGAAATACCATCGGTTTTTCGGAAGATAACGAGACCATCGTGTTCTCCATCTCCTCCGAAGCTGCCATATCGCTCTCCAACATGATACTGCTTAAGCAATTGAGAGATATGTTGTACTCCTTCGTATCATCCCTCACCACCGCTATCGACCAGCGTACACCGTACAATGCCAACCATTCCTACAATGTGGCTCGGTATTGCGACGAGTTCGCAAAGTATATCATGCGTGATGAAAGACCCAGGACCGATTTTGAGTACATAACGGACAGTGAACGCGAGCAGTTGGTAATGGCTGCTTTGGTGCATGATGTCGGCAAGCTCATCACTCCCATCGAGATCATGAACAAACCCGACCGTCTCGACTTCCGCCTCCCCATCATGGAAATGCGCTGGAAGTACCTGAACGCATTGCTAAAGCTCGAGTTTTCAGACGGACTGCTTTCTAAAGAAGAGTATGATGCTGTATCCGACCGTTTTGAAAAGGGTAAGGAACTCATCCGTACATATAATACGGCAGGATTCCTCGACGAAGAAAAGCTCTCTTCCATTAAGGCTCTTAAAAGCCTGTACGCAACCGACAGGGAAACCAACGAAAAGATAGAACTGTTAACGGATGACGAGCTTCACGAGATGATGATAGTAAAGGGCACTCTCACTGCAGAGGAACGTAAGATCATAGAAATGCATGCGGTATACACCGACAGGATCCTGTCCAAGATATCCTTCCAGGATGATTTTAAGCTTGTGCGTGTATTTGCAGCAGCCCATCATGAGTACCTGGACGGCAGCGGTTATCCTAACGGACTTACCGCTAAAGATCTGCCGCTCGAAGTCCGTATCATGACCATAGCGGATATCTATGACTCATTAACTGCTGATGACCGTCCTTATAAGAAGGCTGTCCCCGTACAAAAGGCTTTGTCGATACTTACCTCCATGGCTGATGAAGGCAAACTGGACAAAACCCTTACAGAACAGTTCTGCAGCTATATATATGAAGCAACATCCAAGGAACCCAATTAACCAACATTAACTATAAACATTAAGGAGAGAACAGGAAATGAAGAAAAAGGCTTTGCTTTTCGGCGGCATCGGAGCCGCAGTCGTAGTTATAGCAGTCATCCTTATCCTGGTACTATCCGGCGGGGACTCCTACAGGTCCATCATAGTCGTTGAAGCCAGAAATAACGTAACTGTTAAAAGAGACGGCACCAACCTTCAGGCCTTTGCCAACATGAAGCTCCGTTCGGGTGACGTTGTAGAAGTACCCGGCGAAGGATTTGCGCGGCTTAAGCTTGACGGTGATAAATACGTATACCTTGAGGAAAATACCACTATATTCCTTCAGGCAGAAGGTGATGAAAAGAACAGTAAGACCATCATCTACGTTGAAAAAGGAAACATGCTTACAGAGATAGAAAACAAGCTCTCTGATGATTCATCCTTTAATGTAGTAACTCCTAACACCACCATGGCTATAAGAGGTACCATTACTTCTACATCGGTATGGCAGGGTTACTATAATTCCGAGAAGGGTGTAATAGTATATCAGGGTGAAGGTAATGCTCAGGCAGATTCCGACAGTACCGACGGCGAATTCTGCACCATCACCGATACCTTCATCTACGAAGGCGAAGTCCTCATGACCGGCTTCGGCAAGAACAACGGCCGCGTAGAGTACTTCCAGAAAGTACTGGCCGCAGGAGAAGGTCTGCAGAATGCCACACCTGTTGACAAAGTTGCCGGTACCGATTATGTAAAAGAATACCACGTAAAGGATCTCGATGTAGTCTGGACTTATCCTGAGTCAGGCGACGGACAGGCATTCGATAATCCGGGCGACCTTTTAAAATATGTCAACAGTCTTCCCGAAGAATATGCCGTAACCATCCTCTTCCCTGAGAGAGTTGATCCCACGACTATAAAGGGTACTAAAGGAAGCCTTGACCAGCAACTGGTAATATTGATCCAGAAGGCTCAGAAGGAAAAAGCAGAACCTGCACCTACAGATACTCCTATTCCTACAGAAGTACCTGCTACCCCTACACCTACTTCGACACCTATTCCTACTCCTACACCTACAGAGGAGCCCACACCTGAACCCACTATCATAGAGGCAGGTGATCCTACTCCTACTGAGATAGAAGAAACTCCTACACCTGAGCTAGTGGCTACAGCTACTCCTGAGCCCACAGCCACACCCGAGCCTACAGCTACACCTAAGCCTACGGCGACTCCGGAGCCCACAGCTACACCTAAGCCCACGGCGACACCTAAGCCCACAGCTACGCCTAAGCCTACAGCGACTCCGAAGCCTACGCCCAAGCCTACTGCTACACCTAAGCCCACGTCGACTCCGAAGCCTACGCCCAAGCCTACAGCTACGCCTAAGCCCACCAAGGCTCCGAAACCTACAGCAACACCCAAGCCTACGGCTACTCCCAAGCCCACAGCTACGCCTAAGCCTACAGCGACTCCGAAGCCCACGGCCACACCCGTACCTACATCAACACCGAAGCCTACGGCTACTCCGACTCCTGTACCTGTAACGACTTATAGTATCACTTATAATTTGGACGGCGGTACCAATAACAGTGCTAACCCCTCAAGTTATACTACCGGAACAGGTGTTGCTAAACTTGCCGAGCCAACCAAGAGCGGCTATAAATTCTTAGGCTGGTATAATGCCAGTACAGGTGGAACACAAGTATTATCAATCGGTTCAGCATCCTCCGGCAATATCACATTGTATGCTAGGTGGGAGAAGATACCTGAGACATTCAGTATTACCTACCAGTTGGATGGTGGTACCAACAGCAGTTCTAATCCTTCAACTTATACCGAAGGAACAGGAGTTTCCAAACTCGACGGTGCTACCAAGAGCGGATATAATTTCCTCGGCTGGTTTAATTCTGCCAGTGGAGGAACTCAGGTTACATCTATTCCTTCGTCTTCAACAGGTTCAATAACTTTATATGCAAGATGGGGAAAAATACTGAAAACTTATAGTATTACATATAACTTAGACGGAGGTACAAATGACGCTTCCAATCCCACTTCTATCACAGAAGGCGCCGGTTCCATCACCCTGAACGCTCCTACAAAAGCGGCTCATGCTTTTGACGGCTGGTATGACTCGGCTGGAAATCCGGTTTCATCTATAAGTGGAAATATAACATCAGATATCGTATTAACTGCCAGATGGAAGATTAAGTATACTGTTATATTTACCCTGGGAAATAATAGCTTTGATGATCTAAATAGCATTTCCTATATTGTTACACAAGGAGACGGACACATCGCACCATCAGGCAACAACACTGTAGTTAGTTACGGTTATTATGTAACTTATAAGACTTGGACAGGAAATTATGGAACAATTAATGCCGGTGATCGTATAGATAATTTTAGTGTTGCTCCCGGATCCACCATTGAATTTACACTGTCCGATTATAATACCAGTAACCCGTAAAACCATTTAGTAGTAAATAAGAATTCTTTTACAATCAGCTTTGTCAAAAAACGCCGGTCCCGTCAAGGGCTCGGCGTTTTATTTCATCTACGCCTCTTGACACTATATCGCTACAGCGATATAATACTATTAGGAGGTGATCTCATGCTTCTTTATCACGGCTCAACACAGATTATAGAACATCCTGTTTATCATGGTGGAAAAAGAAATAATGATTACGGATATGGTTTTTACACTACAGAGAATATAGAACTGGCAAAAGAATGGGCTTGTTCCGATCAGACTGACGGCATCGTAAATGTTTACGAATTCGATATGTCCGGTCTTTCGGTTTTGAATCTTAATTCTCCCGATTATTGTATCTTAAACTGGCTTGCTATTCTTGCCCGATATAGAAGTTATTGGCAAAAAAGCAGTATTTCCGAAACAGCTAAAAAATATCTTCAGGATCATTTTTTCATAAATCCTGAGGATTATGATATTGTAATAGGCTACAGGGCAGACGATTCGTATTTTTCGTTTGCACAGGATTTTATATCAAATACAATTTCATATCGTAAACTTAGTGAAGCCATGCGTCTTGGGAAACTGGGTGAGCAGATTGTTTTAAAAAGTGAACGTGCTCATGGAAAAATCAGATTTGTAAAATCTATTTCCGTTTTAGCCGCCGAATACTACACAAAAAAAAGTCAGCGGGATCTAACTGCCAGACGCGAATATCGTAGTCAAAAGGCCGGTGCGGATTCTGCTACGGATATTTATATGCTTGATATCATGAGGGAGGAGATGAAACAAGATGATCTGCGCTTACGATGAATTATACATAGATCTGGCTCAGAAAAATCTGGGCGATGCATTTGATTTTGCTCTTGTTACCCTGGGTATAGATATCAACTATTTTAACAATATATTTTCTGTTTCCAGGGTTTCCAAGCAATTTTCAGAGGGAAATCCCAAATATGTGGCAGGGATGAATGGATGTGAACTGGCGAGAACCATCCTTGATGAAAGCGGATTAAAATACGCAGACACTGAAGATGCCATGTATCCGGATAAATCCCCTGAATACTGGGCAGGATGGACGTTAGCCTATTATCAATGGGAAAGCAGAAAGTCTTTTGGAGAAATTCTTTCAAGTGTTCCATTATCTTCTTTATTAGATATGTATAATGTATATCATCAAATGGATATTTCCAAATCCGTTGAATATTTTGATGCACACATAAACACGAGGTATTCAAGACTTAGAGCATACCGTACTCTTATCGGATTATCACAGTCAGCTCTTTCTAAGTCCTCCGGAGTAGCACTTCGCCAGATTCAGCTCTTTGAGCAAGGTGAACGTGATATCAATAAAACATCTGCTCAAACTTTATTTATGCTAAGTAAAGCACTCGGATGTCAAATGCAGGATCTGCTGGAGATATAACAAAGGACAGTCGGGATTCCCCGACTGTCCTTTTAAAATATGCCCTATTATTCTCTTATTTGATCACATTACATCCTCCATCGACATACAGAGTGGTTATGTTCGGATTATTCCTCAGGTCGACTTCTTTTATCTCTCCATACATGATGTTAAGAGCCCTGAGCTTAGGATTTTTGCTTAGATCAAGCGTCGTAAGTTTGGTAAATCCTGCCCGCAGTTCCTCAAGATCCGGCAGCATGCTCACATCCAGCTTCGTTATATTGGTGGATGAACATATAAGATTGACCAGTTTGGTATTATGGCTTACATCAAGTTCCGTGATATTGGTGGTATCACAGTCAAACTTTCTCAATTTGCTGTTATTGCTTACATCAATTTGATCGAGCATGTTCTTTCCGCAATATAATATCTCAAGATCTGTATTTTTGCTCACATCCAGGCTGTTAAGCTGATCATCATAACAATAAAGCGCATAAAGCTTAGTATTATGACTCACGTCAAGTGAGCAGAGCGGGTTTAAAAAGATCTCAAGCGTGTTAAGCTCTGTATTATTGCTCAGATCGATCACACTGATAAGGTTATAACTGCAGTTAAGGGTACCAAGATTCTTTGCTCCGCTTACATCAAGCTTTTCTATATGATTGTTATTGCAAAGTACATTCTTAAGCTTATTGCAGCCTGTAATATTCAGTACCTCAAGCTGATTCTTGGCACAGTACAGTTCTGTCAGTTCCTTATTATTACTTACGTCAAGTGATTTAAGTTCGTTCTGGCTGCAGTTAAGGTATGTCAGTTTAGTAAAATATTCGATACCTTTAAGGTAATTGATACCTTGACTTCTTACATCCATTTTTTCTAACGCAAGCTCTGAAGGATCAAGGATCAGGTCATCATTCGTATCTATCTTATCCATCAGGTAGAGCCTGAAGATCATATCAGGGAAATTTTTTTCGTTCAGTTCTACAGGAGAACCATCCCAGTCAATGTCTATAGGTGTAGAGGTATTGGCATCCGTATCACCGTAATTGAGCTTCATGGGATTGCCGTCCGCACCTGCCAGTTCATCGATATCAATATCGGCAAATTCAAACTCTTCCGCACCTGCGGCCACATTTTCAATTATTTCACCATCAGGATCCGCAACCGTACGCCAGCCTTCACCTGCATTTAAGGTTACAGACTCACCGCCATTAACAGATACCTCTGCTTTTCCTTCCAGACAGTAGTTTACAGTCCTCACGCCACCGTCCGCAGTCGGGATACATCTGACAGCTACGACCGTTCCCCTGATAGCCATAACCGTATTGGGTGTCACGATATTTAAAGCCTCTCCGGATTCATATTTTTCCTGAACCTCTACTACCATTTCACCTTTTACAAGCTTTATCTTAAGTTTTTTTGCAGAATTGGCTGCAAAAGATGCCTCTGTGTCATGCTCAAAACGTATAAATGTGGATCTGTCACAGTCAACACGGGCAAACCCGTCATCAGCCAGCGTGATATAGTCCTTATCACGCATCTTGAGCCCTTTCTCTGCATTGATAGACTTCTTATCACGGTCTATACTTACTGTACCCTTTGTTTCAAGGATCTTTATGCTGTAATATGAATCATCCGATGTGAATACCAAAAAGAGTACCAAACCGATTATGACCAAAACTCCCGCAATTACAGGTATAAGTATTTTCTTCTTCATATCCGTCACCATGCTGCAGGCATTGTGTATCCTGTCCCACCGGACAAACAGTACGTGTGCCTGTTATACATACTGTTATGGCTCGTATTTGTATACCGGCATCGGAAGCAGCTTATGCAGATTTGCCCTGTGCATACGCTCTATCCTCTCGTGTGTAGCTTCATCATCTATCTTACCAGTACGGATATATCTGTCAAGCACCGCATAGGTGAAGCCCAGGCGCTCCTCATCGGATTTTCCACTCATGCCGTCTTCTGGTATCTTATCTACAAACATGGAAGGAAGTCCCAGCTCCCTGCCTATTTCTTTTACTTCAGTCTTGGTAAAGGAGGACAGCACGGAGAAATCTCCTGCTGCATCACCAAACTTGGTGGAGTATCCAACATAATCCTCTGAAAGGTTGCAGGTATTGGTAACCCTGCCGCCCACAAGCGCACATATACCGTACAGTACGGTCATCCTGATCCTGGCGGGGGTATTGGTCTTGTAGGCATCTGTGTCGTTCGGTTCGCAGTCAGTCACTTCACCGATGATGTCATGTAAAGCTGTCACCGGCTCCTTGATATTTACTATATAGTGCTTAATTCCAAGATAGTCGACCAGCTGCTTTGATACATCTATATCATGCTGTTCACCGCAAGGCATTAGCACGCCTACTACCCTGTCTTTTCCAAGTGCCTCGCATAAAAGTGCCGCAGCTACCGATGAATCGGTACCTCCCGATATACCTATCACAGCCTTTAAACTGTCGTTTCCTTTAAAATACTCTCTTATCCACTCTATTACGCCGTCTTTTTTCATGACTTGCTCTCCTCGGTTTTTTCCTCTGTTTTTTTCTCAGACTTGGATTCTATAAGCTTGGCTTCCCTGCACACTCTCTCTGCTATCTTGTCGGTCGACTCGGTCAGCTTATCATAATCCATGCCGGACACTATGATGATCCTGGCTTTTGTCAGCTTAACATATATTACCATGTACAGGTTTTTGTCTCCGCTCTTTCTGGTACCGGTTATACGGCCTATATATTCGTCCGCCGGCTTTATCACAGTGTATTCTATATCCTGAAGATCGTAATCCTTCTTATAACTTCTTGCAAAAGATCTGACCGTCTTTAAAAATTGTTCTTCAGACGATGTCCGGATATTGTAATCAGACTCTTTTTCTTCTGCCAGTTCCAGAGTAAGGATCTTAAAGATATTTTTATCGATGTCGTAAGGATAGTAACCGTCTTCCGCCATCTCCTTTACTAATTCCCAGCCCGAAGCCACCCTTAAGGCTACTCCTTCATGGTCGACCTCTTTATCAAGCAGATCCCCTATGGTATCTGTGACCGTTACTTTGCATTTAAGCTTTTTCTTACCTACGGTAGCGGTAACGATGCACTCGCCCTTTGCCTTGGCATCTATGTTTCCTCTTTTTGTGACTGTAGCTATACTTTTATCGCTCGACTTCCACTTTACGGTCTTGGTAGTGCCTTTCACCTTAACCTTTTTTCTCTCGCCGATCTCTATGGTCACCTCGGTTTTATTCAGCTTGGCTGCTGCACTGGCAGGAGTCTCTCCCGCTATCAGTAATATACCGGCGGCTATCGCAAAGATCATCAGCATCCTGTATAAAAACTTTTTCATGTTCGTCTCCTTCCGGGTTTTTTGCCCTAAAGTCCGGCCTGCATGTAAGGCCGTATTCAGCTTTAAGCGGGGCATTTACCCCATCGCACGCACACCATTATAATATAATATATCAAAAAAATCAACTTTTACCCATTTCCCGGGTTAAGAATAAGAGGTAGTTGACCGATATATAAAATACAGAAACTAATTCATATCACATTTTTGCGCGCAGGGATGCAGACAAAAAGGTGATGCACACAGAACGGGAGGTTTCTATGTCAGTAAATGGAATTACTACGAACACAGGACTCACCACTGGGAAAACATACAGCTCGAATGCCAAAAAGACCGATGCTTCAAAAGCTTCATCGTCTAAAGCGGATAATACGCAGGCTGCCGTATATGAGAAAAGTGATGAGACTGCAGCTGTCAGATCAGAGCATAAGATCGACAGCGAAACTATTGCTAAGTTAAAAGCAGATGCCGAAGAAAGAACCGCTTCACTCCGCTCACTCGTGGAAAAGATGATGACCAAGCAGGGTATGACTATAGCAAAATCGGGAGTGCTCGATTTTGAGAACGGAACAAATCTTGCAGAAATCTTCAAGAATCTTGAGGTAGATGAGGAGACCAGGCTTCAGGCACAGAAGGATACCGCTGAAGACGGATATTGGGGTGCCGAGCAGACATCCGAAAGGATGCTCTCCTTTGCAAAAGCACTTGCAGGAGATGACCCTAAACTTGCTAAAGATATGCTGAAAGCTATAGAACAGGGCTTTGGAGAAGCTGCCAAAGCATGGGGAGAGGACCTGCCTGAGCTTTCACAGAATACTATGAAGATGACTTTAGAAAAAGTAAATAAGTGGATCGAAGGACTCGGCTAAAATTGCTAAATTTTGTTGGAATTCCACAAAATTTAGTGGGTGCGTTTGTGCACCATTACTAAATATGGCTTTTTTCTTAATACTTTCATTTTCCTTGACTCCGTAAAACTGCACAATTTCCTTTACAGGATTTTGTGCAGTTTTACTTTTCTGCCACTATATATTGTATAAACAATTTTTGACTTTAGTGTTGTAATGTGATACAATACACTACATATTGTGGTAGGAAGCATTTGCTATATACAATACAGGAGTCATAATGAAGGTTTTCGCTGTCAGGCTGGTATGACTCTCATATAATGGCAGCGGGAAAAGAGGACACAAATGAGACAACCGGCCAACGTGTGTAAAGTTTATAGTATGATCCAGCACAACATAGGTAAGAAAGTCCTTGTACGCACCAACCAGGGACGTAACCGTTTTGATGAAGCCGAAGGTGTTATAGAGGCAATGCATCCTTATGTGTTCTGTATCAGAGTCGGTGAGGAAGACAGCGAGAAGACTGTTTCGTTCAGTTACACCGACGTACTTATAAGAGATGTTGAATTAGTATTTTAATCTTTTTTACATAGTTAGTCTCCTGCCACCCGGAAGTATGCTAAGACACCTACTTTCGGGTGGCCTTTTTTTAGAGCGAAGCAATGCCGGGTCGCCGGTATTGCCCATATGCAGATGTCCGGCTGAAGTTTTATGTCAGACGTTGACATCGAGCCATTACAGTAGAGGGAAAAACTTCATGAAAATACACGGAATTAACGGTCTGACCCTGCTGGATTATCCAGGGAAGATGGCCTGTACAATATTTACCGGGCATTGCAACTTCCGTTGCCCGTTCTGTCACAATTCTACATTGGTACTTAACCCCGATTCACAACCGCTCATTTCGGAGGAAGCTGTATTTGAGCTGCTCGCAAAACGCGAGGGACGTCTTGAGGGCGTAGCCATCACAGGAGGCGAGCCTACACTGAATAAGGATCTTCCCGAGTTCTGTGCTAAGATAAAAGAAAAAGGGTTACTGGTGAAGCTTGATACCAACGGATATAATCCTGACATGGTAAAAGAACTGATAAGCAGAAAACTGGTAGACTGCATAGCCATGGATATAAAGGCAGCGCCAGAAAACTATGCTGCAGCTACCGGTCTGGCTAATTTCAACATGAGTCCCATATTTGAAAGTGTCGACCTCATCATGGAGAGCGGTGCAAAAGGACTCATCGATTATGAATTCCGCACCACTGTGGTCGGCGGTATCCATACGGAGAATGATTTTCTCAAAATCGGCAAATGGCTGAAGGGAGCACATGCCTATTTTCTTCAGGGCTACCGCGAGGGCGGCGACCAGTTAAAGCCCGAAGGCTTAAGTATCGTTCCCGTGGATACCATGGAGCATTATAAAGAGATATTGCTGCCTTATATACCTAACACACAGTTGCGCGGAGTAGTCTGATGTACTTACGATATGAAACCGAACACCTCATCCTTGCCATAGGAAATGAGATGTTCGCAGACAAGATAAATGAATACCTGATAAGAAACCGTGAGGATTTTTCCAGGTGGGATCTGAAGCTTAATGACAGTTATTTTACCATGGAATACCAGATACGGGCCGTACAGGCGGAGCAAAGGATATTTCTGAAGGCCGAGGGGGCCCGCTACTATCTCTTCCTAAAAAGTGCCCTCGACCGGGTCATCGGAAATGTCAGCTTCGCTCTCACCGACAAAAAAGACGAACATGCCTGTATCATAGGCTATAAGACCGACCGGGAAGAACGCGGTAAGGGATATGCTTACGAAGCTGCTTCATTCCTCATGCCGATTGTGGCTAAAGAATACGCTCTCTCCCGATTCCAGGCTGAGATACTTCCGGAGAACCTGCCATCAAAAGCACTCATCGAGAAGCTCGGCTTCCATTTTGACAAAGTGGTCAGAAACGCCCACGAATTCGACGGCACAGACCGGGATATCCTGCTGTACGTGCTGGATGTATGATCATAAAACACCAATGTCATCCTGAGCGAAGCGAAGGATCTTAAAGGAGTATCTATGAAACCTGATGCAGCAAAAAACGTCAAGCACACTCTTCTCACACCTGAGGACGACATAAAGTTCATGAAAAAAGCCTTAAAGCAGGCTGAACACGCCCTTGCCCTGGGCGAAGTACCCATAGGCTGCGTGATCGTCTATGACAAAAAGGTGATCGGACGGGGATATAACAAACGGAATACCAAAAAAACAGCTCTTGCCCATGCGGAGATAACCGCCATAGCAGGTGCCTGTAAGAAACTCGGCGACTGGCGTCTCGACGGATGCACGATGTATGTGACACTAGAGCCCTGTCAGATGTGCTCCGGTGCTATAGTACAGTCCAGAGTGGACCGTGTGGTAATAGGTGCCGCAAACCCCAAGGCGGGCTGTGCCGGCTCTATCCTTAACCTGTTAAAGGTTCCGCAGTTTAACCATCAGGTTGAGATCACCAATGCGGTATGTGCCAAGGAAAGCACGGAGATACTCCAGAGATTTTTTAAAGATTTAAGAATAAGGAACAAAGAAACCAAATAATAAAAGGAGGGTATTTATGCAGTATTCAATCGAAGGCGAGCCGTTGCCGGTAGTTATCTGCCAGCTTTCGGACGGTGAAACAATGATAACGGAAAGGGGAGCGATGTCATGGATGTCTCCCAACATGAGGATGGAAACCGTGGGCGGAGGCCTCGGAAAGATGTTCGGACGTGCATTCTCAGGCGAATCCATGTTCCAGAACCACTATACCGCGCAAGGCAACGGACTTATCGCATTTGCTTCCAGCTTTCCCGGCTCCATCAAGGCATTCGAGATCACTCCCGGCAATGAACTTATCTGTCAAAAATCAGCTTTCTTAGCTTCCACCTCAGGTGTAGAGCTTTCCATCTTCTTCAATAAAAAATTAGGCTCGGGCCTGTTCGGCGGCGAGGGCTTTATCATGCAGAGGCTCTCGGGAAACGGTCTGGCTTTCGTAGAGTTTGACGGATACATCAAGGAATATGTTCTGCAGCCCGGTCAATCCATGGTGCTTGATACCGGATATCTGGCAGCCATGACCCCTACCTGCACCATGGAGATCCAGAGTGTGCCCGGTCTTAAGAACAAGTTCTTCGGCGGTGAAGGCTTCTTCAATACTGTAGTCACCGGTCCCGGCAGGATCTGGATCCAGTCCATGCCTATATCGGCTATGGCTGGTTCTTTGATGTCATTCTTACCCGGAAAATAAATCATCAAAATTAATCCCTGCTTTTCACTTAGTGAAAGGCAGGGATTGTTGATAACCATCAGTTAATAAATTAACTGCTGATTAAGTCCATCTGTCCCGATATTATCTTCCATCTTCCCGAAAATCTGCTATAATACAGGTACGACGTCGAAAATGATCATAGAAAGGATGATGATATATGGATATCTTGATCAGTGAAAATATAAAAAGATTACGTACCGAAAGTAACCTTACGCAGGAACAGCTAGCTGAAGCATTAAATGTGTCCTCTGTAGCAGTGAGCAAATGGGAACGCGGAGTTTAATTTACTTATAGAGATACCATCCAATCCACGCTTACATAATACTTGTCTTTATTCATAGGCATTATGTTTTGTATTATATCAAACAGTCTGTAAATAATGACTATATACAATAGTCAGTAGTCTGTCATCCTGACTGAGCGATAGTTAAAGATCTTTGTACTCCAAAGTTACAAGATTCTTCACTATCGCTTAGAATGACAAAGCCTGTTTATACCATTGCTGACGATAACTTATAATCACACAGTAAATTGTTAATTTAGGCATAATAGATTATTACATCCCTCTAGAATATAATGTTGTTATGCCAAAATTTACAATTTACATTCTAAAGTTATTCCATCAAGTACTAATATATATTTTATTTATGCTCGGCTAAAAGAAGTAGAGACTATTAATTTTCACTCTTTTAACACTGTTGATAGAGTTGATTTTAATAATGATTTAGATTGAACCCATGTTGATACTAATGTAATTAATATCATTATCATAAATGTTGAAACAATTTCTTTAATCGGTAAAGTAAAAGGTAAATTCTTTACATCAACAAATGTCGATACCAGTAATCTCTCCAGAGTAATCCCCAACACCGTACCAAGTAAAAAAGAAGAAATACATATTATAGCTTTTTCTGACATGATTATAACAATAACTTTCTTAACAGATGCACCAACTGATCTCAAAATGGAATATTCCATTCTTGACATTTCCCAATTTAATATAATAGTACTAATTATTGTTATTACTCCTACTAAAAAAGCAATTAACATAAATGTAACCGCTAATCCTGTTACTTCATCCAATTGTTCTCTCGTATCCCTGTTTATATTAAAGTATTCAACCGATCCCAAAGAAGATATTTCTCGACACTTATTTTTAATTTCAAATAGTTTTACATTTTCTTCAAGAGAAATAAAAATACCACTTCCAACATCGGATACATCCGCCATCTTTTCATAATATTCTTCAGATATTATAATAACAGGAAAATATGCATCTTGCATTCTTAAGCTTGAATCGGCTATTCCACAAATCTTTAGAGAAATATATTGCGACGAATCGGAACATTTGTTGATAAAATCAGACATAGAATTCGTGTTATAATCAGCTTTTCTTACAAGTTTAGCAGCATAATTATTAATAGAAAATAAATCAATAATATTTATATCATCACCCACTTTACAATCAGTTATTTCCTTCTTCTCAGTATAATCAACATCGCCATTATTGTCCAATGGATATGCATAATTAACAAGAATACATTCTCCGTCAGACAATTTGTTACTGCCATACTTTATAGTTGACTTCATAGCATTTAGTTCCTCTTCAGAATAAACTTCCAAATGTATATCCTTATAAATACCATCTGAAAGAATATATGAATTATTGTACTCGTATGGACGTAAACTATAATCAACATTAAAAATAGTACTTACAAACAAAGAATCTAGTTTAACCTTCTTTACGCCATCAATTTTGTTTAAATAATCTAGTAATTCCTCAGTATTATTTTCTGCAGTATACTCTCTATTCAATGTTACTTCTGCATCATAAATAATTGGTAGATCATCATTTGTTCCAAACATTATTTCAGAGTCTTTATTATAGGCAGCAGAAAATACAAAGAAGCTGATCGCAGATGCAAAGAGTATAATACTCAAAATTGTCTTCCATTTATTTCTTGATAATGATGTAAATATATAAGCTCTAACTGGGGCTTTATACGATTTGTGTCTTCTTTTGCTATATTTTACATTTATATTAGTATTAAAAAGGTCGCAAATATTCTTTTTATTTATCTTTTTAATTCTTAAAAAATAAGCCAAACTTTCAAGGATAAATACAACCAAAATGCTTATAATAATTGACGTTAGAACATTCTCATATAGCAATAATTTTACATTGGATATTTGTATTCCTGTTCCTATCATGCCCAAATAAAAAACCACAATAGTAATAATAATTCCACAAAATGACGCTGGAAAAGTAATACCTATTATTTCGGTCAGCGAAATTATGTGTAATTTTTTTTTCTTAACACCAAATGAACGCAAAATTGCATATTCTTTTGTTAATAATGTAAAGCGCATAAAAACAACACTTCTTATCATACTATAGCATAAAATAATAATTGCTAAACAAATAAATATATGTATAAACAAATTTATCTTTCCGCCATCTCCTTGAAAGAAAGCTTGAAGTCTATATTCGTTTATCTCATATATTTGAATTCCGTTAACACTAGACAGTCGCTCACATTTTTCTCTAATATTAAACTCACTATTAAATCTGACATCAAATTTTTCATATTTCTCGTTATTATCGCCAATGGATATTATCGGTAATAATTCCGAATTATAATCTCCATACTTTAAAGAGTAAAAACCTGTTATTAAATAAGATTCTACATACGCAGGATTATTAAGAGTTGAAACTTGTATAATATCTCCTTCTTTTAATACAACTTTGGGGTTGTTTAAAACCCTTTCCGGAATCATGATCTCATTCTTATTCGTTGGAACATGACCATAAACATCTATATTATAGTAAATTGGATCGCCTTTTCTGATGATTTTTAATGTATCATAGATTTTCTCATTATTTTCAGAAAAAGCAATGGCAATTTCGTTAAAAAAGCTTATACTTTCTATATCGTAAGCAGAGTAATTAATATCATCATTTTTGTCTTTATCAAAAACAAAGGTAGCATGATGAGTGCCAAATGCCTCACATGTATGTAACAAATTAGTCCACATACTTTTGTAAATCAAAATACTTCCCATTATTATAATAATAACCATCATGACTATTATTGTTTCTAATAAAAACATACTTTTTTTGTGTTTAAAATCTTTATAAACAAGTTGTACACTTCTATTAACACCGTTTTTCATCACTTATTATCTTCCCATCATCCATTATAATCTGTCTATCTGCCAAGTTTGCCACTTTTTCACTATGAGTAACAATTATCAGAGTCATATTGTATTCTTTTCTTAATTCCAGCAAAAGATTTGTGATTTCTGTAGATGTTTTCTTGTCAAGATTGCCAGTAGGTTCATCCGCCAAAAGAAGTTGGGGATGATTTATTAATGCACGCCCAATAGCTACTCTTTGTTGCTGTCCACCGGACAATTCTGAAGGAAGATGCTTTTCTCTTCCTTTTAAACCTAATCTTACTATTAGTTTATTCAAATCATTAAATTTAACATTTCCACCAGCAAAGCTTACCGGCATAAGAATGTTTTCTTCTGCGGTTAGCATAGGAAGAAGATGATAATCTTGGAAAATCATTCCAATTTTCTCACTTCTTATTTTAGAAAGATATGCATCATCTTGTCTGATTGGTTCACCATTTAATAATACAGTTCCAGAAGTTGGAACATCCATACATCCCAGAACATTAATAAGCGTTGATTTGCCCGAACCAGATTCCCCTGTTATAGCTACAAAACTACCTTGTTCAATAGTAAAGTCAACTCCATCAAGTGCTTTTATCTTTGCATCACCTTGTAAGTATATTTTTTTTAAATTTCTAGCCTCTAAAATTACCACAATGTTTTCTCTCTATTCTTTTTTGTGCATGTTTAACAAGAATCCTTGATTTTTAAGGCTTTGTTAAACGGTTAATAGGTTGCATATATCTTCGAAAGTAGGGTTTTCTGGATATGAACCGGCTTCTTTGAGCCTTATTCTGATGATT
>JAFRSU010000091.1 GCA_017427415.1 Lachnospiraceae bacterium | reverse complement strand
TCCGGAGCCGCTTCCTGAAATGTTCAGTAGGGATAGACGGGTGCGCCCGATATTGCGCAAAGTGTGTGATGGCACATGATGAGGAGTGTTTTGTGAGAAGCACTTAAATAGAGGTGGTACCGCGGATTTTTCGCCCTCTGTCCCTTCCCGGGACAGAGGGGTTATATTATGATATGAACATGGTCCATCCTTCAAAGGACACTTCGCTTTCAGGTACGTTATCCTGAACTACTACAAATTCACCGTCTATCTTTTGCAGTTCGGTATATCTGGGATATCCGTTGACGGTATCGTACTCCTCTATCATTGTGGCGATCTTTTCAATCTTATTTCCGTTTATTATATACTGATTTCTTGTGCTTCTGCCAGCATCTTCCTTATAGAAGTCATATATTTTACCGGTACGTGTATCAAATACTGCGTTGCATAACTCGGAATAACCTTCTAAAAACTCATACCTTAATGTATCATTATTCCAGATTATACATTCGCCCTTGCAGTTTTTACCTAACAAACCATAGTCTATGATAAAATCCATATAGCTGTCACGCTGCATGTCAACCTTTGTTACCGGGGTACTGATGCTGTCCGGTCTGATATCAAAATCTATCCTTCTTATAAGTGTCTGCCGGGTTTTGCCCCTGTTCCAGTGAACAAAGACCATTTTCCATTCGGCTTTCTCTGTCTTTATGATCTGTATATCGCAGCCGGAACCTTTTTCATAGCTTTCACCGCTTATGATCCCGCGATATGATATGACTTTTTCATCCACTTCCTTAAATGGGATATCAAACTCCGCACACAAGTCATCTTTAACTATTCTGTAATGACCGTCCTCCAACTCGCCGTACATAAAGAGATTACATTTTATCTGTCTTTCATCACCGGGATTAAGTATATACAACAGTGAGTTAAAAATACATCTTGAGGCTGTCGGTATCCCATACCATTCATCATAAAGCTTCTGAAGAGTAAAGTCCTCTCCATATGTGAATTCTATACCGGAGTCATTGCGGTACTCAAGGGTAGCTACATTACCGTCCAAAGAAACCATCCTCAACGATACACCGTCTTTTTCGCTATATACTTCATTTGAGGCTTTATGACAGTATTTCAGGTCATATTTGCTGAGTATGGCTGCATTTGGCATTAGGATGCCGGAATCAAAAGATTTTTCCATAGTGCCTTCAAGTCCGGGTGCCTCGTCAAAACATTTCTCCAGGTCAAATTCACCGCGATACAGGGAACCGTCGTTGGTCAGCCATAGTCCGTCAGAATATGTCAGCCATATATCCCCGTATCCTGCAACGTTGATACATATACCATAACATGGCTCATTCCATTTCAGTAATTCATCCTTGCCAACCGATTTCAGTTTAAGGTTGTTTACTTCATCTATAACTTTCTGCTCCCATTCCTTGTCGAAAACTATTCTTTGGATGGTTTTCTCTCCATCAAATCTGTATAATTCGATACAGCTGGTTATGGGTGATGCATGCTCTAAAAGCTTTACCTGTATTCCGGTATCTCCATCCCCTTGTCCGGTATCTTCAGTATTTCTTGAAAAAAGAAATATGGAAAGTCCTATCCCTGCTATGACTATTATAAGGATCGAGATCCATAAAGCTCTTTTTTTGTAATTAACTACACTTTCAATCCTGTCCTTTATCTTCTCTTCACCAAAAGATACCAGTCCGGCTTCTTTATGTCTGTATCTTTTGGTACTGTCCAGTAAGACTTGGGCATAATCAGCCCTGTAGGTCTCATTTTTCCCCGATATCACTTTTTCATCACATGCAAGCTCTACGTCCCTGCCAAACAGTATATAAGCCGCCCACACCCATGGCATGAACCAATACGCAGAAAGTATCAGATATGCCAGAAGCTTTGTAATATGATCTTTTCTGGTGATATGTGCTCTTTCATGTGCAAGCACAAAGTCAAGCTGTTCGGAGCTGATAGAAGCGGAAACATATATCTTAGGGTTTAAGATACCAAAAATAAAGGCCGAGCTGATTGTTTCGCTTAAGTATACATCGTCATACGGGGTAAGAAGGGTTGCCGGTTTAAGTTTTTTCCTTATCTTAATATATCTTCGCGCCATCAACATAAGAAATATGCAGATCCCTGCGAGCCAGATATACCCAAAAGTTGAAAAGATCAGGGACACTTTGTCTGTATCTTGTACGTGCTCTGCTGCCGTCTGTACATTATCGGTAACAACCAGTTCATTATTTGCATTAGCCCGTATAGCGTCGTTTTCTATATTCTCTGTTGTTTTTTCTCCTTTGTTTTTAACAGTATTCTCCTGTTGGATAAACTCATTTACGGATATGGTCGCTTGACTTTCCGATACGGATACCGGCATGGTTATATTTGTCTGCGTAGTTATATCACTATATGTGTTCTCAGGCTCACCGTCATTTGTAAACATTCTTTCCATTATGTTTTCCGGTGAGATTTCCGGTATTGGTGCAAAGGCAGACTCTATCCTGAACGGGATTACCAGCCTGATAGCCGCAAAAATCCATAGAGCACACAATGCCGTCTTTGATGCCCTTTCCTTAAATACTATTCTCAATAAAACTATAATAAGGATTATCCCCAAAGAATATATTCCCGTCTGTAACACAGCAGAAAAAATCCGATCCATTTTATACTCCTGTTCTTAAGTTGTCTATCATAGCTTGAAGTTCTTCTATATCCTTATCCGACAATTTTCCTTTTCTGATGAAGGCTGCCAGGAAATCAGGACTTGAGCCGTCAAATTTATTTGCCAACAATTCTTCAACTTCAGCTTCCTGGGCTTCTTTTTCCTTTACGAGCGATGTCACTGTAGAGTTCTCGTTTTTAATGACGCCTCTCTCCGACAGACGTTTTATAACGGTATATGTGGTAGAATTCTTCCAGCCCAGCTCCTCCGCGCAAAGCTTGGAAAGCGCCCCGCTCTTTATGGGTTCGTGCTTCCATACAAGCTTACAAAAGCGATATTCACTTTCAAATATCTTAGGTGTTTCCATGTATTCAAATCTCCTTGTCTAATCCGTTAGACAAATTATAACAGCAGCATTATAATATGTCAAGCATTTTTGTCTAATGTGTTAGACATGCAGTTAATTCTCTGTGTCATACTAGATCAGGGACAATGCTCATAACATAATATACCCCCTCTGTCCCGGGAAGGGACAGAGGGGGTATCATTTATTTCCCTGTAAGCTTATGATAGCTTTCGACCAACCGGTCGGTGTTGTCATCCACCACCAGATAGTAATCCGAGTATGCATCCTCCTGCATTATGAATGTACCGACTACCGGCATCCTGCAGAGAGCTGCCTTGGAGGTAGTGAGAGGTATTATCGCATACTTTTCCTTCTTTATTATACAGGGTATTTTGCCGTCCTCATTGATATACAGAGCCTTTGAGGCTAAGTAATTGAGGCTTCCGTCACCCGCGGAATGTATATAGAACACATCCGAGCTTTTTCCTTCAAAGAAGGTATACATTACAGGCGGCTTCTTTTTCTCATCGTAGTATCTGGCTTCATTCTGACTTTCTTTCAGTATCTCGCGTTTTGCTCCGTCATAGAATGTGAATGCTCCCCTGTACCTGTCATACCGTATCATCATCTTCTTTAGAGTTATCTCCACAGTCTGGGATGAATCCTTGTAACCGAAATCCTTATACAGCTGGAAGCTCTTATATGCATCTGACTTTGGTATATCCAGCATCAACCCTTTGGAGTAGCTTACCCTCACTATGTTCGGCGCTATCGGCTGCAGCCTTATGATGCCGTTCTGGCTCTGGAAATATATGCCGTCATTTTTCTTGTGTATCCACTTGGTGGCAAAGCTCCCGACCGCATGTCCTGAAGGTTTTAAAAGCTCTTGCGGTACTTCACTTAAGAATCCTGAGGCATGAGTACCTGTTGCTCGCTTTTCTTCCGCTCCCGCTATCCTTTCCTTCTCCTCAGCTCTTCTTCTCTCTATCTCTTCCGAGCTTCCGTCGGTCCTGGAGGCTCCGGTACGGCTTAAAAGGTACTCCTTTGTCCTTCTTTCGGCTTCCGCGAGTACCTTCTCTTTTGAGAGATTCTCTTCATTCTCCATGAAGTTTCTCTTTTCATCCTCGGCCTTACGCTGCTCCTCGCGGCTTAACACTTTGGGATGCTTCTCTTCAGCGAAAAACCTGGTAGCTGAGCCTTCATCCACCTTATCAAAAAGCTCCGTGATATCACCCGAGTGTACGATGCACAGCTTATGCAATGCACGGGTGGCCGCCACAAACAGCAGCTTTACATGGCTGTTGTCAGCCGGGTAGGACTTTTTATCCGGGTCGTATATGATCACGGCATCAAACTCCAAGCCCTTGGTAAGCGTTACCGGAAGTACCATGACTCCCTGTCCGTACTCAGCCTCTTCCGTATCCGTATCTACAAGTTCTATTTTCCCTTTAAGCTTCTCCTTAAGCATGTTTGCCTGTTTCTGGTCCCTGCATACCACCGCTATTGAGAACAGGCCTTCTTTTTCGTACTCTCTGCAAAGCTCTGCCACCTTATCCGGGAGATCCGCCTTTTTACCCTTGATAAATGCCGGCTCCTCCCCGTGTCTGATGATGGGCTCGCTTGGGTATATCTCAAATGTGCCGTGTTTAAGTATGTTGGTGGCAAAGTGTGATATCTCTATGGTATTACGGTAACTTTTCCTGAGCATCATGAAGCCATCATACTCGGCATCGGTCAGATACAGCTTTCTTAAGGCCGTCCAGTCGTTTAATCCCGAGGTGTATCTGATATTCTGCGATACGTCACCCATGATGGTGTACTTGCAGTCGTGCACACACTCCTTTAGTACCAGGTAAGCCATCATGCCGTAATCCTGCGCTTCATCTATGACTATATGGTTAGCTTCGCTTATGACATGTGTCTCGTTTACACGGTGGTGTATGTAGGCAAGTGCTGCAAGGTCGTATACATCGTATTCCGTGATCTTGACACGGGCGGTTTTTACAGGGGGCTTTATCTCTTCCGTACTACGCGCCTCACCGGATCCTGCAGCGTCTTCTTTATGTGTCTCCTGCCCCTTGCTGCCTGTCTTCTTCCCTGCCTTCCAGGTGACCTCTCTTTCCTCGTACCTGTAGGTGGGCTTCAGCTTGTCAGCGTTTTCCAGGGTACTTACAAAGTCATCATATATCTTATATATCGAGCCCTTAAACTCCTTCTCCCCTATGGGGCATCTGTAGGCGCTTCTGATGGCCTTTCTTTCCTTTTCCGTATAGGACATGCCCTTATATGAGAGTTCGTTTTCCAGGTTCTCCTTTATCTCGTTGTTCAGGAAATCCGTCTTCGTCTGAACGGAGAACTGCGGGTTGTCATCTATATATTTCTTTATGGCCGAGCCCCTGAGCAGGCACACCGGACCGCTTTTTCTGCCGGTAGGATTGTCACGCCTGTCGTATATGCCCGCCACTCCGTTCTCAAAGCCTTCCGTAAACTGATCGGGATAGAGCATCACATCCTCGGTCTTTATCACGTTTCTCTCGTACTTATCAAGGAAAGCCTTTAACGCCTCAAAATACTCTTTCTTTCCCTTAAGCGCCGCAGCAGGGTCACTGTTATCCGTTTCCCTTATGGCATACCGGAAATGATCCCAGTCGGTATACATCAGTCTGGTAAAAAGCTCCTCCATGGTCATCTGACCGAATCCGTCCACGCCGAGGTCAGGCAGCACACCGGTGATATACTTTAAGAGCATCTTATTGCTGCCTATTACGTAGAAGCTTTCAGGCTTTAGGTAATCTCCGTAGTTGTACAGCAGATATGATATCCTGTGCATAGCGACAGTAGTCTTTCCCGAACCGGCTACACCCTGTACTATTAAGTTGTGTTTAGGGGACATTCGTATGATATCGTTCTGTTCTTTTTGAATAGTAGCAATGATTTCATTTAAGACAGCCTGTTTGTTTTTGGCCAGATATTTGTTTAAGAGTTCATCATCCGTAGCGGCTTCCGAATCATAATAATCATTCAGCTTTCCGTCGGATATGTCAAAAGTACGTTTAAGAGTAAGATTGATGTTTACATCATCACCCACAGGGGTTTTAAAACTGACATTACCAAGACCGTTTTCATAATAAGCATTGGAAATAGGAGCTCTCCAATCGGCTACAAGTACGTCTGCCTGATCACGCCGTATACCGGTACGTCCGATATATACAGAGTCATTGTCAAAGATTATCCTGCCAAAATAAGGCTTTTGAGCTTTTTTGACGATAGCCTTTAACTCTCCTACTGTGTCACGGTAACTGTTTGCTGCGTTGTCAATAAGGGGTGCCACTTCATAGTCGCCTTCGGCGTATTGCTCCTGAAACACGGCTATGGTTTCCTTTAGCGATTTGCTTCGTTCTTCCAAGGTACCGACTTCTTTTTGCACCAAATCCGAAACTTCCCTAAAAAAACAAGTTTCATAATCCTTGCCGGATTCGGTGTTCAGTCTTCCCGGTAGTAGATTACCCATGCAGTTTCCTCCTGGTATAGTTTTAAGTTGTGAGAGATTTATAATACCACTTTAGGGGAACGGTGTCAACAAAAATTTGATAAATCTCTTGACTATAATACACTTTCTTGTTTATTATGACGTATGTAGGTACTTTGTCATCCTGAACAAAGTGAAGGATCTTAAAGATCTTTCGGAACGTTGTTCCTCAGGATGACAACAATACCGAATAGTACTGATAAGACTAACTCTGGGAGCCCCCACATGACACTGCTTAATGATCACCTTAAAAAAACCTTCGGCTGCAAGGTATATAAAATAGCCTTAAACGGCGGATTCACTTGCCCCAACAGGGACGGGACCTTAGATACGCGCGGGTGCATATTCTGCTCTGAAGGCGGCAGCGGCGAGTTTGCCGAAGCACCTGCTCTCAGCATAACCGAGCAGATAGAACGCGGAAAACAGCGTGTCGCCGGCAAGATCAAAGACGGGAAATACATAGCATACTTTCAGGCATTTACCGGTACATATGCTCCCGTAGAACGCCTGGAAAAGCTATATATGGAAGCTGTAAACCACCCTGATGTGGTAGGCCTATCCATAGCTACCAGACCTGACTGCATTTCGGACGATGTACTTGCGTTGTTAGACAAATGTAATAAGATAAAACCCGTATGGGTGGAGCTCGGTCTCCAGACCATCCATGAGAAAACAGCGGAATACATAAGGAGATGCTATGCCCTCCCGGTATATGATGAAGCCGTCAGAAAGCTTCGAGAAAGGAACCTGGAAGTTATCACCCATGTAATCCTCGGCCTCCCCGGCGAAAGCACTGAGGATATGGTTGATACAGTACGTTATGTATGTGCTCACGGTACCACCGGCATCAAACTCCAGCTGCTGCATATCCTGAAAGACACCGACCTCGAGAAAGAATACAACGAGGGGCGTGTCACGCCCCTCACTGAAGATGAATATATCAATGTGTTAAAACAATGTGTATCCGTCATCCCTGATGATGTGATCATCCACCGCTTAACCGGTGACGGGGATAAAAAACTGCTCATAGCTCCCCTTTGGAGTGCTGATAAAAAGCATGTCTGGAACAGGATACAAAGAGAGCTGTTTGTCTATTGAGAATATCCATCGCTTTGTTTGATGTGTACCCTCCGTACTGGTTTGTCCAATAAAGAAGGTACATATCAAAACGACGGGGATTGTATTATCTTTATTTCAGCTTTTTAAGGCAGATTAATCCTTTTAGCTCCTCCTGTATTACCCTGCCCTATACAGGTCACAAACAGTTCATCATTCCTTATGGTCATATGAACGTCGCAGATCATCATTCCGTCATCATCCAGTAAGAAAGGAACCGGATCGCCGTCATCATCGACAGCTGCTTCAACCTTACACAGTCCTGGAGTCAAAAAGCAATCGCTTTCACGATAAACCGGATTTCCACTGCTGTCAAAACAATAGCGCTGGGGATACTCCTCATCTTCATAGTTAAAAACGTAATAATCCCCATTGGTATCGGTAAAATAAAGGTCAGGAGTATAAATGAAAATCTCCTTATTAATGGTAAACAAGAATTCCTGATGCCAATCCTTACCGATACGGTATACATCCGCACGCCCTTTCTCCTGACTGCCATAGAACACATCATATTCATCAGGGGCGGCATACAGATATTTGCCATCCGTACCTATTATATGCGAGAAATGCTTATCAGCATCCTCAACCAACACAAGAGTATCCTTTTTGGCATCATAGCGGTATATCACTTCAGTCTTCTTCAGATAATTATGGTATCGGACATACAGTTCGTCCTCAAGCTCATAAAACCGGAAAGAACTGTCTATCCCCACCGGATCAAGCAGCGTTTCTTTAGTCCCGTCCTTCAGGTCCATAACACAAAGCATATGATCATGCCGTTCAGCCGGTCCATTGGTTTCACGGAGCCCCCTGCTGTAAAACATCTTTCCGTTGAATATATACATAGTATCCGAAGCTGTATCCGAAGCTGTATCCGAAACATCATCGGAGGAATCATTCCATTTGTTTTTAAATATGCATTTCAGGTCCTTACCATCGGTACGAACGCTGTAGTAGTATTTCTTTGCTTTAAAGTATACCCTATCATCCTGAACGGTTATTATCTTATATACTCCTTTAGACACACGCTTCTTGCTGTCCGAACCTATCTTTGTACGGTAAAGAGTATTTTTGGTCTCACGTGTATAATAGTAAAAATAACCCTTATAGATCATAAAAGGTTTTTCACTGTCAATACTTTTCAGGAATACCCTCGGCTGAACCCTTTTGCCTGCCATACTTGAATTATAACCATACAAAACATTGTTGTATGAAAAATACAATGTCCCTTCATATTCTGCACTGTTCATTACAGCTGCGCACTGCATCCCTATGTCGAGCTTCGACAGGTCAAGGTCTTTTGTGGAAGCTGACGCACTGATAGGAGTTTTAAAAAAGCTTATAACTATCATGCTAAGTATAATAAATAAAAATGCAGCAGTGTAATAAATAACTCTTTTCATTTCGGATTACCCCCTAAGTAGTCAAAAACAATATTAGTATCCAGCAGAACTCTCATAACTTAAGCCTTTCTTTTCTAACTTCCTCCAGCGGAATGATCTTAACACCTGCAACTCGCCCACCACCATCATGCTGAATCACATATACTTTACCATCACGAATTTTAGCTGTAACGGTGCTTTCATCAGCATCATAACCATCTTGAATATCATCTTCTTTGGCAAAATATCCTAACGAAAACAGATAATTACCTTCTCTATCAATAAATAAAGGTAAAAAATCCTCATCCCCGAAACGAATGCACATGTAATCCTCATCTGCATAATCCAGATACATAATGAAATCTTCATTTATAATATATCCTTGGTCAACACGGATATTAACGCCACTGAAGATGGGTATTAGTTTCCAATCAGCACCTACCCTGTAGATATCTACAGTATTGATACACTGATCAACTCGGACCGAAGCGCTTTCCTTAAGTTCGTCAGGAATCTCGGTTATTATCTTGTACAGATACAGATATGTTCCGTCATTCCCGAGAATATTATAAGTATGCTTTCCTCCAAAAATTTCATCGTTACTCCAATATGTTGGAAATTCAATATTCTTAACTTTTTTAAACTTTTCTTTTTTCTCGTTATATCGATAAATATCTGTTCCAGAAACGGCAAACAGTTCGCCTTCAATCTCATAGAAATTAAATTCCGAGTTGGCACCTTTTGGGTTCAGCACAGTTTTTCGTCCTGTTCCGTCAAGATTTTTGGAGCAAATCTTGTAATCACATGTTTTTCCAGAATAAGGATATGATGCATATGTACCATTTTCACTTTTAAATCCACATGAATAAAAGAATCTGTCTTTGAAAAAGCATACCGACCGCCCACGGTTATACAGTCCATAGTTTCCACTGTATTTAGCAAGTAGTATACGGGTGCCATCTGTTTCTGAAACTCTATAAAATTTATTATTATCCCACAGATAAAAATATCCATCTGTGTGAAAATCGGTAAGGCAAACGCCGTATTTTTCCTTTGACAGCTGTGTGGTTTTACCATCGCTTAAGTTTATGCGGTATACTGCATTGCCATAGCTTTTCGTATAAAAGATGGCATCATTGTCAATCCTGAAAGATTGTGCATTGTTGACGACCAATGTCGGTTCCTTACCTGTTTTTGCTTGTTCAGCGGTATATTTATATAACTTTGCATCACTTATAAAATAAAGATCCCCATCATACTCAACGCCGGTAAACACGGCTCCGGCCTGCATTTTCTCTCTAAGTCCCGATATATCAACAGTGACATTATCAGCTTCGCCGGTTACAGCCTTAGCTTTAACAGCATATTCTCCGTCCAACAGTGCACATACAACCAGACACAGTATAAATGCACACATAAATAACAATGATTTTCTAGACACCTTAATACACCTCCCTTATTTCAGTGACAACAAATCTATACAAAAGTACAAATATCTTATATATTATAATTATGTCAATCATATAACATAATTGGAAATTATTTTTTAATACTCCGTATTATAAATTGGTAGCAATAACACAAATTTGTAAAAATAGTATCAAAATGGTATCAACACCCCTTTTTTGTAAACCATAAAAATCATGACCACCAGCTTAGCTGGTGGTTTGCTCTGCGGCTATAAGCCGTTTAAGCTAAAGCGTCTGGGAACACACCTGCATAGCAGGTGGTTTGTTTGTACCTACGATACAAACAAATCCCCGTCGCTTTGAAACGACGGGGAGCTATCATAAAGAAATACCTCACTCCGAATCCCTTTTTTCGCTAAACACTACCGTTATTTCACCATTATCGATTATATGTAACCCATCTTTTTCCCAAAGCTGGTTCGGCAAAAAACTAACATAAATTACATCTCCGACTTTAGGGACATTCTTTTTCTCGTTATCAACTATGAACGTTCCCGAATGCAATTCCAGGATGTCGCCTTCTTTCACATCATCAAAAGATGTCAGTACCTTTACTTTACTATCAAATATGTATATCCATATTTTATCCGTGTGCCTTTCAAATTCTTTAAGAATTTCTGTGATTTCAAAAGCAATCTCTATCGGGGCATCGTTTATCCCTGTTATGTTAAGTGCGTCTTTATCCTCTTCTTTTTTTAACGAAGACACTACAATAACTCCTATTACCAGAACGCATATCAAAAATATAAAAAGAAGTATATATACAATTCTACGTTTACACATTTTTATTATTCCTTCCATTTCAAATTATTAAATCTTTCAAGATATACGGTAACACTGGTCGCTGTTGTTCCGTTTTTTCCGTATACATTTGATACAACAGTTGCTGTACCGGAATTGATGGAAATCGAGCATGTCGCATCGTTAACATATTGATATCGCAACTCATCCGCCTTTATTCCGTTCCCGGACTCCAATATGGAAAAAAACATAATCATACAAACTAATAAAGCTACAGATTTTCGCATTTTTCTCTTCATAACGATCTTCTCCTTCTTTTCTTTTTACATTTATTAATAAATCATTCGTATCAGGTCATCTTTGTTAATATCTTCATCTGATATTAAAATATATACATATACTCCATCGGTTACTATCAAGAAATTACCGTTGTCTGTATCAACATACTCTCCATAATATCTTCCAAAAGATACCTCTTCATGCTTTCCGTTTTCAGTACTTAGGTGAGGATTTATTCCCGGTAAAATCTGTTCGTATCTAATAGTATAATCGCTATTCTCATCATCTGAAACATATAGAATATCATAATCTTTATCGTGCTTTATCGCCCACTCTATATGATATCCCTCCGGTACCCATACCGGATCATAGTACGTTTCGATTGTTTTGGGACTTTTAATATCAGCATTTTTATCAAATGTATATCTTATCTCTTCATGATCTCCTTTGTTTACCATCTGAAGGTTTTTTATGTATACAGAATACACTGTAAACCCACAGAGCAGAGTAATAAAACATATACCAACTATGATGCAGGCCATTCTGCTCAATGTCAGTTTTCCGATATGCCAATATTTCTTTTCCTGCTTCTTTGCAATCTCACAGCACCTTTCTTTAAATCCGGACGCCTCTATCTTTGATAAAAGCTGCTCCACTTCTTCAGTTTCTTCCGGAGTCAGGGTGGGCTTCCCATAGTATGCCTTTACTATCTCCTTCAAATCCTGTCTTGAATTGTCGGTCATTTCACCCCCACCCCTGTCTGTTGTGTTGATTATCTTCCCATTCTCATCGTTCATTCTGACAACTCCCTTCTTTCCCATATAGTATCTTTAATTTTTCTAGGCTCCTGTACACACGCTTCTTTGCTGCATCTTCAGTTATCCCGTATTTATCGGCTATCTGCTGCATGCTCATGTTTTCATAAAAACGATCCTGTATATATCTCAAATGTTTGGATGGCAATTTATCCATTGCTTTAAGTAATATAGCCCTGTCAAAACTTCTTAAGACTTCATCTTCAAAGGATTCCGTATACATCCCTTGCGTTAGTCTTATTTTAGGCTTATGAAAATTATCCTCATCAAAATCATTTTCGTCAGATAAAGGAATTTCAAACCTTGTAATGAGCTGATTCTTGCGGTAAATGTCTATCGCCGTATTTCTGGCCGTTTTTATAATATAGCTTCTAACCTTTTCCTCCGGCGCATTCTTCAGTTTCCCAACATTTTGGGTAACAGAAAGAAAAGCTGACTGGATAGCGTCTTCAGCGTACTCCGGATCCTTTAGCACGCTGAACGCTATTTCCGCAACCAACCTTATATATTTGTTATACAGTTCATCAATAATGATATCCGGAGTATCATCTGATTGTCTGCTCATTTTATCTATTCCTTACATATAACTACTTTTCTATAACTCAGAATATATGCTAGACACTGCCTCTTTACAGCCGATAGTAACTTGAATTAAAGTTTTTCAGTCGTGCGGTCCCTCGGGCGGTCCATATTCTTTTACAAAAGAACTTTGAGCTTCCGGACTAATCCACGCAATACAATTTCCATAAAGGAAATCTCCTGCCATATAATAAACTCCATCCCCCTCAGTATTATTTACTGTTATCTCACACTGAGTTATTGCTTTTGTCGAAAAAGAAAAAGCTTCAAGGTTTTCATAAATCCTATCTATATCAGAAAAAGAGGGGATACTGTTTTTATTGAGCGTGCATAGTATCAATTCAAGTTTTTTACCTGAAATCTCTGAGGCAGTATCAATTTTCAACTCCTGAACGGAATACGGATATTTAGCGACAAGGTTTTCAGCATATAATAATATCTCATCCACTGCCATATCTGTCTTTTGCTCAGGGTCCTGTTTCACAAGCTTATCAACATTTTGTACCTGAGCAGACACGCCATTTTCATGATGATCAAAAATCATTTTGCCATTGATATCGTAGATTTCAATGCTTACATTTTTAACCTTACTGTCAATCGTTTGAGCATGAACAACTTCATAAATTGCCTGCACCGCTTTAATATCATTGATCGTACAACGTCCATCTCCTGATGATACCAGATTTACAGATAGTGTTTCATTGTTAATGCTTACATCTGAATAATCGATGTTTTTTTCTTTTAAGAACGATGTTATGGTCCGAATGGGTTTGCCCGCTGCGTATGCTTTTAAGGCTTTTTGCACCACAAAAGTGAGGGCACAGACCACAACTACAGCAAGAATCAACAAAATAAATAGTTTTCGTTTTCGTGTTTTTAACATAATATATCCCTTTCTTAAAAGATTTTCAATTAATATTATTTTGAAGTAACCGGTTATTCTCTTCAACAACGTCAATTTTTTTTTAAACAAAATAATAAATGGGTTTTCCAAATTCTTCCCTCTATATATATATAACGTACGAACCCGGAAAAAGGGACAAAAAATTTTTATTTTTTTTTATGAAGCTTTATTACGATTTTTCTGATTAATGAAGATTTATTATGTTATATATGGATTTCTGCATTTTTATGAATATTTATGATTATAATTCCCAGATTTTCAAATATTATCGTTTCGTATCAATAGCAACGAAAGGATTACCCGCAAAGCAGGAAGTCGTTATTTTAATGGTTTTTTTACATATTTTAGCCATTATTTTGATTGTTTTTCTTGACATATTTCATTCTCCGTGCTAATGTATAATTGTAACCAGAACACCATTTATCAATCCTCTTACATATGAATCAAGGTGAAAAGCTGATGCCACAGAATAATTATATCATTCCGGAGCACATTACCGGCAAGGAAATAAAGTCCATAAGAAAAAAACTCAAAATGACCCAAAAGGAATTTGCACTGTTTTCCGGTGTTTCAAAACCGACTATAGAACGTTGGGAAAGTGAAGAAATGGTGACAGGTCCCATAGTCACCTTAACCGAGATCATAAAAAGAGACCTTTCAATCCCCGAAAAGTTCCGCATACCGGAAAAAAAGTATAAACTGCGCCTTTACTATATGTTTGAAAACACTGTATGTACAATAATAGACATAGATGAAGTAACCCGTTCCGTATCGATAAAAAACTATATCAACAACCCTCAGTTCCGCGCCTTTGGCATAAATACCGAACCGACTTTTGAAGACTATGAAGAGTTCTTAGAATCCCGTTGTTTCCCAAGATCAAGGGATAAGATGAAGTTGGAGCTTGACCGCTTAGGGATACCTTTTTATGACCCTATCCTTATAGTAGAAAAAACCGGGGGACGTATGGCGGAGGACAGCTTTTGGATAAAGATAGAGAGGTAACCGAATGGTAGAACTATTTGATACAGATCTGAAACAAGATAACAGGCAGTCCTCTAAGGGCAACCAGTTAAAATGGGAAAACCACGGAATCTGGTATAAAGCAGATTATACCGGTTATGAAGGATTGGCCGAATATATAATCTCTCATTTGTTAAAAAAATCTTCATTAAATGCGGATGAATATGTTTTATATACACCTGAACAGATTAGGTATAAATCGACCTTATTCAACGGATGTACAAGCAGAGATTTTTCTGCCGGATTACAGGTTATTACGATAGAACGGTTGTTTAAAAACCAATATGGCATAGGTTTAAATGCCGGTATATATGCCTTGGAAAATGTAAAGGAAAGGCTTCTTTATCTTGTAAACCAGGTAGAACGAACAACCGGGATAAAAGGATTCGGTATATATTTAAGTAAGCTCCTGACTTTAGATGCTGTCTTTTTAAACGAAGACCGACATACCCATAATATTTCTGTGCTTATGGCATCCGATGGTTCATTTAAGCTATGTCCTATATACGATAACGGAGCCGCACTCCTTTCGGATACCACCCTTGATTACCCTCTTGGGATTAATATCTATGATGCCATAAAAACCGTAAAGTCAAAAACACTCTGCAGTTCTCTTGAAGAACAGCTTAATATAGCAGAACAAGTATACGGACACACCATATCCTTTAGTTGGGACAAAAAAGATATTGATGAGCTATTAGAAAATGCACCCATGTACAGTTCCGAAATAAAAGAACGCGTTAGAGAAATACTGTTAGAACAAAAACGAAAATATGGGTATCTGTTTAACTCATGATAAATCCCTTTTTTCACTAAACACTACCGTTACTTCACCATCGTCAATTATATGTAACCCATCTTTTTCCCGAAGCTGGTTCGGAAAAAAACTAACATAAATAACATTGCAAACTTCAGCAATTAGTTGCAAAAGTTTGCAGTACGAGTACAAGCCGTCTTACGACGGCTTGTTCCCAAATATCTGTTTTTTCTTTATTTCTATGACTATGTTACCTGCATCCGTTACCGAGTGATCGTTGGTAAGGTTCATGTTTGACCAGTCGGTATGATGGATGGCGAAGTTGCAGGCTAAGGTGTCTCCAACTCCCAATACGTTTGTATCGGTATAGGTTATCTCACATACCGTGTCCGCATTCTTTCCGCTTGCCTTAGAGAAGCTGCCTGAACAGCCGTTAAGCTGTGTATACGAACCTGAGGCTCCGTTTATACAGGTGTGGTAGCATTCAAATGTAAGCTGCTTCCCATCCTCATTTGTGAAGTAGAACAATATCTTCAGATCCTTCACCGCTACGGTGCCGTCACTGTTGTTCACTATGTTCATACGTCCGGATATGCTGGATGAAGATGATGAAGTATTGTCATACTCTATGCTTACGGATACGTTTTCGTTCTTGGCTGTGCCCTTTACTTCAACATTTCCGCCGCCTGTTCCGCCGTTGCCTCCGTTGCCGCTCTCACCGTTTCCACCGTTACCCGAGCCTCCGTTACCACCCGTGCCGGTACCGCTGCCCGAGCCGTCACCGGCTACTACGGTCTTGCCTGCATTCTTGCCCTTTGCAGGTTCACTGCCGAATATCAGCTTTCCGTCCTCATATAGTGCGGATGCGGTAAGCAGTGCATTTCCGCCCTTGGTCATACCGGAAAACGAAGGATCGTTGGAGTTGTCCCAGGTACCCTTTTGGTTGCGGAGTCTTACCTGTATCTCTTTCTTATATTTGTCCTGTCCTCCGGGATATATCACGGAGTCAGAGAAGTCCACACTTAAGTAGTAGATGTGCTTTTCCTCATCCCAGACTTTAAGCCCTCCGGATTTTCCTGCTGCCATATAGTTGGTGGTGACCTGGATGTCGGAAGCGCTTCCTCCTGCCTTATATACCTCGCTCAAGTCCACGTAGTACCTGTATTCGAGCTTTTCACCGCCTCGTGCCGGCCATGCCGATACATTGCAGATAAGAGCTTTTATCTCTATAAAGTCGGTACCGTCCACATTGATGCCGCCCTGCACGTAGAACTCGTTGGTATCAATCTTTTCTACCGCACCGAAGTCCTTAAGGGTCTGTCCGTGGTATTTCTTGTACATCTTGGCCAGAAGTCCGGTAAATCCTGCATTGTAGTCACATGCTACTTCGTTTTTATTGTAATCGGATACCACATCCGTATAGCCGTCATTTGCATCGGGACCACCTACCAGTGCTCCGTAGAGGGTATGTCTGGCGGGATTGGGCTCATTCATATTGTCGCAATACGAGCCCTGGGCTGTACGATGGTGAGGGTTCTTCGGAGGATTCTCTCCGAAACCTACCATATATGACCTTCCGCTGCTGCCGAGCGCATAGTTGGCCTGTTTTTCCGCGAAGTCGGTGTATGCCTTTACCTTAGAAGCAGGGCAGAGTCCCGACTCCACATAGGTAAGTGCTATAAATGAAGTGGTGGTAGCATATCTGAGTGATCCCCAGCTGTCAAGCCATGCAAGACCCTTAGGTGAGTATGTGATATGGTCCGATGATACTCCTGCCCACCAGTCGAGATGCTTTTCCACATCATCCTTATATGTCTTTTTCTCGGTGAGCTTAGCTAACATCACTGCCGCACCTATATGCACGTCATCCCAGCACATAGCCCAGTTATAATCATGTCCTGCATTCTTATAATCGGCTTCTGCGTTAGTTATATATGTCTCATCGCCTGTAGCACAGTAGAGCCATGCGCCTGACCATGCGAGCTCATCATAGAAGCCGCTCCACGAGTTGTAGAACCCGTTTGCTGCAGTGTATCCCGCATCACTCTTGGTATCGCGGGCAAACTTGTACAGGGACTTTGCGTGCTTTAAGCAGAGGTCACTGTAGCTCTTATCTATGTTCTTATATATGATCGAGGATATGGCAAGTGATGCTGCGGTCTCTCCACATACTGCTGAGCCGGGACCGGACTTCGTTACCTTGTATGAAGGTCTGTCCATGCGGTATTCCACGGTCTCTGCCGCACCCCAATAGGAGTGGTCCTGATTGCCGTCGCCAACCTGGTAATAATACACTTCATCCGAAGGATGGCATTTTATAAAGTAGTCATTTGCCCACTTGATATTGCCGAGGGCGTATGCCAGCTGTCCGCTTTCTTCATAAGCTTTTGCGTCGTCTATGATGGACCAGCCTAGCATGGACGAAGTATATGACATGGGAAGGTTGAACTTTACGTTATCGCCGGCGTCATACCAGCCGCCTGTAAGATCTAAGCCGTTATCCTTACCGTCATTTAGCGCCGAGTCGCCGCGCCAGTTGCATCTTACCTTATCGGGGAGCTTGCCCGAACGCTGCAGCTCGTAAAAAAGGACGGACTTCTGTAATGCTTCGCCGTAGTTGTACTTTCCTGTCCCCTTGGTACCTTCATAGCCGCTGCCTTTTTCGGTAAGCTTACCTGTATCTATTACCGCTACGGGCTTTGCTATTACTACTTCACCGGGCTTCTTGATCTCGCCGGTATCATCATCTCCATCTGTTTTTCCGGTGCCGGTCTCTGTGTCGGTACCTTTACCGGTCTCGGTATCATCGGGGGCATCGGTCACCGCAGGAGTAAGGGTATCATCTCCATCCGTTTTCCCGGTGCCGGTCTCTGTATCGGTGCCTTTGCCGGTCCCGGTATCATCCGGGGCATCGGTTACTGCGGGAGTAGGAGTCTCTTTCCCGCCGGTTTTTCCCGTGTCTGTCCCGCTTCCGTTACCACTCAGGTCACTTGTTACGGCAGGCGTAGAGGTGTCTGTATTATCATCTTTCCCACCCGGCATGATGGGCTGGCCGATATCGGATGCTTTTACATCCGACGGATCCTCTGCAGTTTTACCGTTACCGGAGTTCCCGCTGCCTGCGGGCTCACTGCTTTTATCCCCTTCGGTCCCGTTGCTCTGCACTAAGGTGTTCGGGGTGTTTCCTTCCGGAGTCTCATCGTCTCCTCCCTTTGACAGCACTATGCCTATGATTATGCCCAGTGCAAGTACCAGTGCGGCTGCTGCTCCGTAAATGATCTTTTTCTTCATTCGTTTAGTCTCCGTTTTATATTCCTATTGATAAATCTACCCCGGAAGGGCCTTACGGTCCTCCCGAGGTACTGTCTGCAATATGTATTACACCTCATCCGGAATTACTTCGTACCGAATATACGGTCTCCTGCATCTCCGAGGCCGGGCACTATGTATGCGTTTTCATTAAGGTGATCATCTAAGCAGCCGACATAGATATCTATATCGGGATGTTTTTCCTGCAGAGCCTTTAGCCCTTCAGGAGCTGCTATGATGCACATGAACTTGATTTGGTTACAGCCCTTAGCTTTTATAAAGTCAACTGCCGCTATGGCCGAACCGCCTGTAGCAAGCATGGGATCGGGCAGGATTACCAGACGGTTGTCTATACCCTTAGGAAGCTTACAGAAGTAATCATGAGGCTCATGTGTTACCTCGTCCCTGTATATACCGATATGTCCTACCTTAGCGGAAGGTACCAGGCTCAAGATACCGTCTACCATACCGAGACCTGCACGAAGTATAGGTACTACCGCCAGTTTTTTTCCTGCAAGCACAGGTACCCTGGCTGTAGTGATAGGTGTTTTTACTTCTACCAGCTTGGTCGGGAGGTCTCTTAACGCCTCAAATCCCATGAGCATGGCTATCTCGCTGACCAATACTCTAAAGTCCCTGGTGCCGGTTCTCTCATCTCTCAGTAATGATATCTTGTGCTGTATAAGCGGATGCTCCAATATAACTGTTTTTCCCATGATAAACCCCTTTCAAAATACATTTTATCCCGTTTACGACGCATTTTACGCACCGATTCATATCAAGATTATAGTACCATAAAAAGGCATGTTTTACAACCTGTATTTTGTATACTTTTATAATTAAAAAAGTTTCCCGTCACCCTTTTAGTGACGGGAAACTTTGATCCGGTCAATTCAGTCTTACCTGGCCGTACTGCAGGTAAAATACAGTATCTGGTATTTTTCGGAGAGTATCTTTAAAAACTCTCTTACGTTTTTAAGCTTGCTGTCATCTAAGTTTACAAACGGATCGTCCATGATAAGGAACGGTATCTCCTCGGTGTACATGGCATCGGCAAATGCTACTCGCAATGCTATACCGAACAGGTCCCTGTATCCGGTGCTGAACAGCTCCGCGTCACGCTGAAGGCCCGCTTCATCTATGGTTATGTTGGTATTGGCATCCATATGGAGTACCTCGGGGTTAAGCCCGGTTATAGTCTTATAATATGTCTTAAGGCTCTCTAAGAGCGGCTTTACATACCGTGAGGTCATGGTCTCCTTGGCTTTTACCAATGCATCCTTGGCTGTGCTTGTGTATTTGTAAAGCTTCTTTTCCTCCTCCTGCTCTAATTTAAGTTCCTTTAAGGTGTCCCCGAGCTCCTCCCATTCATCTAAGCTTTCCCGGAGTCCGTCCAGCCTGCTTTCATATGCCAGTATGTTCTGCTTTGCATTGTCTATGGAGGCATTTATCTTCTCGGCCTCTTTTTCAGCATCCTTTAAGCTTACGGCATGCTCGCCCGGTGCTTCTTTTAACTCTTCCTTCTTTAATTCTTCAAATTCGGCAAGGGTCTTTTGTGCTTCCTTTAGGTTCTTTACCGCATCATAATAATCATCCGCCATATCCCGGATGAGAAGCAGCTGCTCGTCCGGCTTTTCCTCCATGCCGAATCCGTACTTCTTAAAGAACTCCTCCGCCTGCTGCTTAAGCAAAGTGTACTCTCCCGCGGTCCTGTCATAGAGCTGTTCCTTTTCCGAAAGAGCATGGTATTTACCGCACGCACCCTCAAGGTCATGGAGCTTGCCTTTCAGGAAGTCTCCGTTTATGCTCTCTGTGGGAGTCGATGACAGCATATCCGTGACCGTATATGTTCCAAGGAAGGATAATATCTCTTCCTTTAATCCGTCCTTCCTTTCGGCGGTCCCGCTTGAGGCTGCCTTCTCCTTTTTGCTGCGCAGTGCATTTATCTCAGCATAGCGTCCTGATACGGTCATAAGGTCATCCTGCACATGCTCCGGATTAAATGCTATACCGAAGCGGTCAAGGAATTCTTCCACTGATACCTGTGTATCCTTTATCTTTAATTCGAGGTCAGATCTTTTTTGTCTTAAGTCAGTGCTTTCTTTTGCGAGTTTTTTCAGTTCATTGCGGTTCGTGATATATAACATGAGACCGGCTATAACCGCTACCACGCCGGCACATGTAAGTACTATCTTTGCTGCGGATGAGTCCTCGGTTCCGCTGCCGGTGATAAGCATGACTAGTCCTGCGACAAGCAATATAGCTCCCACTGCAAGTACCGCCATCGGCAAAAATTTACCTTTACTTGCCCGGACCACCTTTTCATCCTGATCCTTTATCCCGGTACAGATGGCCTTAAGTTCCGCCACATCCTCGTTTCTTTCGTTCCAGAGTCTTCCGGCCGCCTTTATCTCTTCATCCCCCTTAGGGAAAAGATATGCGGTTTTTTCAAGTACTTCCTCTTCCTCTCCGGTTAAGCCTTCCGACGCTGACAGCTGCTCTGTCTTTATAAGTTCGGAGCATTTTTCGGAAATGGCATCTGTCTGCTCCTTGCCGGGTATTCCGCTTTCAAATATCTTCTCATAGTAGCTTAACAGGTTCTTCTCTTCCCCTGTCAGGGTATATGATGCAAGCTCCGCCCCCTTGCTCTTTAAGGCATGGGTTACCGGGAGTATGCTGTTGATCTCGTCCATCGGAGGGACTTCGTCCTTAAAGTTTTTACGGTTATTGTTTAGCTCCGTATCCTTTGTGGCTACTGCTGCCCTTAGTCTCTCCCGTTCGCTAAATACTGCTTCCTTGGCCTTTTCCTCCGAGAGTTGTTTTTGAAGCTTGCTGTTTTCCTCACGGGTCCTTAAGAGCTGCTTCAAGGTGCCCCGGGCCATCTCGAGCTTCTTTTCCTGCTCCTCTATACTGCCCTTTATGCCCTCGCCTTCCTTGACCTTGCGCTCGTACTTTGTGATCTCATCCTTCCTGCGGCTGATGGAGCCGGTAGCTCTTCTGGGAGTTAAGGCATTCAGCTTTTCCGTAAGGGTCTTTACGGCGTTGTCATAGTTGCTCAGGTCATCCGAGTCATCCACAAGCTTACCTACCTTGGAAGCGATGTCATCCGTCGAGGATGTGACAGAGTCGTTCTGCCCGATAAATACGGAACGCATGAAGGATTCCCTGTTGATGCCGAAGAGCTCTTCGCCTATCTTCGTGCTGAAATCTTTTGATAGCAGGTTGGTCTCGTAGTCCCTAAGTTCAAAGGAATCCTCAAGCTCCTTCTCCCCGAATATCCTGGTAAGAAGGTAGGTTTTCCCGTTCTTTTCGAATACTATCCTGCCTCCGTAGGTACCGCCCTGCCAGGGCTTAAAACGCTTACGCTCATTATCCGATATGCTTCTTTTGGCATCCCCGGCAAAGCCGTAAAACATTACCTTAAGGAAGGCTGCGAGCGAGCTTTTGCCCCAGCCGTTATCCTCACATATGACGTTCAGGCCGTTATCGAAATCCATGTCAAAATCATGGAGCTTTCCAAAGTTTTCTATATGACATGACAGAAGTCTCATTATTCCACCTCATATAACACTAATCCCTATTCATTACCTTAACCTTTATTTTGTTCCTAAGATTGCATTTAATCCGATTTTAATTATAAACGGTTTGTCTGCTTCGTCTATGTCCGGGTCGTTTAATATACCTCTTACAAATTCCCCTTTTAAGGAGCTGTCTAAGGCATAATCGTTCGGGTCCACGTAAGGCGTGGTCTCATCATAGAGCTTGGCAAAAAAGTACCTGTCACTGAATGCGGAAAGTATGTAATCAGGATCCTTTTCGCAGTCTATATCTACACTTCCCTTAAGGACTATCTTTATAAGGTCGTTTCCGGTGCAGTCCGTGCTCCCGAGTGCCTCATCTACCTTTGATATCATCTCTGCCGAGGATATACAGCCCGATACGTCGCACTCTATGGTATATAGCTTTCTTGAGGCAAACGGGATAAACTCGTATGAGAGCTTCAAGGTGTCTGTATCCACATCTAGTACCATGAACCCGTGCTCACCGCACTCGTCGAATCCTCTGCCGTCTAAACATCCGGGATAGCAGTAAACTCCCCGGGCATCGAGCCTTTCTGTCTTAGGTGCATGTATATGTCCTAAGGCAAGGTAGTCTATTGCCTTGTTTTTTAACGCTTTTATGTTTATTACTTCTGTTTTATCCTTTGACTTAGAGGTACTGCCTGCCTCCTGACCGTGGAGCAGTACGATGTTAAATGTGCTGTTGTCGAGCACTAAGGTATTGTATATGCTCCCTGCATTGCTGCTTAAAAGCTCCACCCCCGATATGGTGATCCTGCCGTCCGCCTCATGGTACGAGGTCCAGTGGTCATCGAACACCTTAAGGTTCTCCGGGATATCCTCCGGATTATTGAATATCCACGCACTGTCGTGGTTTCCTTTTAAGTAATAAAACCTTATCCCGGGGTGGGAATATATGGCGTTTTTCACGGTATTGGACGCCGTGGCACTGATATTGTTCCTGTCAAAAAGATCGCCCGCTATGAGTATGATCTCTACATTTTCCTTTTCGGCATAGTCGATCATCCTGACAAATGTATTAAGTATCTCGCCCTTTCTCTGCTTCGCCTTTTCTTTGCTTAAGTTAGCCTCTAACTTAGAGTCAAGGTGAAGGTCCGCACAATGTATGATCTTCATATTCACGGGTCCTTTCTGCTTATTTTTTATACTATTATTGTATCCGAATCCACCCTTTTTTATCAAGAAATTTTTTGTGAATTTATTAAAATTTTCTTAAAAAAATTGTGCCTTATTTCTTGATTTTGATACAGAAGAATGTTATCATAAAAATGTCATTATTTTATACTTCGAGGAGGCAGAAAATGAAACTTACTTATGATGTAGCAGACAAGCCGAAGGGCGCGAAACTGTTGACTCTCGCACTGCAGCAGATGCTTGCGATCCTGGCAGCTACCATCGCCGTTCCCATGATAGTAGGAAACGGTATGACACCTGCCGCAGCCATGTTCGGTGCAGGTGCCGGATCCATTGTCTATCTTTTATTTACGAAGGGAAAGAGCCCCGTATTCTTAGGTTCTTCATTCGCATTCTTAGGGCCTATGGCTACTGCTTTTGCAGGCGGTGTGTCCATGCAGCTCGGATTCTTGGGATTAATACTCGGTGCGGTACTTGCCGGCCTTGTATATGTTGTTATCGCTTTAGTAGTAAAAGCTGTTGGTGTTGAATGGATCAACAAGATCATGCCTCCTGTAGTTATCGGACCTACAGTTGCCATCATCGGACTTTCTTTAGCAGGAAACGCAGTCGGCGACCTGCAGAAAGGTGACGTTGCAATAGACGGTGCCGCAGTTGCTTCTCCCTATGTAGCTATCCTCTGCGGTCTCATCACTCTTTTCACCGTTATGCTCTGTGCATCATTCGGTAAAAAGACCATGAAGCTCATACCTTTTATCATCGGTATCGGTGTAGGATATGCCGTAGCACTTCTCTGTACCATAATCGGTAATTGCGCCGATATCAATGAGCTTAAGCTTATCGACCTTGATGTATTTTCAAATTACATGCTTAAGGACGGAAGTATTTCAACCGAAACCTTCTTCCAGTTACCTAAGTTTACCTTCATTGAAGCATTGAAGGGTACCGGAGAGCTTACAGGCACCTATTTTCTTACCATCTTCGCAGCTTATGTTCCCGTAGCTTTCGTAGTATTCGCAGAGCATGTGGCAGACCACAAAAACCTTTCTTCCATCATCGAAAGAGACCTCTTAAAGGATCCGGGGCTCAGCAATACCCTTCTTGGTGACGGTATCGGTTCCATGGCAGGCGCATTCTTCGGCGGCAGCCCCAACACCACTTACGGTGAGTCCATCGCATGTGTAGCCATCACAGGAAATGCTTCAAGCATCACCATCCTGTTCGCTGCATTCGGATGTATGATATTCTCATTCTTAACACCTCTTGTAGCACTTATTGATTCCATACCTTCCTGTGTAATGGGCGGCGTATGTATCTCCCTGTACGGATTCATCTCCGTATCCGGTCTTAAGATGCTCCAGAAGGTTGACCTCGGTATCAACAGAAACCTCTTTACCGCATCTGTTATCCTTATCGCAGGTATCGGCGGATTGTCTCTGACATTCGGTGATATTACCATCACTACCATAGCTACCGCTCTTATCCTCGGTATCATCACCAATACAGTACTTGCAGGCTCGGAAGCAAATGATGCTAAGCAGGCTGACAGTGAGACCAAGCAGATCGAAATGAAAAAGAACGGGAAGAAATGACCGGATATTAACAAAAGAAATTGTTGAGAAAAAAAACTGTCATTCTGAGCTTTAGCGAAGGATGACAGTTTTGTATTTGTTGATAGTTTTATTTATGCAGGTTTGCAGCCTTTTTACCCCAAGAGTACATCTGCAAGCCTTCCGAACTCAGGAAGTCCGAGTACTTCTCCTCTTATGTTTTCATCAAGCCCTGCCTCTTTTATGGCTTCGGCTATTTTGTCCTTGGGGATGGACAGCTCGCCCGAATTGGATATGGCATTTAAGAGTGTTTTTCTTCTCTGGTTAAATGCCGCCCGTATCAGTTTAAACATGAGCTCAGGTGACTTTACATCTACCGGCGGCTCCTGTTTTTTCTTAAGTCTTATGACACAGGATCCGACTGCGGGTCTCGGCATAAAACAATTGGGCGGTACGTTGGCCGCTATATATGTCTCTGCCCTGTACTGTACGGCTAAGGAGAGTGCCCCGTAGTCCTTGGTCCCCGGAGCGGCCTGCATCCTCTCCGCCACTTCCTTCTGTACCATGACGGTGATGCTGTCTATCGGAAGTTCCTGCTCGAGCAGGGACATAACTATGGGCGTCGTGATATAGTAGGGTAGGTTCGCCACTACCTTTATAGGTTTTCCGCCGTTTTTCTCCTCCACTATTTTCTTTATATCCACCTTTAAAATATCATCATTTATCAGCTCAAAGTTGTCATATCCGGCCAGGGTATCCTCTGTAAGTATCGGGATCAGCGTCTTATCGATCTCGACGGCTATGACCTGTCTTGCATTCTCGCACAGATACTGGGTGAGCGTACCTATACCGGGACCTATCTCAAGGACTAAGTCCTCCTTTGTAAGCTCCGCAGCCCTTATGATCTTGTCGAGGACATGCGTATCTATCAGGAAATTCTGACCGAACTTCTTGCGGAACACAAAATGGTATTTATTTAATATCTCTATCGTTTTTTTCGGATCCCCGAGTGTTGCCATGTATTGTTGTCCTTCCTGTATTATGTCCTGATCTATCCTTAAGGCTTCCCCTCAAGGGGAAGGCATAAAGAAGCGTACCGCGTTATCCCAGGTAACTTCGTATACCTTCTTTACATCCACGCCTTTTATCTCTGCTATCTTTTCCGCCACATAAGTTAAGTACCCGGAGTGGTTTCTCTTGCCCCTGAACGGGTCCGGAGCCATGTAAGGGCAGTCCGTCTCAAGCATTATGTGCTCCAAAGGAAGCATATCCACCACTTCCTTTAGTTTCTTCGCATTCTTAAATGTGACCACTCCGCCTATGCCGAACATGAGCCCGAGTTTTAAGTACTCCTCAGCATGCTCCACGCTGTAAGAGTAGCAGTGCATGACGGCTTTTACATGACGGTTATCTACGCTGCTGCATTTACCGGGAGTCCTGTCACCGTAAAAACCCTGCACCATCTTAAGCGTATCCTCAGCAGCATCCCTCGAATGGATGATCACAGGGAGTCCTGTCTCTTCCGCCAGCTTCCATTGCCACTCGAAAGCTTTTTTCTGTATCTCTCTCGGCCATACGTCCCAGTGGTAGTCAAGTCCTATCTCGCCTACAGCAACCACTTTTCTGTTTTCGGTAAGCAGCCTTAATTCTTCCCGGTTTTTCCTGCACACTTCCTCCGGGATGATCTTTCTCCTTACACTTTCGTTTCCTGCTGCCTGTTCCGTAGTTTTATTACTTGATCCGGTATCTTCTTCCTCCTCATATACCTCGCACCCTTCCGGGGAGAAAATAAGCTCTCCCGCAGAGTCCGGATGTACTCCAACCGCGGCATATATAAAATCATGTTCTTCCGCCAGCTTTAGAGAAGTATATGAAGATGCCATATCGGCACCGTTATTGACTATTCTGCCGACGGATATGTCTTGTTCTTCATGAAGATATCTTAATATCTCTTCCCGGTCCTCTTTAAACTGCCTTGAATCATAATGGGCATGTGTATCAAATATTCTCATCTTCGTCTTCTTTTTCTAAGCTTTCTGGCTATAAGGGCTATCACTCCGCCGACTATAAATACCGATACTCCGGCTCCTATACCGATGGCAAGTGCATTCTCCTTTAAAAGCCTGCTCTTTCGCAGGCTCTCCTCTTTCTCACCCGGTTTTCCGAGCAGTTCCGGATCCACATCCGCAAATACCACATCCACAGGTATCATATATGAAGGCCAGCATTCCTCGTATACCTTTTTGGTGAGGGGATAGGCCGCATTATACAGCACGATGTCCGTATCCCCTATGGTCCTTGAACCGTATGTATATGTGATCTTACCTATCCTGTTGTCTCCATGCTCCAGCTCAAAAGAAGTATCATAGGTTATGGTTTTTTTTGCCTTTGAGATGTCAAATCCGTCAGGTATGATGATCGTCCCCGAACCGGATATCTTGACTATGGGGTCCTCCTGATCGGGAAATGCCGGAGAATAATCAAAGCATGAAGGGAACCTAAGCTCGTCCCTTCCTATCTCATCCATCCTGTAGGATACAAAGTGGTCAAAGCAGTAATCAAGCAGCTTTCGGCTGTCGGCATATACATCATCCCATGTGGGTGCATGCATGACGACGCTTATAAGATTTTTCCCGTCCTTCCTGGCATAGGTCACAAGTGCATACCCGGCCTGGGTGGTAGCACCGGTCTTGCCTCCGGTCGCATACTCATACTTCTGCGTACCGTTTAAAAACCAATGGTGGTTGGTGAGTATCTTGGCTTCATGCTTGTTGGTCGCAGGCATATTGTAAAAGGCAGTGCCCGTGATCTTCATAAACTCGGGATTCTGATATGCCGCACGGGCTATCAAAGATAAGTCATAACAGCAGGTATAGTGGTCCTCATCATGCAAGCCGTGCGAGTTGGCAAAATGCGACCTCTCGCATCCGAGCTCCTTAGCCTTCCTGTTCATGAGCTTGATAAATCCTGCTATGGATTTTCCGACATGCTCGCCCACGGCGTATGTCGCCTCATTACCCGACTCCAGCATGATACCGTACAGTGCCTGCTCCACGGTCACCTGCTCGCCTTCGGTAAGTCCCATACGGCTGCTCGTTTTCGATACATAATTATCCGCAGCATATGATACGGTGAGCACATCATCAAGGTTTCCGTTCTCAAGGGCTACCAGAGTCGTAAGTATCTTAGTGGTGCTCGCCGGATAAAACTGCTCATACATGTTTTTCTCGAACAGGATGTTACCCGTATCCGCATCCACTACGACCGCTCCGTCTCCCTTTATCTCAGGACCCTTTGGCCAGCCGTCACCGGTCTCATCTGCCTTTAGCATATAAAAAGGTATCACGGAAGAGAAAAAAATAATGCAAAAAATAAGCAGAATTGTGGTTCTGCCTATTCTTTGCATTTTATGTAGCATGTCTCTGTTTCTAAAAAACACTCTTTCCATAATACCCGTAAAATTACTGAAGCTTGATCAATGTAAACTTTCCTACAAGGGGAAGCTGCTTAGCCTGTCCGTTAACAGAGTTAACGATGCCGAGTATCATAAGCAGGAATACTACCAGACCTACAAGTCCAAATAATATGCCGAATATAAAACCTACAACAGGTATCAGTGAGAAAATCCATGCAAACAGTCCGATCACATGAGCTGCAATACAAAGGGTTATACCCTGCTCTGCATGGAACATGGCAAATTTAGACTCTCTCGCGGTAAAAATGGGAACCAGTACAAGTAAGCCGATATAAGCAAGTATACCCATGGGCTTGTTTGCATTGATATCCTGAATTTCATAGTTTCTGGTCAGATCTTCTGACTGCATCAATTCATTAAAATCCATTTTGTTAGTCTCCTTCCCTCACTGTAAGTACTCACTTCACGTAAATACCTTTCAGTAGTATTGTTCCCCTAAGTACTTGCATTATATACCATATATTTCAAAAAGTAAAGACTTTCTTAACCTGCTATCTGATTTCCCGTGTAAAGCTGGTAATACTTGCCCTTCTCTTCGATGAGCTCGTCGTGGGTACCTCTCTCGATTATACGGCCCTGCTCGAGTACCATGATACAGTCGCTGTTCTTAACGGTAGAAAGCCTGTGAGCTATAACAAAGGTGGTCCTGCCCTTCATGAGCTTATCCATACCTTCCTGTACAAGCTTTTCCGTACGTGTATCGATGGAGGATGTAGCCTCATCAAGGATAAGTACGGGAGGATCGGCTATAGCCGCACGTGCGATGGCAAGCAGCTGGCGCTGTCCCTGTGAAAGGTTTGCACCGTCACCTGTAAGCATCGTATTGTAGCCTTGAGGAAGCCTTCTGATAAAGCTGTCCGCATTGGCAAGCTTTGCTGCTGCCTTTACTTCGTCATCGGTAGCATCAAGCTTTCCGTAACGGATATTATCCATAACCGTACCGGTAAAGAGGTGTGTCTCCTGAAGTACTATGCCGAGTGAACGGCGAAGATCTGCCTTCTTTATCTTGTTGACATTGATACCGTCGTAACGGATCTTGCCGTCCTGGATATCGTAGAAACGGTTGATAAGATTTGTGATGGTGGTCTTTCCCGCACCGGTGGAGCCGACAAATGCTATCTTCTGTCCGGGTGTGGCAAAAAGCTTGATATCGTGAAGTACCATCTTTTCCTCGGTATATCCGAAGTCCACATTATCAAATACCACATCGCCCTTAAGCTCTACGTAGGTAGTGGTACCGTCTGCCTTGTGGAAATGCTTCCAGGCCCAGATACCTGTATGCTCGTCGGTCTCCTCGATGGTATATTCCCTGTTCTCACTGCCGGGCTTATATACCTTCTTTGCATTTACCAAAGTTACGTAGCCTTCATCTGTCTCGGGCTTCTCATCCATAAGACGGAAGATCCTGTCTCCGCCTGCTAAAGCCATGATGATCGAGTTAACCTGCATGCTTATCTGGTTGATGGGCATGTTAAGCTGGCGGTTAAAGGTAAGGTAACTGATAAGGGCACCGAGTGCCAAGCCGCCCACACCGTTTATAGCCATGGCACCGCCGACGATAGCGAGTACAACATAGCTTACGTTACCGAGCTGTGCATTGATGGGCATGATGATGTTGGCAAAGCGGTTTGCGTTATTCGCACTGTCATAAAGCTCTTCGTTCAGCTTATCAAATTCCGCTATATTTTCGTCCTCATGACAGAATACCTTTACTACCTTCTGTCCGGACATCATCTCTTCCACAAAACCGTTAAGCGCACCGACTGCCTTCTGCTGCTTTACAAAGTATTTTCCGCTCTTGCCGGAGATCTTCTTTGTGGTGAAAAGCATGATGCCTATCATGAGCACGGATACGCACATAAGGAGCGGACTAAGTCTGATCATGCTGATGGTAACGCTCACGATGGTGATGATACTGTTCAAAAACTGGGGTATACTCTGTGATATCATCTGTCGCATGGTATCAACGTCATTGGTATAGAGTGACATGATGTCGCCGTGTGAATGACTGTCAAAATACCTAATAGGGAGCGACTCCATATGCTCAAACATATCATCCCTGAGCTTTCTCTGGAAGCCCTGGGTGATCCTGACCATGATCCTCGCCTGTACGAAGCTGGCGATGATACCGGTAACGATAAAGCATGCCGTTACCAATATCTCATGTGCAAGGTCTGCAAAAGTAAGAGTACCTTCCTGGATACCGGGAATATAGATATCCAAAAGCGTTCTGGTAAAAAGTGTGCCTTTTATGGTCATACAGAATACCGTGATGCCGATACATAAGCATACACAGATCCATAAAGCGAGATTATCAAGTACCATGTACTTTACAAGCCTTTTAAGGATCTTTCCGGGATTCTTGACCATAGGCTTCATTCCTCTGGGCATAGGCCCACGTCCCATTCTGGGTCCTGATCCGGGTCCTGGCATTACTTTTCACCTCCTTCATCAAAGTCTCCGTTGCCGCCTGTCTGCGATTCGTAAACATCGCGGTAGATGGTGTTGTTCTTTAACAATTCTTCATGTGTACCGAAGCCGTTTATCTTGCCGTCTTCCATGACGATGATCCTGTCGGCATTCATGACGCTCGAGATACGCTGTGCTATGATGAGCTTCGTGGTACCGGGTATCTCCTCTGCAAATGCCTTACGTATCTTTGCATCGGTAGCGGTATCTACGGCACTCGTACTGTCATCGAGTATCAGGATCTTAGGCTTCTTTACCAGGGCTCTCGCAATACATAATCTCTGCTTCTGTCCGCCGGATACGTTCGTTCCGCCCTGCTCTATATGTGTCTCATACTTATCAGGCATCTTCTCGATAAACTCATCTGCACAGGCCAACTTGCAGGCTCTTATGCACTCAGCCTCGATCTCCGCCTTCTCCCGGGGTGTCTCAACATGGTTATCTTTACCCACGTTCTTTCTGACACCCCAGCGAAGGTTATCCATAATAGTTCCTGAGAAAAGGACATTTTTCTGGAGTACTACGCTTACTTCGTCTCTTAAGACTTCAAGGTCGTAGTCTCTGACATCTACTCCGCCTACGAAAACAGTACCGTCATTAACATCATACAGACGGCTGATAAGGTTAACGAGAGTGGACTTTGCACTGCCCGTTCCGCCTATGATACCGATCGTTTCGCCGGATTCGATGTTGATATTTATATTGGTAAGTACATTTTCCTTACCATCCTTGTTATAACGGAAGTTTACATTCTTAAATACTATGCTTCCGTCCTTAACCTCCATGATGGGGTTTTCGGGATTAACGATATCGGGCTCTTCCACAAGCACTTCGTTGATACGCTTCATACTTGCGGCACTCATGGTGAGCATGATGAATATCATAGAGAACATCATAAGGCTCATCAGGATGCTCATGCAGTAAGAAAGGAGTGCGGTAAGATCGCCTAAGGTAAGCTCGGGATTGATGATATCGCTGTTGATGATCATGTTGGCACCGAGCCAGCTGATAAGGAGCGTACATGTATATACGGTGATGCTCATCGCGGGCCCGTTGAAGGTGGTAAGCTTCTCTGCAGCGGAGAATATCTTGTAGATATTGTTGCTGGCAGTTTTAAACTTCTTCTTTTCATGATCCTCACGGACATAAGCCTTTACTACGCGGATAGCATTTACATTTTCCTGTACACTGGCATTCAGCTCATCGTACTTGGGGAATGCCTGCTCGAAGGCTTTCATGGCCTTTGAAATGATAAATGCAAGTATACAGCCGAGTATGATAACCGCTACCAGATAGATAAGTGCAAGCTTGGGCTTGATGGTAAATGACATGATGAGCGCTATAACAAAGGTCATAGGTGATCTCATGCACATACGGAGTATCATCTGATATGCGTTCTGTACATTGTTAACGTCGGTGGTAAGTCGTGTTACAAGTCCTGCTGTCGAGAACTTATCGATATTCTTGAAGGAGAATGTCTGGATCTTGTCAAACATACCCTTTCTTAAGTTCTTAGCAAAACCGGTCGATGCCTTTGCGCCGAACACACCGCCCATGATACCGCCTGCCAAGCCTATCAGGGCTGCCACTATCATAAATACACCGACCACGATGATGTGTCTTAAATCCCCGACTACTTCGCCGGCTTCATTTGTAGCCTTGATACCCTCATCTACAAGGGACGCCATAAGCAGCGGCACGACCATCTCCATGGCTACCTCGATGACCATGCTTAAAGGAGTAAGGATCGATTCTTTCTTATACTCCTTTACATAAGATAATAACCGTTTGATCACAGTTTCTTCCTCCCAGTTTTATTTCTCCCAGTTTTATTTCTCCTTGTTTAATAGGTATTGCCCCCTCACATTCGTTCGGCGGCAGGTCGGTCGGAACATTGAAAATCATGACTTCGTCATGATGGTTCCTCCCTCAAATCCGCTGCGCTTCATGTTCTCCGATATCTTATCGAAAATATTGTGCAGCGTCTGTCTTTCTTTATCCGAAATACCTTCTTCCATCTTCTCATTTGTGGCGAAGATACTCTTCATACTATCCTCATGGACCTTTTTCCCGATATCCGTGACTATGATGCGTTTGAGCCTTGTATCCTTTTCATCGGACTGTCTTTTTATATAACCCATCTGCTCAAACTGCTTCATAACGTTGGCAACAGTGGAACGGGGCATGCAGAATCTGGTCTCTATGTCCTTCTGATATATGACCGTATCCTCATGATGGCACAGATATCCCAATATCCAGCCATGGGTGATGATGATCTCATCAAATCCCGCTTTCGTAAGCTCAGCTCCGATAAAGCTTCCTATCGTGTTGCTCATACGCTTAAGCTCCCAGCCTAATGATTCCTTATGCTCCATGTCCTCCTCCTGACTGTTCTATTTTGGACTGTTCCATTTGGAACTGTTCTAATTGGGATTATATACCCTTATTTTTGTTTTGTCAATACTCTTTTTTATTTTGTACAGAAAAATGGACAAAACACCGGATTATGTACAAAAATAAAACATAGCGTAAAACCCCGGTCAATGATATTATAATAATCAGCTGCGCAGCTTATTGCCATCTTAACACCCCGCCGGAGGGAGGCTCCTGCGGGGTGCAGGTTTGGCCCTGAAATACAATACTTTTTCTTGGTGTAATAATCCGATATGGGTAATATCAGAAAAGCCCGAACGGATCATTGCTCAGAAAAAAGTATTGGTACAGGAGGTATATAAGATATGAAAAACCATGACATCATTTTGCATCTTTTGGCAGAGTATATCGCGAAAGACCATGCAGACCCTACACATTTAAAAGAGTATCAGGAGATTCTCCTCAGACACCTTGATACCAATAAATCTTCTCTCCCCGAAATAATAGGAATATCGAGATCTACACTGAACAAAATACTTAAGGGAGACCCCTCGATTTCCGTAAATACTCTTAAGATATTTGCTTATGCATTCATAAAATCTGATTGCCCTTTACCGGATTTTCATTCAGAACTGTTTGAACCCTGCAGCAGTTGTATCGAGCACCGTTTCGTCACAAAACTGATCAGGCTTTTATATGAAGAAAACTGGATTCCGGCATTGGTCAGCAAACAGTAGTCAGGATACATATATCGGGCTTTTCTTTTACTTACTATTGTAAAAACACCTTGTTTATAGTATGATAATATTATCGGTCATCCGACAGAAAATAACGAAAGGATCCGCTGTCCGCGGCGATAATATTATGCTTAAGAAAATACTCTACATATTTATCTTTACACTACTTGGTGCCGCACTCATTTTCAGCGTGGTCATGATGATAAAATTTTTTAACGAAGCAGCCGAGGAGGAGAAAGACAATATGAAAAACCCCATGCTTAATCCCGTAACCGAAACTCCTTCACCCACCATAACAGAGGCTGCCACACCTTCTCCCTCTCCTTCTCCCACACCCGTCCCGGAGAAAAACTATGAGGAAGAGTTTTACATGACAGAAATCACAGATGAGATCTTCGAACGTATAAAGGGCAAGTCCTATCCGGAAGGAGCCACGATATCTTTAGACGATCTTCGTTGGTGCCATGTGGTGCACTACGGCTTTGACGGTGAGATCCATGAGGGCGAGATCATCGTAAATAAGGCTATCGCAGATGATACCCTTGAGATATTCAAAGAGCTCTTCGATATAAAATATGAAATAGAAAAAATCCGCCTCATAGACGAATACGGTGCGGACGATGAAAAATCCATGGAAGACAACAACTCTTCCTCATTCTGTTACAGGACGATAGCCGAAACGACCGTCCTTTCTAACCATGCGCTGGGTCTGGCTATAGATATCAACACACTCTACAACCCTTACGTCTATACCCGTAAGGACGGAACTCTGTTCCTCCAGCCCGAAAATGCAACAGACTATGTTGACAGAGAAAAAGAGAATCCCCATTTTATAAAAAACGGGGATCCCTGTTATAACATCTTTATCGCCCACGGCTTTACCTGGGGCGGTGACTGGAATACCAAAAAGGATTACCAGCATTTTGAAAAAGCAATTGACTGATACTCTTAAATATTCTTGGTAATCGTAACAATATTGCAGCCATCTTTATAAGCATATTCCATACTGTCCATGCTTTTCTTGGCCATGTAAATACCCAAACCGCCTATCCGGCGCTCGGCAGCAGACAGGGTAACATCGGGATCTTCCTTTGATGTCGGATCAAACGGAACTCCTCCGTCTTTTATTGTTATCACCGCCTTTCCCGGTGAAGGTTCAACATCTATGATCACGGTCGCTTCACCTGTCCCGGGCGCATAGGCATAGTTTGCGACATTAACAAACAATTCCTCAACCGCTATATCTATCTGCATCTTAACCTTCATAGGGCAGCCGGCATTATCCAGTTCATCGTCTATAAGATCAAGCACCGTCTGGAGATTTTCAACTTTGGCTTCCAGTTGTATTTTTTTCATATATCCTTCCCTGTTACAGACATTGTTAAACATTAGTGTTCTGCCTGCTCCTTTCCGTAATATTTAAAGCACAGCATTGTAATATCATCAAACTGCGGTGCGTCCTCAACAAAGTCCTCTATGGAATCCATAACATTTTCAAGAACCTTCTTAGGCTCTGCATCAGGCTCACGGTTAAGTCCCTTAAGCATCCTCTCGTTACCGAAAAGCTCATTATTCGCATCCGTTGCCTCTGCTACGCCATCCGTATATACAAAAACAGTATCTCCGGGGTTAAGGGTAAACTCATGCTGCCTGAAAGGTATTCCTTCCATAACCGCCAACGCCGGTGAATGTCTGTATTCAACCAGTTCAAATTCTCCATCCCTATGCCTGATGGCCGGATGCTCATGTCCGGCATTAGCCGCAATTCCTTTTCCGGTAGATATCTCTATGATAGCCATCCAGACCGTAACAAACATCTCTGCTTCATTTCCTTCACAGAGCTGATCATTTACCTCCTTAAGGATCTCCGATACCGAACCGCCCATCTGGGCTCTGTTTTTAATAAGCGTTTTGGTTATGACCATAAACAGCGCAGCCGGAACTCCCTTACCTGATACATCAGCCATGATCAAAGCTATATGATCATCATCCACAAGGAAATAATCATAAAAGTCACCGCCCACCTCTTTGGCCGGGTTCATTGAAGCAAACAGGTCAAATTCCTTCCTGTCGGGGAACGGCGGGAATATTCTCGGGAGCATATCCGCCTGGATCTGTGTGGCAACGTTAAGCTCCGCCCCTATCCTTTCCTTTTCGGCTGTGATCCTTGTGATCTCATTTATATAATTTAATGTTTTTAAGGACAAAGCCTCAAAATTTTCAGCCAGTACCTGTATCTCGTCACCGGTACGATATTTATCCTCCATCCGGAAAGCAAGGTCATCGCCACTAAGCTCTGAAATCCTTGAAGCCATTGAGTTTAATGGTTTTACGATCCTCTTTGAAAGCACTACGGCGTTTAAAATACCCAATAAAAATATCACGACCAGGATGATCAGGATCGTAAGCTTTGATTTGCTTATGTTATATTCATAAACCGTTTTTGAATCTTCAAGTATTGCATTATTGCTTTCTATAAGCATATTGGCAGGTGTTTCCAAAACGGATTTATCTACAGCGGAAACAAGTGCCCAGCCCACAGCAGGCATGGCCGAACCTGCCATATAATAAGACTTGTCTCCGATAGCAACCTGCTTTATGGCTGCATCTCCCGTAAGCGCTCCGGATATAAATGCCGCCAGTTCACTGTTTTCAATATTTTTAAGATTTTCCGCCTCAGACGATACATTTACTTTAAAAAACCCTTCCTTATCCGATGAAAAGATCACATGCCCGTCCTGATTGACGATAAAGGTTATGCCTCCGTTATCGGATACTGCATCAATCCCGTTTTCAATGGCATCAAGGAACAGATCTGCTCCCACTATGGCTTCAAGCCTGCCGTTAACATATATAGGAACGGCACAGACCATACCTTTCTTCCCGGTAAAAGCATCTATCTCAATATCGGAAAAATATATCTCCCCTTTAGCCGCAGTATTTTTATACCATGAACGGGTAGTACCGTCAATCATAACAGGAGTGCCGTCATCATTAAATTTGGTTGCAGACCTGTCATCCGTAATGATCGTAAAACCCTCAGGTACGGAAACAAAGCAGGAATTAATACTGTTTGTGTTATAAAGGGAAACCATCATATCCGAAAGGTTTCCGAGCAGTTTTACCTTAAGCCTGTTAGCCGGGGCCTCCATATCTACATTCTCTCCGTACAGAAGCTGAGGTACTGCCTTTCCGTCATCATTTTTATCCGGAACCCTTATCCTTATGTTTTGGGGATAATTTTCAGGAGATTCAAGAAGTACCTTCGTATAATCACCGAGCATCTGTACCAGTGACTTCAGATGCTCAAATAAGTCGTCGGCAATATAGGCCTCCATTGCGACTGTCTGCCCCATAGTATTAGTTACTACTGCGTCCATTGTCGCATTTGTAGTATTCCGCATGGACTCTTCCTGCTTCACATTAGCGTCAGCCACAAGCTGTGTCAGATCGTTAGCGGAATGATTAAGCACCAGCGCAAATGCAGCAATAACTATAACAAGGTTGATCAGAACCAGGTTAAATATCTTGCTTTCAATACCACCTATTATCAAACGTCCGAGTTTATGCATATTCAACCTTCCTTTTCATACTTTAAGCAGAGTATCCGTTAAGCGACCCGTGTTGTTCTATCCAGCAAAAACGTTCCCAATCCGGCTGGCTTAAGTATACGCGGGCGGCCACATAATGATGCCTGCTTCCTGCTTCAGTACTCATTGCTTTAAAATACAGATCGTCCCCTACACATTCTCTGAAGAAAGTCTTAGCTTCCTCCTTGTAAGGACCCGGCATATATTTTACATTCATTTCCTATCCATCTCTCCCTTCAATTTTCAAATCCATATTGTTGAAGCGGATCATTTTTTTTACATTTGATACCTGACTTACTCGGTTCTTTCAATTACCGTTCCCCTGATATCGGCATCTTCCAGTATATCTCTTAAAGCTTTTACATACTGTTCTCCATGGAAACCCTGATACCAGTCAATATAAAACTTATCAGCAATCTCGGTAACCTGGAGCATGAGCCCCTTTTCCTGCATAACATGAAATGCCGTCATACGGATACGCCTGCCATACTCACCGGTCTTTAAGGTACCAAGATAACTTACGCTGTATGACAGAGGCATAGTATTTCTCGTATCCGTTATTATCTTGTCTAGCGCACCGTAAACAAAAGCCTTAGTATAACCTTCACAGATACCGCGGTATACACCGCACATCGTTTTTATGTTCTGTTCGGAAGCAAAGCCTTTTAAAAACTGTCTGTACCCGGCATTTAATTTTTCTTCACTCTCTTCTTTTAGTGTCTTCGGATCAAATTCATACTCAGCATGAACCACCTGATGCAAAAGGGAATTCTCGTTTCCCATAACTTTTCTGATACTTACGGGTGCCATGAACCTTAACGGAAGTTCGTTTTCCGGATGTACTTTCTGCATAGCTTCGGATGTAAATACAGCCAGCACCGACATAGGACTTCCGCCGACTTTCTTTACATGCTCCATAAACTCTTTACTCGGAACGCTCAGACAGAATGCACGGCAATCGGCCTTCGGAACAAACATCCCTGTATTAGCGGCTTCGGGAAATGCAAAACCGGTCTTTTTCCCAAAGCCTGACATCATCGCCTTAGGATCGATCGGATCAACTGCCAGATATGCATCCTCTTCCTGTCCCAAGACCGCACCATCCTTTTCTGTATATACACCTACGGGAACAGGATATTCCCTGCCGTCTGCCAGACAGTAATAATGATAAAAGAAGGTTTCAAGGACTTTCATAAATCCCGTGCCGTCAGTCGGGACATGGTCTGCATAAATATATAAAGTATTACCAAGATAGCAGAATGTAACTGTATGGAAATTGCCCTTTCTTCCAAACGGCTCAATAACCTCGCCCGTCTCCTCTATCACAAAAGGAAGAGGATTCTCTGTAAATACAAGCCTGCTGTTTCTTATAGTTATGGCATAGCCCATATACGGATATACTTTAAGAGTACTGTCCCATGCCTTCTTTAAAGCTTTAGGATCGACCTTATCAGCCAGATCAAATCTGTATGTCATAAAGAATGCTTTTTCCGTAGGATAAGCTCCGCGGGCAAACATGCCTGCGGTAACAGGGCGTATCTGTCTCCATCCTTCCGTAGCAGGATCGCCGTTGATACCTACCGCAAATTTGTATTTTCTTTCATACTTCCCTTCGTTAAGGGATAATACCATATCCCATCCGTTACACTGACCGGAGCATATAAATGCATTACAGCGTGAGAGAATATAGAGGGCATAGAAATAATTAACCGTGGTATCTTCAAGTTTTTCATTATATTCATTACCGTTACGTTCTTTTTCATAATCCGAGATGATCTGGCCGGCCCTTAAATCCCCGACAGTCAGCCTCTCCTGAGAAAGTGCCACCATCGTCTTTCCAAACTCGGCCTTCATCTGCTTTAGGATATTATTATCCTCTGTAGCAAGGAACAGCTTTTCATACCCGTAATCCTCCATCCATTTATGAATGGTCGGGATCATCTGCTCCACGGTCGCCATTTTTCTCGTACCTGACAGTCCGGTTGCGATATAATCCGTTCCGCGGATAAGTATGCCTAAAGTCTTTTTATCCCCGAATACAGCATCATAATACTCGTTCATTTCTTCCTTAAATCTATCGGCAATGACCGAAGTATCAACAGAAGCTGTCTGGTTATTATAGAATTTGGTCTTGATAAGTATGACCATGTACGGAACCACAAGAGTATTCTCCTTGTTTGCATCAGGATTCCATATATCAACCGCAAAATATCTCTCTACCAGCTCTCGTGGGAATTTCCCGAAGTTCTTCTCACTTGGTGCAACAAATTTGAGTCCGAACTTGCCAAAAGCCCTCTCAAACCTTACATATGAAGACAAAATGGCTCCGATACCCCCGGTATTGTCGATCGGAATGGTTATATACTTGAAATCCGAAAACGATCTGCCGTCCAGGATCCACTGCATAAAGAAAAGATTGTGGAAAGCATATGTACTGCTCAGGCGATTGAAATTATTGTCTTCCATTCCGATCCTTATCTGTTCCTGAACATAAAAACATTTATCATTATAAAAAACCGAAGGAAGTTCATCCGCGATATGCAGTCTTTGATCTTCATCGATAAACCACAGGATACGGGGGTCATTGCACCATACCTGCATATCGGTATACTTTAGGATTACCTTTGTAAGAACAATAGTGTATTCATTCAGCTCTTCAAATATATAAGTATCAAGTCCTTTAAGAAATTCCAGGTAAATTGATTCTTTTCCATATTCATTATATTTCAGATACTTAACCATATAAGGCGGTTTAAGATAGGAAGGATAAGCATCCACAGGCTCTATATCATCGTTATTATCCCAATATACGATATCAAAGTCTTCCCCTTTCGGATTTTTAACATGAAAACGTTCCTTACTTACCGGATCCGTTTTTAACGCCTCATGGAAAACAGAATCGCTCATCTCAAAGGTACGGGCCTCAGCGTCAACATTAAATGATTCGATCTTAAACATATTATTTCTCCTCTTACTCTATACATTATCAACCGTCCCTTTGATTGGAATCCTCTTTCTGCCGGGAGTTATTGCCCTTAAAGGACAAACTAATACGCAAAGGTGGCAGCCCACACACTTTTTACCGTCAAGTACAGGCTTTCTTTCTTCATTCAGTGTTATAGCCTGATGTCCGCCATCTGCGCAGGATATCATACATCTGCCGCAGCCTATACACTTTTCCCTGTTAAACTTGGGGAATAATACCGTATCCCTCTCTAAAACATCCGTTGAGTCACTGATAGTATCTAGTGCAAGCCCTGTAGCGTCTTTAACACTTGTGAACCCTTTTTCTGCAAGATAATAATTCAGTCCTGCCTTCAGATCATCTATGATACGGTATCCGTACTGCATTACGGCGGTGGTAACCTGGATGGATCCCGATCCTAAAAGTATGAATTCCAAAGCATCAAGCCAGGTCTCAACTCCGCCCATACCGCTAATGTGCATTTCTTTTAACTCGGGAGACTTTCCGAGTTCGGCAATAAATTTGAGTGCTATAGGCTTAACCGCATTACCGCTGTAACCTCCGACTGCTGATTGTCCGTGTACTGCAGGTGCTGAAATATACGTATGCGGATTTATTCCAAGGATACTCTTTATCGTATTGATGGCTGCTATACCATCCGCTCCGCCCCTTTTAGCGGCAAGGGCTGCGGGAAGCACACTTGCCACATTGGGTGTCAGTTTTGCAAGTACCGGGATCTTTGTTCCCCTCTTTGCTGCCGCAGTATACTTTTCTACAAGCTCCGGAATCTGTCCGATATCCGACCCTAAGCCGTCTTCCATCATGTTAGGGCAGGAAAAGTTAAGCTCTATGGCGTCAGCTCCATTCTCCTCGCATAACCGGGCCAGTTCTTCCCATTCCGCTTCATCCTGACCCATAATGGATGCCAGGATAAATTTCGTAGGATATTTTTCCTTTAGTTTCCTGAATATCTCCATATTTTCGGCCACACTGTGATCTGAAAGCTGTTCAACATTCTTGAAACCAATTATACTTCCGTTGTCTCCCGTAATTGCAGAAAAACGAGGCGATGCTTCATGAATGTCAAAAGAGCATATCGTTTTAAAGCAGGCTCCGGCCCAGCCGGCTTCAAATGCCCTGGCGCACATATCATATGTACTAGCGACCACCGAGGAAGATAACAGGAAGGGATTTTCAAGCGGGATACCGCACATCTCGGTACGGAGCAGGTCCTCATTATGAGGAGCCTTAATATCAAGCATGGGCTTAACTTCATCGTGAAGTTTAGTCATGAGCTCCCGGATGCTGACCTGCTGCTTTTTTACACAGGATTTCTCGCAAGGAGCACTGCATCCTTCGCATGGATTTGCTTCCGGGAAACTGTCCGCTGCACATTTTTCGTTGTCAAACCATATGCTTCTTAACATCCCGGCCGGATCCAGTTTTCCGCATGCTTTACTGCATGGCGCATCGTGGCACAATACGCATGCAAGCATATCCGACCTGTTTATCTGTCTTATAAACCCATTTCCGATCTGACTCATTTCGTTCACCCCTCCACCTTCAGATTTATTTATAATAATTATTATCATATCTCATTATGTCCAATAAATGTCCAAAACATTTAAGTTAGGAGTAGCAAAATAAGTACAATTGTGTTATCATTCATATATGTGGGATAACAATATAAGGCAGGACACGTAAATGATAGTTCTCGTTATACTGGCGGTGCAGCTTTTCGGGCTGCTTCTCTCGGTAATCATAGATCCGTATGTCAGAAATAAGAAAAAGCTGCTTATTGAAGTAATACTGCTTCTTTTCAGCCTTCTTCTTCAGAACTATATGGAATACAGGTTTGTTACGGATATTAATATGCCGCATTTAAGGATAATAGCAGGAATCTACGGATATTCAGTCCGTCCCATGATACTGGCATTGTTCTGTTGTATCTTGAAAAACAACGGCCGCAGCAAAATAGTATGGATCCTGAATATCATAAATGCGTCTGTTCATTTGACAGCCCTGTTTTCCGATATCTGTTTTACGATAACCGAAGACAACAGATTTATAAGAGGTCCTTTGGGCTATACCTGTCATATCATAAGCGGACTTCTCCTTGCATACCTTTTAGTATATACATTCAGGGAATTCGTTCATGTTAAGAAAAGCGACATGATAATCCCGATATTGAATGTTTTGGTTATTCCCATATCGGTTATTTTTGATTCGAAGTATTATATTAACGCTCCTTATACATTTCTTACTGTCTCAGTTGTCACGGGAACAATGTTTTATTTTATATGGCTGCATATGCAGTTCGTAAGGGAACACGAGGAGGATCTGAAGGCCCAGCAGCGCATACAGATAATGATGACGCAGATACAGCCGCATTTTCTTTATAACACCCTGGCCACCTTAAAGGCCATGTGTAAAAAGGACCCGGATACCGCGGCTGAGCTTGCCGAGAAATTCGGACAGTATTTAAGACAGAACCTCGACTCACTCGGAACAGTCGGAAGGATCCCGTTCGAGAAAGAACTTGAACACACCAGGCTTTATGCCGGTATTGAGATGGTCCGCTTCGAAAATGTGGAAGTTAAATATAATATTTCCGACGCAAGTTTTACCGTACCGCCCCTCTCCCTGCAGCCCTTGGTTGAGAATGCGATAAAGCACGGAGTACGTATCAGGGATAAGGGCGTAGTTGAAATAACAACGGCTTTTAAGGATGGTTTTCACGAGATAACCGTTTCTGACAACGGAAGCGGCTTTGATGTAAAAAAAGCCGAAAAAGCCGAAGGTTCTCATATAGGTTTAAAAAATGTACGTGAGCGTATAGAACAGATGTGTAACGGAACACTTACCATAGACAGCCGGGAGGATGAAGGAACCACCATAACCATCCGCATTCCGTAAAATAAAAGTTAATAGGAAGGTAAGATTCATATAATGAAAGCAATATGTGTGGATGATGAAAGACTTCTGATGGAAGATGCGGTCTCCATGCTGAAGTCCCTAAATGTGTTTGATGAGGTCACGGGTTTTGTCCGTTCGGATGAAGCACTTAATTATCTGGACAAAGGTCAGGCCGATCTGGCTCTTCTTGATATTGACATGCCGGATATGAACGGATTGGAGCTAGCCATGAGCATCAAGAACAGATGTCCCGATACCGCGATCATTTTTCTTACCGGATATTCGGAGTATGCGGTGGAAGCTTTTTCGGTACATGCATCCGGATATCTGTTAAAGCCTGTTTCGCTTGATAAGTTAAAGCTCGATGTGGAATATGCCCTTTCCGGCAAGATCAGAACCGCTTCCGATCACATAACGGTAAAAACCTTCGGAAACTTTGATGTATATGTCGATGGAAACCCCATCAACTTTAAAATGTCAAAATGCAAGGAAATGCTTGCATACCTTATCGATAAACAGGGAACCGGAGTATCCAGGGCCGAGATTTTTTCGGTCATGTGGGAGGACAGGCTCTATGACAGGAAAATGCAGAAACAGCTGGATGTCTATTTAAGAAGTTTAAGGGAAAGCTTAAAAGATTACGGCATAGAGGATATTTTTGAAATGCAGAAGGGTTCTTTAAGGGTACGGCCTGAGAATTTCACATGTGACGCTTATCTTTTTTTCTCCGGCGACAGCGATGCGGTCAACTCCTACAGGGGTGAATACATGAATGCTTATTCATGGGCCAGCATGACGGAAAGCATGATGTACTGGAAGGTAATGGATAAGAAATAATATTTTTACAGAGATTTTATATCATATTGGACATTTATTGGACAAGATGTGTTAGCATTCATATAACATTTTAATAAGGAGGAAATAAAAATGCTGAACAACAAAATGGAAAAGAACGGATCAACAGAACTTACTGTTTATCTCGAGGGAAGATTAGATACAGTTACCGCTCCCCAGTTTGAAAGTGAACTAAAAAACGCGATCGAGGGTATCAGTACCCTTTCTATAGATTGCGGAAAACTTGAGTATGTATCGAGTGCCGGACTTCGTGTTCTGCTTTCAGCTCACAAAATCATGTCCAAGCAAGGCTCCATGGTAGTAAAGAACCTCACTGAAGAAGTAAAGGAAATTTTCGACATTACCGGTTTCTCGGATATTTTGACCATCCAATGACCTGCCACTAAAAAAGGAGTAAATAAATTATGCAGACTGACATTATAACCGTAACAAACGGCGGCGTTGGCGCTAAGGAGGCTGTTGAGGAAGCTTCCAAGTTCGCCATATATACCGGACTTGACAAAAAAAGTGCATTGAGGGTAAGACTGCTTGCAGAAGAAACAATCGGAATGGTTGAGGCACTTACAGGTGAGTTTACCGCCGATTTTCATATTGAAAGCGATAAAAAATGTGCAGTGCGTATCTGTCTTACCATAAAAACACCTATGGATTTTGCTAAGAAGAAAGAACTCATAGAGGCATCTTCTGACAAAAAAAATGCCGCTGCAAAAGGCTTCATGGGAAAGATACGCCAGCTTATAGAAAACGGGCTCTACAGCATTGATGAAGTTGGAAGTCTTCAGGCCGAGTACGGGACCATGACCTATATGAATCTCGGCATGTGTGAAATGGCCCCCGGAAGTGCAATTCATACCGTTGACTATATGTGGTCACTTGAAAACTACAGAAATTCCATGGGAGACGCAGCCGCATCCGGTGACACCGCGAAAAAAGAAGCCTGGGACGAGCTTGAAAAATCCATAGTTGCCAACATTGCAGACGATGTCCGTGTGGGCGTAAAAGGAAACACCGTAGAAATGATAATAGAAAAAAGGAAGTTTTAATCCCGTTTATCAGTAAAAGGCCGTTACAAATGTAACGGCCTTTTATTACTATTCATGTTTATTATTCATATTATTTTAATACTGACTTAACCTTAGCTGCTACGTTCTCAGCAGTGAATCCGAACTTCTCGAACAGTAAGTTCTGAGGTGCGGATGCTCCGAAGCCTTCCATGCATAAAGTAGCACCGTCAAGTCCTACATACTTGCCCCAGCCGAAGTCTGAAAGAGCCTCAACTGCAACTCTTGCACGTACGCTCTTAGGAAGTACTGACTCCTTATACTCTGCGCTCTGCTCCTCAAACAGATCCATACAAGGCATGGATACTACTCTTACGTCGATGCCTTCTGCCTTTAAGAGCTCCTTAGCCTTAACGGAGATGCTTACCTCTGAACCTGTAGCAATGATGATAGCATCGGGAGTAGCCTTCTCACTATCCTGGATAACATATGCACCCTTTAACGCATCCTTAGATGAACCTGCGATCTGAGGAAGATTCTGACGTGTAAGAACGAGTCCGGTAGGAGTGTTCTTGGATGTAACTGCGCTGTACCAAGCAGCTAAAGTCTCGGTAGCATCGCAAGGTCTGAACATATGGAAGTTAGGAAGTGCTCTCCACATAGCTGCCTGCTCGATAGGCTCATGTGTAGGTCCGTCCTCGCCAACACCGATACTGTCATGTGTAAAGATGAAAGCTGTCGGGATCTTCATAAGTGAAGCAAGTCTTGCCATGGGCTTTGTATAATCACTGAATACGAAGAATGTTGCGCCGTATCCGCGGAGTCCGTAAAGTGTGATGCCGTTAGCGATAGCTGCCATTGCCTGCTCACGTACGCCGTAGTGTATATTTCTGCCTGTGCCGTCTTCCTTGGAGAAGAAAGGCTCGTTCTTCATATCTGAGATATTTGAAGGAGCAAGGTCTGCCGAGCCGCCGAATAATCCGGGTACATATTCCTTAACACGGTTAAGAGCCATACCTGAAAGCTTACGTGTAGCCTCAGCCTTATCCTCAAACTTCCAATACTCTTCATTATTAATAAGGTCTTTAGCGATATCAAGATTGAAATCATCCTCGATAGCTTTCTTTAATTCAGGATACTTAGCACAGTACTCTGCGTAAAGCTTGTTCCATGCATCCTCTGCCTTTGCTCCGTTCTCAGCAAGTGAAGCATAGTTAGCATATACCTCATCGGGTACGAAGAAAGGCTCTGTGGAAGGCCATCCGATATTTTCCTTTAACGCAAGTACGTTCTCATCACCTAAAGGCTCTCCGTGTGCCTTAGCTGAACCTTCCTTAGCGGGGCAGCCCTTACCGATCTTGGTCTTGAACATGATAAAGCTGGGCTTATCTTCACAAGCCTTAGCCTGCTCTATAGCCTTTGCGATAGCGTCCATATCATGGCCGTTTTCAACGATGATGGTCTGGAATCCGAAGCCCTCGAAACGCTTCTCAACATCCTCTGCGAAAGCGATATCGGTAGAACCTTCGATAGTGATATTATTTGAATCATAAAGAACTATGAGCTTTCCAAGTCCTAAAGTACCTGCAAGTGAGAATGCCTCTGATGAGATACCTTCCATCATACAGCCGTCGCCGCCGAGTACATATGTGAAGTGATCGAATACCTTATATCCGTCTCTGTTGTACTTAGCTGCCATATGCTTCTCAGCCATAGCCATACCTACTGCCATAGCCATACCCTGTCCAAGAGGGCCTGTGGTAGCTTCAACACCTTTTGTGTGTCTGTACTCGGGATGTCCGGGTGTAAGTGAATCCATCTGTCTAAACTGCATAAGATCTTCCTTCTTTAAGCCGTATCCGAACAGATGAAGAAGTGAATAAAGAAGTGTTGAACCATGTCCGCCTGAAAGGATGAAACGGTCTCTGTTTCTCCAGTCGGGGTTCTTAGGATTATGGTTCATCTCTTTTCCCCATAAAACATATGCGATATCCGCACAACCTAAAGGAAGTCCGGGATGACCTGACTTAGCCTTCTGAATAGCGTCTGCTGCCAGTACTCTTATGGCATTTGCCGACATAACATCAATATTGCTCATAGTAGCCTCCTAAAGTTTTGATTATTAACCAAGGCCGAAACATACTTTAGTACGCCGGCGGCCGGGTCCCACGTGCAAAAGCACGTCATTTGGAGATATTATAGCATAATTATTCTCTTTGCGCAATTATAATTTAAGAGCGTTTTTTACCCTATGAGGACAATTTCATGGTCTGACTATCCACAATGTAACCATTTTCTTAAACCCAACTAATTTTTTGCTCTGTTTTTATTTTAAAAGCATATATGCATTATAATAGAAGGAAGTATGCTCAACCAGGTGATATATGGCAGCAACCGCATCCGTAAAACGCGCATCGGATGCATCCTTTACGGTATATGCAGTACATATAAGCTTTAAGATCTCGTACTCAAGGTACAGTCCGTATGCCGCATCCTCCGGTCTTATCCTCTCGTCACAGTAAGGGAATGCGGCATAAAAAACGTTATTGACCATAAAGTTTTCAAAATATATGCTCCACTTCGGATAGTGCTCCGTAAAGAGCTCAAAGTCACTTTGATAAAGCTTTTCCGCGTCCCCGTTCCCCTCTCCGTATCGGTTAATAGTCTCTGCAGCGTATTCTGCGAGACTGTCCGAAGTTTCGAGCAATTCCTTTATGATATTCAGTAATCTGTTAAGCGTAACCTGCTTTAACCCTCCGCATTTTAGCAAGCTTCCTACCGAAAAAATACGCTCCGTTAAAGACTTGCTCCTGTTAAGTAATATATCCGTACAACCCTTTGCCGTTTCCTCCGAACCTATAGGAAGTGTTTCAGTTATCTCCGGATGGATACCGTTTTTCATGGTTATGTATTTAAAACGTATCTGCTCCGTATCCATAAGCAGCTCCACGGTCTTTTCACAGCTTGTGGAACATACCGCCGAAAGGTATCCGTTTGTCTCCCTGTAACTTCTCGGATATACACGGCAGATCTCCGGTATCGCAGCCTCTCCGCACTCCTTCTGCAGCATGCACAATCCGTCTTCCCCGAGCATCCTGCACTGCCCGCGCCAGTCCGGCTCTATAAGCTTATATCTTTGGCGGGTAGCAACTTCGGGGTCTCCGAAAGCGCTTTCTATTTTTTCGTGCAGCGCTTTTGAACACTCCATACCTATAAGTCTATAATAATCTTCCTCTCTGATCGCTATCTTCCAGCCCTTACAGCATGCATTCCTGCATTCTCCGCATTTACATGAAAAGGAACTGAAATACTCCGGCACCAGCCAGTTATCTTTTTTCATATACATCTCCCTGCCCTTTTGGGCTATGTTTTTAGGAACATTTGCAATCATAAGTATAATACTACCAAATCCCTGTTCTGTACAAGTATGTAAATATAAGTTTTTCAAAAATAAAAATCCCATAATATTTTTACTTGACAAATCAAAAAAGCAGGAGTATACTCTAGCCATAGTTCAGCGATTTAAAGTGTAAAAGGATACAGATAAACCTATGAAAAAATCATTTACTTTAGCATCATATTATTACTTTTATTACTACTTTACTTTTTCCGGAAGTAAGGTCACTTTGTGATGCAAAAGTACATGAGATAATATCATTCATGAATTTTAGCGGAGCAGGTTGACCTGTTCCGCTTTCGTTTTTATATACTGCTTTAACGCGGGCTGACCAAAATTTCAGGAGGGACAAATCATGATCGTAGTATTAAAAAAGGACGCAAACAAGGAAAAACAGGATAAGCTCATCGATTGGCTGAAAGGCATGGGCTTAGGCATCCATATCTCCGTCGGTGAATACCAGACAGTGCTCGGACTTATAGGTGATACCAGCAAGGTCGACATGGACCTTATAGGAAGCCTTGACATAGTAGACTCCGTAAAGAGAGTCACCGACACTTTTAAATGTGTAAACCGTCAGTTCCATCCCGATGATACGGTGGTAAACGTAGGTGATGTAAAGATAGGCGGCGGCAACTTCGCCATGATAGCAGGTCCCTGCTCCGTAGAGTCAGAAGCACAGATAGTGGAAGTAGCCAAAGCCGTAAAGGCAGCAGGTGCCAACTTACTCCGCGGCGGCGCTTTTAAGCCCCGTACCTCCCCGTATGATTTCCAGGGTCTTAAAGGTGAGGGCTTAGAGCTTTTAAAAATAGCAAGAAAAGAGACTGGCCTTCCCATCGTTACCGAGATAATGAGCGTATCCGATCTTCCGTTATTTGAGGATGTGGACGTACTCCAGGTAGGTGCCCGCAATATGCAGAACTTCGACCTCTTAAAGGAGCTCGGCCGTATAGGCAAGCCCATCCTTTTAAAGAGAGGTCTTGCCAATACATTAAAGGAACTCCTCATGAGTGCCGAATATATCATGGCAAGCGGCAACGAACAGGTAATCTTATGCGAGAGAGGTATCCGTACCTATAGTGATTATATGCGTAACACCCTTGACCTCTCAGCAGTACCCATGCTGCATGAGCTCTCACACTTACCCGTGATAGTGGACCCGAGCCACGCTACAGGTATCGCACGCATGGTACCTCCGATGGCACTTTCGGCAGCAGCCTGCGGTGCAGACGGACTTATCATCGAGGTACATAACGATCCCATCCATGCACTATGTGACGGTGCACAGTCACTTACTCCCGACGAGTACGCTAAGCTGGTTGTAAAAGTAAATGCCGTACGTGATGCGATCAGGTGATTATACATACCACTAAATGATCACAGGTACTTACTTATTGTCATTCTGAGCGAATGCGAAGAATCTTATAAGATCCTTCACTTCGTTCAGGATGACAAAATTGTTAATATCGTATATAATCATTCATAGGTTTACGTAAAAGATATTTAAAAGATATTTAAAAGATATTCAGGAGAAATATATCATGAAAGCAGGAATAGTAGGACTCGGACTTATAGGAGGTTCATTTGCTAAGGCATACCATGCGGGAGGACATACGGTACTGGCCCGTGAGCTTGACCGCTCGGTCTTAAGCTTTGCGGAGCTCTCGGATGCGGTGGATGGGGAGCTTACCAAAGAAAATATCGGTGACTGCGATATCATCCTTATATGCGTCTATCCCCAGGCAGTGATCGACTTCTTAAAGGAGATGGGCCCTTTTATAGGAAAGAAGCCCGTAGTCATCGACTGCTGCGGTACCAAGAGAGTCCCCATGTATGAAGGAGAAAAGCTTGCAAAAGAATACGGATTTTTGTACGTAGGCGGACATCCCATGGCCGGTACGCAGTTCTCGGGATTTAAATATGCCAAGGATACCATGTTCAAGGGTGCTCCGATGGTCATAGTTCCTCCCGAATACGATGATATCAGCCTGCTTGACCATGTAAAGGAATTACTCTCTCCTGCAGGATTCAGGAAGATCACCGTTACCACAGCAGAAAAGCATGACGAGATGATAGCCTTCACCTCTCAGCTAGCCCACGTAGTATCAAACGCATATATCAAAAGCCCCACAGCACTCGCACATAAGGGCTTTTCGGCCGGCAGCTACCGCGACATGACCAGAGTTGCCTGGCTCAATCCGCAGATGTGGGCAGAGCTGTTCTTAGACAACAAGGATAATCTCATAAAAGAGATCGATATCCTTATAGATAGCCTTACTTCCTATAAGGAAGCCTTAGAAAATGACGACCGCGAGACCTTGGAAAAGCTTTTGGACGACGGTAAAAAACGAAAAGAGGAGGTAGACGGCTGATGGAAAAAATAAGGATCAACGCTTCCATAGATTATGATGTGCTGATAGATGCAGGACTGTTGGGTGACGCCGGCGAACTGATATTTTCAGCACTGCTGCCCGCATCGGGCGTATCTGCCGCGGATCCCCTTGCCGCAAGGCGTCAGGCTGAAAACACCACTGCCGTCATAGTCTCCGATGACAACGTATTCCCCCTCTACGGAGAAGCCCTCAAAAACAGTCTCGCCGGATCGGGATATAAGACTATAGAGTTCGTATTCCCCCACGGAGAAAAGAGCAAAAGCTTAAATACCTACGGTGAACTTTTGGAATTTATGTGTGACAGCCACATAAGACGCTCCGATATGATAGTAGCCTTAGGAGGCGGTGTGGTCGGCGACCTTGCAGGCTTTGCCGCAGCCACCTACCAGCGCGGTATCACCTTTATCCAGATACCCACCACACTGCTCGCCGCAGTGGACTCCTCGGTAGGCGGTAAGACAGCAGTCGATCTTACAAACGGGAAAAACCAGGTCGGAGCCTTCTATCAGCCCCGCCTTGTGATATGCGATACAGATACCCTCTCCACCCTCCCGCCGGAAGAATACGCCTGCGGATGCGGGGAGATCATAAAATATGCGGTCTTAGAGAGCGAGGAATTCTTTGACGAACTTTTGCAGAAGCCTGTATGCACACAATACGAGCATGTCATCTCCACCTGCGTAAAGATGAAAAAGGCTTATGTGGAAAATGACGAATTTGACACGGGGCTCCGCATGAAGCTGAACCTCGGACATACCTTCGGGCATGCGGTAGAAGCCTGCAGCGGATACAGTATCCTACACGGACAGGCAGTAGCCATGGGTATGGCTGCGGTGACAAAGGCCGCTTCCGAAATGGGGCTCTGCTCTAAAGAAACCCTTGTAAGACTTCTTGAGATCCTCGATGTGTACAAGCTTCCCTCCGAAATCCCCTACGGGCTCGACGAGATGTTTGAAGTAACATTGGTAGATAAAAAGAACTCCGGCTCTGTTACCAACCTTATCGTACCTACCGCGATCGGTAACTGCAGGATCATGAAGATACAGACCGAAAAGCTGAAAGGCTGGCTTGAAGAAGGCGGAGTAAGATGAGCTAAAAAGCTGTAAACCATGCAATCTTATTTCGACATAAAAAGGATATAATATATGATCAAAACCATAAATCACGGTCCGAAAAGCGGGATATTTGAAGTTCCGTCTTCAAAATCCCAGGCCCACAGGATGCTTATCACCGCCGCGCTTTCCAAAAGTGCCGGAAAACTCATCGTAAACGGCATCTCTAAAGATATATCCGCCACCATTAAATGCCTGAACGCCATGGGTGCGGATATAAGGATCACGGAAAACGGATCGGGAAGTTCCGAGATATCGATCAGGCCCATCATAAAAACCGTCGACAACTCCGGGATGTCAGCTATGTATAAGCCCCTGCTCTGCGGAGAAAGCGGATCCACTCTCCGCTTCCTCATACCGATAGCGGGAGCACTGGGGATCGATGTGGTATTCCATATGGAAGGCAGACTCTCCGAGCGACCCTTAGGAGCCCTTACCGATGCCCTTTCGGCACACGGAATGAGCTTTATGCAGGACGGTAAATACCTTTACTGTAGGGGAGCTCTTACAAGCGGCACCTTTACCATCCCGGGCAATATCTCATCACAATACATATCAGGCCTCATCATGGCTCTCCCTCTGTTAAAGGGGGACTCCGTCATAAATATCACCGGCAGTATAGAGTCGGGCGATTATATAGCCATGACCGTCGCAGCGGTAGAATCTGCAGGCATTAAGATAAAAAAAGAAGAAAATATCTACCATATAGAAGGCGATCAGTGTTATAATGTAACCGGTACCCGCATAGTCGAAAAAGACTGGTCTTCGGCAGCCTTCCCGTTATGTATGGGAGCTTTTTCCGAAAAAGGCATGACAGTACCGGGACTTAACTTATCTTCCATCCAGGGAGATAAGGAGATCCTAAACATCCTAAAAGGTTTCGGAGCCTGTGTCATTGAAGAGGATCAGCCTGATGCAGCCGGGACTGTATCTGACGAAAACAGTACCGGATTAACATCCGTTACCGTAAAAAAGGGAACCTTAAAAGGACAGATAATAGATGCCTCACGCATACCAGACCTTGTGCCTGTCATAAGCGCGGTAGCGGCAGGTGCTAAAGGAGAGACCCGTATCATCCATGCAGAAAGACTCCGACTTAAGGAATCCGACAGGATCGCAACCACCGTATCCATGCTCCGCTCCTTAGGTGCCGATGCAGAAGAGACTGCGGACGGCATCCTTATAAGAGGAAAGGACCGGCTGCCAGGCGGCACGGTTGACTCCTTCAACGACCACCGCATAGCCATGTCGGCAGCAGTAGCTGCGGGCATCTGCGAGGGAGACGTATCTGTAACGGGAGCCGAGTGCACGGACAAGTCCTTCCCGGGATTCTGGGAGGAGTTGTCATTCTGAGCGTAAACGAAGAATCTTTTATACACGGACATCTACCACACTACGAAAGGATCCGATATATATGAGCAGCAGTTACGGAAAAAACATAAAACTTACCATATTCGGACAATCACACAGTAAAGCCATAGGTATGACTTTAGAGGGCATCCCTGCAGGAAAAAGGATAGACTATGAAAAGCTCTTCGAATTTATGCAGCGCCGTGCTCCCGGTAAAAACGCCTACTCCACTCCCCGTAAGGAGGCAGACGCACCCGAGTTTTTAAGCGGTGTGGTCGGAGATACTACCTGCGGCACTCCCATTACGGCTGTGATCCTGAATACCAATACCCGCTCCTCCGACTACGACATAATAAAAGATATCCCCCGTCCGGGACATGCCGATTATACGGGATATATAAAATACGGTGAGGACAGGGATTATACCGGCGGCGGGCACTTTTCCGGAAGGCTCACGGCACCCTTATGCATAGCCGGCGGCATAGCCATCCAGCTGCTCGAAGAAAAAGGTATATATATATGCTCAAGGATCAGTTCCATCGGCGGGATAAAGGATGAGGGCGACCTGGTAGAAACTTCCATCGGCTGCCTGACCGGCATTAATACCGGGTTACCTTTTAACCCCGCATCAGACGGGGACTTCCCCACTATCTCCAAAGAACAGGGAAAAAAAATGAAAGCATATATCGCCGAAAAAAGAGCCGAAGGCGACTCAGTGGGCGGTGTCATAGAATGTGCCGTATTCGGCATCCCGGCAGGTATCGGAGACCCGATGTTTGACGGAATGGAGAACAGGATCTCGCAGATCATCTTCGGTATCCCCGCCATAAAAGGCATAGAGTTCGGAAACGGATTTGAAGCGGCCACACTTACGGGCAGCGAGAACAATGATGAATTCTGCTTAAAAGAAGGGAAAATAAAGACCGTTACCAATAACTGCGGAGGTATACTCGGCGGTATCACAAACGGCATGCCGCTCATCTTCAGGGTAGCCGTAAAACCTACTCCTTCCATAGCTAAGGAGCAAAAAAGCATAAACCTCTCCACAAAAGAAGAAACTACACTGGTTGTGCCCGGGAGGCACGATCCCTGCATAGTTCCCCGTGCAGTCCCCTGTATAGAGGCTGCTGCCGCACTTGCGGTATATGATGCTCTTTTATCATGCTGAACGGCTCCGGTCCGTACATATTTAAGCCCTGTCCCGGCATTACTATAGTATTATAAAACCCTCTTTACCGGTTTGTCCTGTAAAGAGGGTTTTCTGATTTTTTAAGTCTGTTTGATTTTAATATTTGTAAGGGCACATTGGTCGCCGGTAAGCGATACATATATATCATCCACAGTGCCGTTTATCACCATATCATTTCTTATCGATATACCGCTGTTTTCCGTAGTGACTATGATCTTGTTGTCCTTCATCCTTATAAGTACCGAGCAGTCAAGACCTTGTTTGTTTTTCGCCTTCCACTTCTCCCAGCCCTCAAAATCATCTGATTTATTGGCCTGTATCGTATCATCAACATTATCATCCGTCTCCCAGCTCTCGCCATCCATACGAATAAGACAAAGCTCGCGGTAGCCCTTACCGTTTACATGTCCATCCAAGGACGAGAAAAACGAAAGCGACGGACAATGCCATACAAGTCTCGCAGTCGGCAGGCTCATGGTATGGAAAGTGATATTAAGACCGTCCGTAACACGTATTCCATCCGTAGCCGCAGTTCTCCAGCCATCTACCTGGATATTGGGGATATCACCTTCCGGTACGTTTATATAAGAAATCCTTTCCGCTATACGCGGTATCTCGCCGTCCTTTATCTCCTCATCGGATTTTGTAAGTTCATTTATTATGATGGTACAATGCTCACCCATGATACCGAGATAAGCATATCTTGAACTGTCCTGCAGGGCTACGATAAAGCTCCGGGCATCGTTCTCCGAGATGATCTTTACCCTTACATGATCATCATATTTTACGGCTTCGATGACATAATCATCATCCTTGGTACGGTCGATATCTGTATATGCCGATCTGTCTTCTATCTTACCGGGTTCTACCTTTCTCGCCCCGATACAGGTATGCCTGCCGTCAGGCCAAAGCTCGGCATATTCGAGGTAGAGCATCTCATCCTTTTTATTGTCCGAGATATGAGTTCTCGCATCAAGCGAGTCAAACAAAAGTATCCCGGGCAGCTTATGTTTTCCGGATTTTTTATCTGACGCGTCTTCTTTCACACGAAGACGTATCAGAGTAGAATTGGGAGTAAGAAGTATACCTTCCGAAACGCTCGATCTGAACTCCTCGAATTTCAACTCGTTTCTACCTTCGAGCTGGCTGACTTCTTCTCTTTCCTTCATCTCATATTCGGTATCGACATCTATGAGATGCAGCATCTCTTTTGCAAAAAGAGGATCGAACTGGGTACCCATACCTTTTACCAGCTCCTCCCTTACCTTCTGCTGGGGAAGCGGATCACGGTAACTGCGCTTTGATGACATCGCATCATATGCATCCGCTACTGCTATAATCCTCGCTATGGTAGGGATATCCTCACCCTTTAATCCCTCGGGATAGCCCTTTCCGTCGTATCTTTCATGATGATAGTTTGCGCCTATGCTTAAGTACGGCAGCTTACTGATACTTGATAGTATCCTTTTTCCGATGACCGGATGCTCTTTTATACAGTCAAATTCTTCCTTGGTAAGCTTTCCTTCTTTATTGATAATGCGGTCCGCTACACCGATCTTACCCACGTCATGCAAAAGCGCGGTATAATATATCTCCCTGCATTCCTTTTCGTTCTTTCCGGAGGCTTTGGCGATAGCTCTGGAATACTCGGCTACTCTCCTCGAATGACCATGTGTGTACTTGTCCTTCGCATCGATCGCGCTTGCAAGTGCCTCTGCTGTCTGTTCGAATACCATCTCAGCATTCTTCTGCTCTTCCTTTAAGACGTTGATCTCCAGCTCTTTTGCGTGCTCTACGGCATTGTTCATATCATGGAGAGAGAAAATATACAAAAGAACTACCAGCCCTACCAGAGTGATATTGGTAAGGGAAAGACCGTAAGCATATATCTGACCTAAGGAAGCGAAAAACGGTACACCGGTAAACAATATGAGCGAAAGACGCACGCCCTTGGTCAGTCTGTTCCTGTACTGCCATATTACGGTAAGCAGCAGCAGATGTATCACAAGAGGGATGATATAACTGATAAAAAATCCTTCCGCTCTCTGGTATCTGTTTTGCTCATCTATGGTGAAAAACAGCCCGCCGGGTATGCCGATTACCAATATAATAAAGTCAACAGCTGCCAGCAGATGAGCTACCCGCATACGTTTCGGCAGGACCTTTAACCCTACTTCGTTCAAACACAGATTTCCCAGATACAGATTAAATATAACAAGGATAAACAAAGTCATAAGATATACTGCGAAGTTGCATATCCTGACCATCCAGTATCCCAGATCACTGATATCCCCGCGGTATATATAACAGTATCTGTCCGCTATAAGCAGGAACATAGCGCACAGTTCCATAGCCATAAGGATAAATCTGCGCTTTAGCGGTATCGCTTTTGTGAGTAGCACAAGAAAAGCCAACAATCCGCAGACTCCTATAAGTATAAGCATTATATTAAGTTGATATTCCCGTAAGAATTCCAACATATTATCAGGTGCCCCCGTTTCAAAAAGTCATAAAAAACTTTACTTCATCACAGAATATACCAAGTTAATTTTATCATAATTTACAAGTGAATGCAATCGGATTTTAGGTGAAGAGCCTATTGCAAGGACCCCCTGTTTATGATATGCTGATATATGGAATCCCACAGAACATAAAGGAGGTGTGCGGTCATGGAAGCAAAAATATCAACCGGTCTTCCCCGGGAAGACGGATTTTATATGCCCGGAGAATTCGAACCGCACCGCGGATGCATAATGATATGGCCGGAGCGTCCCGGTTCGTGGCCTTACGGGGCCAAAGCCGCCAGATTCGCCTTTAAGAATATAATAAGTGCCATCGCCGAAAGCGAAGAAGTATTTGTGGCAGCAGGCAAAACCGCATATGAAAGTGCCGTATCCGAGCTGTCCGGTATTGAGAATGTCCGGATATTTAAGACCGAAACGGATGACGCCTGGGCCAGGGATGTGGCTCCCACATTTGTAAAAAACGCTGCCGGCGAGGTAAGGGCAGTCAACTGGACCTTTAATGCATGGGGCGGTGAATATAACGGACTGTATCCCTCCTGGAAAAAGGATGACGCATTTGCGCTTTTCTTTGCCGGGATGGAAGGCTATAAAGCATATGATGCTGCTCCCTTCGTACTTGAGGGCGGCTCCATCCACTCGGACGGAGAAGGTACCCTCATGGTTACATGTGAATGCCTGCTGAGCCCCGGACGGAACCCGCGTATGACAAAGGATGAGATCGAAAAAAAGCTGAAAGAATACTTAGGGGCCGAAAAAGTCATATGGCTTCCGAACGGGATATATAACGATGAGACAGACGGGCATGTGGATAACATATGTGCTTTTATCAGGCCCGGTGAAGTGGTACTCGCCTGGACGGATGACGAAAACGACCCGCAATATGCACTTTCAAAAGAAAACCTTGAGGTCCTTAAAAGCGAAACCGATGCAAAGGGGCGAAGCTTAACAGTCCACAAGCTCCCCATCCCCGAAAAGCATGTTTTTATAAAAGAAGAAGACCTTTTAGGCTACGAATTTGAAGAAGGCGAGGACGAGCGTGAAGTCGGGGAAAGACTGGCCGCATCCTACGTAAACTTCTATTTTTCAAACGGAGCAGTCATACTCCCCGCATTCGGCGGTGAAAACACTGAAAGTGATATAAAAGCCAAAGAGATCATGGAAAAGCTCTGCCCGGAGCGCAAGGTCATACAGATACAGGCACGTGATATACTGCTCGGAGGCGGTAACATACATTGTATTACACAGCAGATCCCGGCGGGAGAACCGTCCCTCTGATCGAGAAAGGAAAACAGCATGAGAAATATCACAGTAGCTGCCATACAGATGCAGTGCAGCAAAATTGTTGAAGAAAATATCGATAAAGCCGAGAAAATGGTCCGTGAGGCTGCATCAAAGGGTGCGCAGGTGGTCCTCCTCCCGGAGCTTTTCGAAAGAGAATACTTCTGTCAGCAAAGAAGATATGATTTTTATAAATATGCCTTACCGACGGATGAGAACCCCGCAGTAAAAGCAGCTCAGAAGCTTGCTAAAGAGTTAAGCGTAGTCCTTCCCGTAAGCTTTTACGAAAAGGACGGAAATGTCCTTTATAACTCTCTTGCCTGGATAGATGCCGACGGCACGCTCCTCGGTGTATACAGAAAAACCCATATCCCGGACGATCACTTTTATCAGGAAAAGTTTTATTTCACTCCCGGAAATACGGGCTTTATGGTATTTGATACAAGGTACGGAAGACTGGGAGCCGGCATATGCTGGGACCAGTGGTTCCCCGAGACTGCCAGAGTGCTGGCATTAAAGGGTGCCGAGATCATCTTCTATCCTACCGCCATCGGCTCAGAACCCATACTGGACACCGACAGCATGCCGCATTGGAGAAGATGCATGCAGGGACATTCCGCATCCAACTTGGTCCCCGTAGTCGCAGCCAACAGGATAGGAAAAGAGGATGTCGAGCCCTGCGAGGAAAATGCGGGACTGAAATCCTCTCTCATCTTTTACGGTTCTTCATTTATAACCGATGAAACCGGTGAAATAGTAAAAAGCGCATCAAGGGACAAAGAAGAGATTCTCCTTAAGACCTTCGATCTCGACCTTATCGCCGAAAACAGGCTCTCCTGGGGACTTTTCCGCGACAGACGTCCGGAAATGTACGGTGAGATCGTAAAATAATATTCTATAGTCCTACAGGTTCAACCTCTTATTTTTCCGGCCTCACGCAGGCCGGAAGATATTTTGTCAGTATCTTTTCAAGTTCCTCATATATGATGGGTTTTGACAGGTAATCGGTAAAGCCCTGTTCAATGTACAGCTCCCTGGCACCGGCTATCGCATCGGCAGTAAGGGCTATCACGGGTACCCCGTCGGCTAACTGCAGTTCCCTTATTGTTTTCAGCGTCTCTATACCGGACATACCGGGCATCATCTGATCGAGCAGGATAACATCATATTGTTCAGATTTAAGCATTTCTATGCACTCTGCTCCGGATAATGCGGATCTGATGTCGATCGCGGTCTTTTTAAGCAGGAATCTTACTACCTTGATGTTCATTTCATTATCATCTACAACAAGTATCCTGGTATTGGGTGCTAATAGCTTACCCTCGTATTCCTTTTCCTCCTGTCTCGCCTTTTCGAGCCGCTTGGAATAATCTCCCATGGGCGTATCATCAGCCACTTTCTGCACTACCTTTACGGTAAATACGGAGCCTTTTCCGTACTCGCTTTCAACCTCTATGCTGCCGCCCATCATCTCTGCGAGCTGCTTCGATATATTAAGTCCTAAGCCCGTACCTTCGATATTCCTGTTACGTGTGGCATCTAAGCGCTGGAAGGAATCAAACAGCCTCTCCTTCTCCCCGGGCCTGATACCGATACCGGTATCCTTTACAACGGCTGTAAGCACGGACGCTTCCCTGTCAAAGGATATTTTCACATCTATACTGCCTTTTTCGGTATACTTGACGGCATTGTTCACTATGTTCAAGAGTATCTGGCGTATACGGATTTCATCACCGTTAAGTACGGAGGGGATATCCTCTTTTGCATCTACGGTGAACTTCAGCTTCTTGTCTTCGGCTTTCTTTTCCGTCATATTGACGATATCGTTGATCACGGAGGATACCTCATAATTGACCGGTACCAACTCCATTTTTCCGGACTCGATCTTACTTAGGTCAAGGATATCGTTTATGATCGAAAGGAGCGTATTTCCGGCACTCTTGATATCCGACGCGTATATAAGGGTATTCTCTTCTTTAGACTCCCTTAGAATCATCTCATCCAAGCCGATTATGGCATTCATGGGTGTTCTTATCTCGTGGGACATATTGGCAAGAAAGTTGCTCTTGGCCCTGCTCGCCTGCTCTGCCACATGTGCTTCTTCCCTGATACGTTCGTTCTCTGCAGCCTGTGTCCAGTAGAATATCTCTTTGACGCTTCTGTTGGAGATGCTTATATAAAGGACAAATCCCAGTACCGCAAACGTCCCGGTATTCATGACATCCGCCTTAAATACGACACCGGATTTTAAGTTCACGCTTATAAGAAAATAAGCCAATGCCGCAAGAAATATTAGCAAACCCATCCTGGTCGGTTTGTCGTTTACTATCAGGGGAAGAAATGCCAGAAAGGCGATAAAGCTCGTAGAAGGCATATTTATAGTCGTCGGCTGTATACTTAGGATCATGCCGAATATAAGCACCGTTACCAAAAGGGCATAACAGTATATAAATGCATGGATACCCTTCATCTTTTTCATCAGTATTTTATACAGATACAGTGCGATACCGCCGATGATCAATACCCAGTACGCTGCCAGATTTTCGGTTTTAAGAAGGAGATTCAGCAGGAAAAAGAACAGACCGAGTACGATGATCACAATATTACATTTAAATACCAGCTTGACATTTCTGTCCATGATCTTATCAAAAATATTGTCAAACTGTTCTTTCTCCAATCCACAGTACAAAAACAGATTTTTATTCAGAATTCCCTTTTTTTTCATATTACTTCCTATTACTTCCTTACTTTCAATACGCGGCACACTCCGCATCAGGTCTTATACCCTACTTGTGGATCACTATATTTTTCCCGTGTTTCTTACCGTAATACATGCGTTCGTCCGCAACCTTGATGAGCTCTTCGGGATTATTGTAGATATCCTTGTTCTCCTCTAAGCCGATGGTAATGGTCACGGGTATACGTTTGTTATAGAATACCGTCGGGTTAGCCTCGACGATCTTTCTTATATATTCCATCTTTTCTTTGGCAACGGCAAAATCATAGTCCCTCATAAGGATGACCATCTCCTCGCCGCCCCATCTGCAGATATCGCAGCCCTGCATTTCATTTCTTAATATCTTGGTAATATGGCGGAGTACCTCATCTCCGCCGTCATGCCCGTAGGAATCGTTCACACGCTTAAAATTATCTATATCGCAGAATGCCACACAAAAATTCCTGCTTCTTTCATCCTTCATGAGCGCTTCCATCACAGGCAGAAACCCTCGCCTGTTAAGCAGGTCCGTCAGCGCATCCTTATGCGCGTCATCCGAGAGCTGCACATTTTTCTTCTCAAGACTGTTCCTTTCAGACTCACTTGTATAGATATATATCGTGTTGTAAAAGATGATCGAAAATACAGCCACGAACGACGAAAAGATCATCAGTACCGAACCCGCTGCATGTGACAGTTCATATACCGGCATCTCATCATGAAACCTGAAATACAAAAAGATATAAAGTGCAAAATTGCCCGTATAGATCAGGGCAATGATCCATCTTTTTTCCGGCTTGAACAGAAAGCTTCCGAAATAGATGATGATCGGGATGATGGAGCAGATGAAACAATATGTTCCGCTGTGCCAGCCGACAAAATAAGTGGCGGCAACCGAGTAAATGCTTACCTCTAAAAGTATACTGATATACACGGGCATGATATGTCCGAATTTACTTAGTACCGTACAGAACAGATATACTATGACACTAACTGCATTCAGATATACCAAAGGCATTACACCCGCTATCAGCATTATGAGCAAAAGGGTTGCATGGACCAGGCCCATAACAATAACCGTAAACAGGAAACTGTTATGCACCAGAAAATGTAACGTTTTGTCTATCAAGCCACTGCTCTTCACCCTGTCACCTCTCTATCTTAAAGTCAATAACACCTCGAAACCACTTTCTGCGTTTCCCAGTTATATCTCAAACTTACCGACGATATCCTGCATCTTATCCGATTGATTAGTTTTTTCTCTTCAAACCGAATAATACCCGGATATATTTTGTCTTATCTATACAATAGCACAACAGATCCGTAAAAGGATATGAGACTGCGATCGTCAGAAAGAAGATAATGACATAACCGGGATTCATCATATCAAAATAATACTGGCTGAGCACTACTATCGGATAATGAATGATATAATATACATACGATATCCTGGAGTTAAACGCCGAAAAATGTCCGGTATAATCCAGATGATCGTGCCCGATGGCGATAAGTGCTGGTAACCCGAATATAAATGAGCCGTACATGCATATGGTATTAAGCGTCTCGTTTCCGCCTATAAATACAAAGATAACCGCATTTGCCACCGATGCCGCAACGAATACTGCCGTAAGCAGCCACTTGTGTGCGGCAATCTTTTTTACAAACTCCCTGTCCTTAAAGAAATAATATCCGAGCAGATACACCGCCAGATATGTTATAAGCCTTTTTCCGTAAGCATATATTTCAAAGGTCCCAACGGCTGTGACCGCAAGCAATACTCCGCCTATGATCTTAAAGGTTTTGGTATTTTTAATGTATTTCTTTTTTATGATGTCCGTAAGCTTTATTATCAGACATGACAAAAGAGAAATCCCCATAAGTACCGCGATAAACCAGAAATGCCCCAAAGTGAACCCGCCGTCGTATCCGGTCAGATCGGTAACCCTTGTAAAATACACCCCGTAGTGTTTAAAGTATCCGCCGGTATACCCGTTGTGGGTAACATCGGCTATAAAACTTAAGACCGGGTTAATTACAAGAAGTCCGAATACAAACGGGATCCCGAGCCTTTTAAACCTCTCGACGATAAATGCCTTATAGCCTCTCTTTTTTAACGAATAAGCGGAGGATACCCCTGCGAGCAGGAACATAAGCGGCATGAACCAGGGGCTGAGCATCACCACTATGGCTGCTATCGGCTTTATCTCTTCAAAAAATATATAGTTGGCCTCTCCCCATGTATTATACGCCATAGCCGTATGATACAGTACTAAGAGCGAGACCGTGATCCACCGCAGGTTATCTATGTAATTGACACGTTTTGTTTCTTTGACCATATTTCTTTTCCGTTACATATATCATCTTATAAAGATTCTATTTTACTATACCATAAAAAACTTGAAATTTCAATCACAGGGACTTTTGCCCTTTAGAATTTTACAGCCCCACCGGCAGGTACCTGTACATCCTTCTCCCCGTATGTAAACCATACGTCGGTCGAGGTGGGATTGATGCACTCTGTCATGGCAGTATTAAATATAAGCTCATGGAATGCATGGCAGTAATCATATATCTCGATATTGGACGCATACCAGATATCGTCTTTTCCGCTTACTTTTTCGGCGAACTTCTCTATCACGCCCCAGTTGTCAAACTGCTCAAACTCATAGCTGTGACCCCACAGGTAGAAAAGCATGGGTGACCAACTGTTTTTTGTATTTATAAATCTGTCTGCCAGGTTCATAAGCTCGGGATCGTTGTGGTGGCAGGTCGCCGACAGTCTCAGCCAGTCCTGCGGTATACGGAAATCGCGTGTGGAATTGACCGTCCTTGCATAGCAGATGCCGCAGTTCTTAAGTATCTCCACACTCTTGTCATCATAGGCGCCGTAAGGGTATGCAAAGCCCCTTATCACCTTTCCGAACAGCTCCTCCAGCCTCATCCTGTCACGGAGCACTTCATCTGTAGCCACATTGCCTGGAAGTCCTACCAGCGCAGCATGCGTATATGCATGAGCAGCAATCTCCCAGCTGCTTTTTTCATATGCCGCCTTAAGTCTCGATAAAGGCATCCTCCTGTGTATGGTCCCCGGAGCATATACCACATCATCCTCGGGGAAGCAGCCGCTGTTAATGTTGAATGTACCCTTTATACCGTATTTTTCCGCTATTTCGATGAGCTTCTCATCCTGCTCCACTCCGTCATCATAACTTAATGTCAATGCCTTGGGTTTTCCGCCCGCAAAACGCATTATAAGATTTGCCATCATTAACCTCCTGCCAAATTAAAGTCACTATTTTACGCACTTATCGCATTATATATGATAAAACAAAACAAATATATCACAAAAATCCTTCTGTTTCCATGTTTTATGTTGTCCACATACGGGATTGAAGCAAAAGAAAAGCACCCTTTTGGATGCTTTTACATTACTTTCTTTTCTTTTTCAGTTTTCTTAAATCTCTCTCTCCAGCCGATATACTTCCCGGACGAAACGCGCTTGTCCGCAGGTTTTACGGCATCCTCAGGTATGAGCCATATCTTTCCGGCTCTCTCAGCTCCCTCAATCCTGCCGGTGTTGCAATACAGACTCAGCAATCTCGAAGTCACATTCCACTTTTCAGCCGCCTCGGCCAATGTCAGATAACCTTTCAACTTTTCTCACCCCCTAAACAAAAAAACATTGCAGGGACAGTCTGCAATGTTCTTAAATCTTACTTTACGAACGGCAACTGGCTGACATTGGAATACCAAGTATCCCTTTAGTCCCTTATAGCTTTGCGCCCCACCCTTTCAGATGGTTTGCTCTTATCATTCTTTTTCTAATTACTATATCGGCTTAACTGACAAATTACTTTAGTACCAAATTTATCGATTTCTTTCTGTATGCATTCCATAATGCTACGAGGAATATGATGCCCCTGAAGCAAAGCTCAAGGCACATTACATACCATACGCCCACCAGTCCGAACTGTTTGGCCGCAAAATATGACGCGGGCAGTCTCACACACCACATGCTGATAAGGTTGAGCACAGTGGGGATCCTGGTCTTGCCCATGCCTCTGAACACACCCTCTGCTACGATCGAAGCCCCGAACATCGGCTCCGCAAAAGCCTCTATACGGAGGATCCTCGTACCAAGGTCCCTCACCTCTGCCTCGTCGGTCATAATACCGATCATCTCGGGAGCAAAAATATACAGAAGCACCGCTGAGAGTGCCATAAATATCATACCCGTGATCACCGTCATATATGCAAAATCTTTTTCCAGCTTTTTATTCCCGGCTCCCTTCATCTGCCCGACCAATGTCACAGCAGCATGCGAGATGCCGTACCCCGGCATATAGCACAGGCTCTCGGCAGTGATCGAGAACGAATTGGCCGTGATCGCGATATTGCCAAGAGGGGATACTATCTTAGTCGAGAGTACATATGCAAAGCCCATGATGAGCGAGCTGGCCATCACAGGTATCGACAGCCTTATCGCAGCGTTAAGCTTATCCTTGCTTAACAAGCCATGCTCATTTTTCCTCAGGTGCAGCTTCTTCGAAAATACAAGTACCGCAAGAAGTATGCCGGCAGCACCTACCGCATGGGCACAGAATGTACCGAGTGCCGCACCCTTAACTCCGAGTCCTGCTTCATAAATAAAAAACGCATTAAATGCCACATCAAGGACACACATCGCGACATTAAGGAGCGCCGGCAGCTTCATGTTGCCGCTGCATTCCAGCATTCCCGCACCGGTATGAGTGATCTGCATCAGCGGCAGGGAAAGTCCGAATATCAGGAAGTAGTCGGAGGCATCGTCAAGTATCTTTTCCTCCGCTCCCATCCATACAGGGAGCAGCCTGTGTATAAGTACCGATATTAAGAGCAGTACCCCTGAGAACAATAATACTGCCAAAAATCCGGTCTTAACATATTTTCGTGCTTCCTCATCTTCGCCTGCGCCTATCCTGTGTGCCAGACCGACGGTAAATCCGGTCCCGACGCTCGAGCAAAGTCCCGAGACCAGCCAGGTGGTAGTGGATACCACTCCTATGGCTGCCGAGCGGTCGGAGCCGAGGCTTCCTACCATGGAAGCATCTATATATTCCATGACTATGGTCGATATCATGGACATGATGGCAGGGAAGCTCAGCATCAGCACCAAGGATATCTGTCCCCGCCGGCTCAGTTCCCTGCCTTTTCTTAATTCATTCAGTAAATCTGTTTTCATTCTTTATTTTGGTCCGTAAAACATTACATAATGCCAAAGCCTTCTTTTAAACACGGAAGTATCCATAAGGCGAAAGCCGAATCTTTCATACATCGGGACATTTTCCGAAGCATTGGTCTCTAAGCAAAGATTGTATCCGTTCTCATCCGCAAAAGCAATGAGCATTTTCATCAGTTTTTTTCCGTAACCCTGTCTCTGAAGGGCTTTTCTGGTACCGAAGATATAAATATACCAGGTTTTATCATCAAGATAGGGCTTACGCATTTTCATGGCATATTTTTCAAATGCCTCCTGCCTGTATGTCGAGGGGTTCAGCAAAAGCAGAAGCGAGTGCATATCAGCCGCTTTTATGTATTCCTTAAGTCCCGTCCTCTTCGGTGTGGGTGGTCCGATCAGGATCAAAGACTCACCGCCCTCGGTTTTGATACCGAGCATTTTTTTCAGCCTGCTGGTATAATCAACCCTGAACATCCGTGCCAGGGTCTCTTCATCATATTTCCCGTTAAATACATATAGAAACATCGGATAATTCCTGTACGCGTCAACGGAAGTCTCCACAAAAACATCCATATTTTCCGAAGTCATAAATGCGTCTTCCGAAAAACCGTGACGCATGTAAAAGCTGCGCAGTTCCCGCAGCTGCTCCTCATATTTTCCGGTATCCATACCTTCTCCCTCACCTTATCCCCTGTCATTTTAAGTGCAGGCTGGCCTTAATCTCTGTTTTTAAGCCCGTTTTTAAGGCACTCTTCTATCACCCCAACTACCTGCCGCAGACCTTCTTCATCCTTAACGCTGAATCTGGATCTTACGGGACTGTCTATATCAAGCACACCTATGATCCGCCCATCAAGGTGCAAAGGCAAGACTATCTCCGAATTAGATGCACTGTCACATGCGATATGCCCTTTAAACAGATGCACATCATCCACCCGCAAAACCCTGTCCTCCTTTACCGCTGTCCCACAGACCCCTTTTCCTACCGGGATCCTCATGCATGCGGTTTTGCCCTGGAACGGTCCGAGCACCAGCTCGCCGTCACGCATCAGATAAAATCCTGCCCAGTTTAAGTCCTCAAGCGTATCAAATATAAGTGCCGAGACATTCGCATATAGAGTGATATCCCAGGTGCAGCCTTCTGCAAAACCTAAAGCCTGCTCGGCCATTAATCCATAATCTGTCATAGTGTTTATTCTCCTAAAATGTTTCAAAATCGATCAAAGAACCATCCCTCTGATCGACGGAGCTTTGTCTTTGTTTGATCCCTTTCATAGCCCGAAAAGGAACCTTTCCAGTTCCGGATATCCCCCTTTTTCAAAAGAAGATATATCCGCATTTTTTGAGTTTATCATACAGTCGGTAAGTAAAAATGTCTTTATCCCAACCTCAGAAGCACACATATCTTCAGACACGTCATTTCCTACCATGACGCAGTCGGCTGCATCATATCCTATATTTTCCAGGAGTTCGGCATAATATCTGATATTGGGCTTGGAATAATGCGAATTCTCATACGAAGTGATATACATAAAGTCATCGGGATCGAGCCCTGCCCACTCCATACGTTTTTTCTGAGCCGTAGCCGGGAATATGGGATTGGAGGCCAGCACCACCTTTATGCCTTTGGCTTTAAGCTTCTTTATCAGCTCTTTTGCAGCGGGGTTATGCCCGCATACCGTTTTTGCCAGATCGAACTCATTGCTGTAAAAATCATTAAAGATCTCTTTATCCGCATATGCTTTTTCACCGAATATACCTGCAAAAGTATCCCAGAACATATCCTCATTTGTCTTTGTGCCCTGATTTTTCACCATGGCTCCGGTACCGGCCCAGACACCCTGTATCAATTTTTCGGGATCGTACCCGAAGGGTGCAGCCTTTTTACATAATTCCTTAAAATATGACTTTACAAACACATCCTGATCCATCGGGAGCAATGTCCCGTCCAGATCGAATAATACAACTTTCATCAGCTTTCTCCTAATTACTTTATCTTTTTCAGCCACTCCGCTAACTCGGTGCGGGCATTCGGTATATCATCGCAGTATATGCTTAATCCCTCTACCACTTCTGCACCCTTGGCCATTTTTCTGATATCGGACGTACTTGAAGCAAACCCGTATGAACCCTGGGTCGCAAGCAGGTATATCGTCTTTCCCGTAAAATCATTTGCCTCAAGGAACGTGGCTACGGGCATCGGCACCGTCCCCCACCAGATAGGATATATAAGGATTATCTTATTATGTCCGGATATATCTATGTCTTCTATCGCAGGCCTTGCATCTTCCCTTATCTCTCTGCCGCCGACCGATACAGTATCCGTGTATGAGGAAGGATATTTTTCTCCGGTAAGAGTAATAGGAACTATCTCAGAGCCTGTGGCGTCCTGTATCATATAAGCCATCAGCTGTGTGTTACCCATAAGTACACCGTCGGCTCTCATAAGAGAAGCTCCCGATACGGCATCCACATCAGGCTCAAAGTCCGTATTGCCGACTCTCGTAAAGTAGACTACAAGGGGGATTTCTTCTGTCATCTCTACTTTCTCACCGCTGACTTTTTCATCGTAGGCTACCTCAACTTTTTTAAAGTGACGATTTAGATACGGCACAAGTGCGAGCCCTATGGCCAGTCCTGCTATAGCCAGCAGAGTGATAAACACGGCTGCTTTTTTCTTTTTCTCAGCCTTAAAATAGAAATTCATGCCGCCGTGAACTATGGACAGAGTCAATACCGCAGTCGCAAGGTATCTGTGGAACAGCGGCTCCATCATAAACTTAAACCAAGGGAAAAGGACCCGGGAGACACCCATACTGCTTATCATGAGCGTAACCGATGTAAGGATTAAGAGGATTGTCACTATATTGGCGAATCTGCCCGCTTTACCCTTTCTGCCTTTCCCGGAAAGTGTCGCCTTGAACCACCAGCGTTTTATAAATATATGGACTACGAGGCTCACAAAAAACACTATGCCCAGTATCTCATGTACCGTATTCCCTACCAGCACGTACAGCATCTGCGCAAGTAATGCGAGATACATGATGCTCTCACTAAAAATGTTAAGTTTCTTTTTCATATCAACTCCATTGCTTCCATATCTCCGGCTTGTATCCTACAGTAGAGAGCTTTCCGTTTCTCACCACAGGAGTTTTGATAACCAACGGATTTTCCAGTATCTTTTCAAGCTTATCCTCTTCCGACAGATACTTTATGAGCGTCACGGTATCCTGCTCTTTCCCGTCCCAGTCAACCATACCTTCTATCCCGCCGTTGGCCGCAGCGACAGATGTGAATTCACCTTTGCTTATGCCTTTTTCTTTCATATCTATAAACTGGTACTTTATGCCGCGTTCTTTAAAGAAACGCTCGGCTTTCTTTGTGTCATTGCACTTTTTGGTACCGAATATCTGAATATTCATTATAGGTCTGTTCTCCTCGTTTATTAACAATCCGTATCCTTAAACAATGCTCTTAATAGTAAAATATCGATTGTGCAGTCCACAACCACAATAATGGCACTTACCAGGATAAATAATTTCTTGTCACTTAATTTTTTCATATGCCCTCCTAAAAGTCAATATATTTTAGGGAACTTTTATGTGTGGTTTACTCATAAAAGTTCCCTATTTTTTACGGCCAGTCAAACATGCTTCTAAGTCCGATTGCTACATTTATCTCCTTCACCTTCAGGGCAGGGATCCTTTCTTTTATGTAGCCGGACACGTAATCCCTGACCTGCATTTTATAATTCTTGTATTTCTTGCCCTGATTTAAGTCTTCCTTAGAGATGAGACATAATCTTTCCATGCTTTGCTCGAGTCCCAGCAATGCCGGATAATCCGGGAAACAGGGCTCATATTTTATCTCCACAAAGAACCTGTATTTCGAATTTTTCCCGAAACTGTAATTAAACGGAGCAAGCCTGAAGGATTCGTCGGTGATAAAATTATGGGAAGTCTCCTTCCACTCTTTATCTATATCAGCGTACAGTCTCGGATAGCTCGAATCAATCTTCCTCGTCGTAAAACGGTAGCTTACCCGGTCGGACTCCGCAAATGTCAGGTCCTTGCACAGGGCATAATAATTGTTGCTTTCCTGAAGCAGTGCCAGCTGTTTTTTCCGGTATCTCTTCTTTAAAAACTTATACGCGAGAATATTGAGCACCACTTCCGCGATAATTATCAGCGCACCCCTTATAAAGCCCGGGAAATAATACTCTATCCCGGTAGATAGCTCAAACAGGAACTGTATCAGGATAAACAGTGAAAACCCCGGTATAACCAGGAAAGGAAGCACCGTACTGATAAGGCTCCACGTCGAGACCTTACCGTATTTTGCAAGATTGGTCTCCATCTTTTTCCAAACTTTCTTATGCTTGGGATCCCCGGCATACACTATCTCATTCGGCTTTTTACTTGATGCCTTGATCTCATTATGAAAAATCATGGTCTCCCTGTAAGCATTGTAAAAGTCCATGTTTAAGATCGGTCTCGGAGCGAAATATCCTTGTGGGCTGTTCTTGATATCGTTGAAGTCCGTATTAAGGTTGCTGTTGGTATAGTCAACATACCGGCCGTACTCTTCATCCTGATCGGAGTAGACCGGAGCACTGTAGTCTCTACGCCTCGAGCTTTCACGCCCCGAACTTTCAGATCCGGTAAAAGGCACCAGTCCCGTAGCATTGCTATTCAGTTTTGCCTTTTTGTTTTTCTTTTTCTTCCCCACTACATCACCTAGTCATTCTTCCTCACATACTCAAAGTACAGAGCCATGGAAGACACCGCCATAATCCCGAATACCGCTACCATCTTGGCTAAAGCCGTCATTACCTTCTTCATGCCTTTATCCCCCTTGAAAGGGAACAGAGAACCGTCCCCTGTTCCCTAATATCTGTTATGTACCTTCTCTGCAAAGCACATCATATCCTTCACTTCGATGACCGTACCGTCATCGAGTACCGCTTTGCCGGACATCTTACCGAATACCTGATGCTGGTCGGATACGAGCACCTTAAAATCGATGCAGGCAGCACGATCCAGCACAGGCACAAATTCCATCTCAAATCTGCCATCGGATGAGGTAAATGTCCATTTGTCCATGATGTTATCTTCCGGGATATGGAATTCAACATCATCAAGCTTATGTACCTTGCCCTCGTAGAATATCACGTTCTCAGTCGCTGCCTCGGTGTTACCGAAGCCGTAACCGATATTAAAACCGAAACTTTTACCATCGATATCGGCATTTCCGGAGCCCCAGAGCCATGTGTTGTCATATGTCCATACACCGCGTCCCCAGTCAAGAGTGCCGAAATCAGTGGCCGGATCGAACTCATATCTCTTGCCGTCATACTCCATGTAACCGCTGGCACGCATGGTGTTTATCTTCTGATTGTAATAAAATGCATGCTCTTTGTCCCAGGGTGTAGCTATGACCATGGACTCCATGTCCGGCTGGAGCAGCGTGATATCACACTTAAAAGGCTTATCATTCCAGAACCGGTCAAATTTGCATCTAATCCTGCGCTTCCCGTCGCCGGCATCAAACTTCATGTGCAAACGTTTATCATGATATTTTGTTACACCGTGAGATGAATCCGAAGGAAGACCGATCCTCCCCATCGGGAACGCGTTAAGTACCGTCTCCGTATGCTCACGGGGCTCGTCACCGAACTCTAAGAGAGATACCGACTGCAGACCGATATACCCGTCATCGGATATGGTGAATGCACCGGCAAAGCCCTGCCCCATGACCAGGTAGTAGTCCCACTCCTTGATCCTCCACTTAGGAGCTTTTATCATATTTCTGTCATATATCTGCACCAAATGTCTGGACCATCCGGGCTCGGACAGTTCGCCATTTTCGTCTAAAAGCAGCTGCTTTTCCGTAACTTCATGATTTCTTCCCATATCAATACCCTCTCCTGATTTTAGTCAATAAAAACCCTGAATATCAAGTCATCCATTTCACATCCGCTTATTGTGATGATAACCATATCTCCTTCCAGTTCCGGCTTTACCGCACCGGCATGGATCGGGGCCCCGTCCTTATGCTCGTTTTTTTCTTTATCCATCTTAACAGGCACGTTATCCCTACAGCTATGAACACTATAACAATAAAGATCAAGATCCCTGCCGGATAGCCCCATCTCAAAAACCCGTAAAAATCAGTGTTATTGGGAGATGCTTCTCCCGATCCGTTCAGTATATTGTTTATGAGATATACCGAACCATACAGCACCACCGGGATCCCGGCATATAAACATTTTTTTAATGAGAAGGCATTTTCTTTCCCTGATTCAAATGCCGGGAATACGACAAATTCAGCCATCGCAGCCAACGGCATGATCAAATGGAATATCAGGTTAGAACCGGCATACATTCTGCCAAAACCATACAGGGGACCCAGGAAGATGATAACAACTGTAAATGTAACCCCTACAGCAGCGGATGAAGTAAGCTTTAATATACTCATAAGAGTACCGTCTTTTGCCTTACTTTTGCATATCAAAAGGATGATATATACTACTGCCACGAGCCCGCTGTATACATTGGACAGGACCGTGAAATATCTGAAGTTCCTGAAGCCTCTCTCAATAAATGCCTCGGGACTGCGCTGGGCATGCTTGGAAAACATCAGAAAAAGACCGATGCTCATCAGTATTATCAATATAATATTTAGAATTACAACTATCTTTTTCCGCATGTCAGTATCCTGTCTATTTCTTCCCGAATAGTCTCGCAAAAAAGCCTTTCTTCGGCTCCTTCTGCTCCTGCTGCCCGGGCTCCTTAAGAGTCTCAGCAGGACTTAGCTGCGGTACCGGTATCTTCGTATCCTCATCGAGATACATAAAGAACATATCAAAAAACCCGAGACCGTACTTAAACGCAAGCTTCTGCACCAAGTCCCCGTCGGCTACGGAATATGCAAAAGCCATATAGATAAGATCCTCATCGATACAATAATCCGTAAGATAAGGAGAGTCCTCCAGCTCCGGATCCTGCTCAAACTCCTCATCGGTCGGAGCATAAGGCCCGTTCATCGCCGGGTAAGTCTTGATCATCTCCATATAAAAATCCACCAGCGGCTGATCGGTACCCTTGATATCGGAATAATCACGGTCAGCTTTCCACTCCGCTTTCTTGTGGAACCATCTCAAAAACTCCATCGGATCCGATGGTGCCTTTTCTTTAGAGAAAACTAATAGGTCTAAACTCATGGGGCCTCCTTCTTAACGTAAGCGGTACATAATGAGTACCACCTGAAAATCAAGCCGCCTTGCGCGGCCACGTTTATTTTTTCCTTTTGCATTCCTCGGGCAGGTTATCTGACCAGGGAAGCAGCTCCTCACAGAAATCCAGATTCTTATCATCCAT
>JAFRSU010000090.1 GCA_017427415.1 Lachnospiraceae bacterium | reverse complement strand
TATGATGACTTGTGCTACAAGATAGATGAGTGGGCAGGTGACCTTGATATCTCGGTAGATGTCAGACAAAGCAACTATGAAGGCGAGATAGTGGAGTTCCTGCATGAAGCTTTTGAGGATGATTTTGACGGTGTGATCATCAATCCTGCGGCTTACACACATTACAGCTACGCCATAAGAGACGCGCTGCTTATACTCAATGTGCCGGTAGTAGAGGTGCATCTTACAGACATCACTCAAAGAGACGAGTTTAGGCGTCATTCCGTTATCAGTGACATCTGTGCAAAGACAATAATGGGTAAAGGATTTGAAGGCTATAAAGAGGCTCTTGAATTTTTTTTCGATTTATTGTAAAAATATATTGCAAAATTTTTAATTTTAATATAAACTAAATTAGTTAAATGTGAAGACTTATTTATGGAGGATTTATTTTTATGATTTCAGCAGGTGATTTCAGAAACGGTTTAACACTTGAAATTGAAGGCGCAGTATTCCAGGTTGTTGAGTTCCAGCATGTAAAGCCCGGTAAAGGTGCTGCCTTTGTTAGAACAAAGTTAAAGAACATTATCAACGGTGGTGTTGTTGAGCGTACATTCCGTCCTACAGAGAAGTATCCCCAGGCTCATATCGAGAAGAGTGAGATGCAGTATCTTTACGCTGACGGCGATATGTTTAACTTCATGAACACAGAGAATTATGAGCAGATAGCTCTTACAGCTGATCAGATCGGTGATGCTTTAAAGTTCGTTAAAGAGAACGATATGGTTAACATGCTTTCATATCAGGGCAAGGTATTCTCAGTTGAGCCCCCTATGTTTGCAGAGCTTGTTATCACTGAGACAGAGCCCGGTTTCAAGGGCGATACAGCTACAGGCGCTTCTAAGCCCGCTACTGTTGAGACAGGTGCTCAGATCATGGTTCCCCTCTTCGTTGAGAGAGGCGATAAGGTTCAGATCGATACCCGTACAGGCGAATATCTTAAGAGAATCTAATCTGAAGTTTTTTGCCATCCTGAAAAGGATGGCAAATTTTTTTGTTTTCAAATGAGATGATATATGATATAATGTTATTTAACATTTGGCTTATCCGGATCTTATCCTGATATCGGGTCCTGAAGTCAGATGAATATTTATTCCGGTTTTCAAGATCGGTATAGAAATATCGGTAAAAGGAGTTTTATCATGGAAAATAATGTTGATTTCAAAGGCGATGTAAAAATATCCGACAGTGTAGTTGCAAGTATCGCAGGTCTTGCTGCATCCGAGATAGCAGGAGTTGATTCTTTAAGCGGTAATCTTACCAATGAGATCGTAGCTAAGTTCGGTATCAAGAACAACTCAAAAGGCGTAAAGCTTGAGATCGATAACGGCAGTGTTGTTGCTGATATATTTGTAAATGTTATATACGGATATGCCATCCCCGAAGTATCCGCAAAGGTACAGGAGAAGGTTAAGCAGGCTATAGAAAGTATGACAGGCCTTTCTGTTATCGGTGTAAATGTCAGAGTAGTCGGTGTTACAGTTAAAGTCTGATAAGAAAAGGAATTAATGATGAAACGTAGGGAAATCAGAGAACATCTTTTGAGATTGCTTTTCTTAAAGGAGTTTCATGAAGCTGATGAGGTGGATGAACAGAATCAGCTTTATTTTGATGTTCTGCTTCCGAATGAAGGAAAAGGCGTAGAAGATGCCAAGGAAGTGATGGAAAGATATGATAAGCTTAAAGTATATCTTCCAGAGATCGACTCAAAGCTGATAACCGAGATGCAGAAGTGGAATCTTAAAAGAGTAGGTATAGTTGAACGTAATCTGCTCAGACTTGCTACTTTTGAAGTATTGTATGATGAGATACCTTCTGCTGTTGCCATAAATGAAGCAGTGGAACTGGCTAAGATCTACGGCGGTGACCAGGCTCCGGGCTTTGTCAACGGAGTATTGAGCAGGATAGTAAAAACAAAAGAAGACACGGAACAGTGATATATGGATAAAAATCTGTTAAAAGCTGAAATAGAATATATTAACGATATCTTAGATAAAAACCTGCCGGCTGCAGATGAATCTTACGGAAAGATCAGTGAAGCAATGCGTTACAGTGTTTTGAACGGCGGAAAAAGACTTCGCGCTATCATGCTGAATGAAGCATATAAGATGTTTTCGGATGGGCTGGAATACGAGAAAGTGATCGTTCATCCGTTTATCACTGCCATAGAGTGTATACATGGGTATTCTCTGGTGCATGACGATCTGCCGGCTATGGATAATGATGTGTTAAGACGCGGAAAACCTACCACACATGTAGCTTTCGGCCATGCTATGGGTGTATTGGCCGGAGATGCTTTGCTTAATTATGCTTTTGAGAAAATATCACATATAGTTTCCGAGACCTATAATAACATATATGCCCTGCGGGTTTTAAAGGCTTTAAATGTACTTTCCGTAAAAGCCGGATACAGCGGCATGATAGGCGGACAGGTACTTGATACTACCGAAAAGTACAAAGATGATCTGGTTACTTCCGGATTTGAGGAAGTTGAAGGTACAGGTTTTACCGCTGAAGAGTTAAATAAATTGAAATTTATCCTGCGTATATATGAATTAAAGACTTCAGGTCTTTTTGAAGCTGCGCTTATGTGCGGTGCTATATTGGGCGGAGCTTCAGCTGATGAAGTAGAACTGCTTGAAACCGCAGGTTATGCTTTGGGGATCGCATTCCAGATAGAGGATGATATCCTTGATATCACTTCAAATGCGGAAACCTTAGGCAAAAGTGTTAATACTGATGAGAAAAACGATAAAGATACAGTAGTGCGGCTTTTTGGTATGGATAAAGCCAAGGCACTTGTTGATCTATATACAAATAAGGCAGTTGACTGTCTTAAGCAAACAGGTAAAAATGCAGAATTCTTATGTGAACTGTTTGAAAGCCTGGTATACAGAAGATTATAATAACGGAAGACTGTATAATGAATATTCTTGACCAAATATGTGAGCCCAATGATATAAAAAAGATCTCTCCTGATGACTATCGCGAGTTAGCGAAGGAAATCAGGCGTTTTCTTATTCAAAAAGTAAGCAATACCGGTGGACATCTCGCTTCCAATTTAGGGACAGTCGAGCTGACTATGGCATTGCATCTTTTTTTGACCTTTCCGGAGGATAAGCTCATATTTGATGTAGGTCATCAAAGCTATACACATAAGCTGCTGACAGGCAGAAAAGACGGTTTCGATAATTTGAGACAGTTCGGAGGCATGAGCGGTTTCCCGAGACGTTCGGAAAGCCCGTGTGATGCTTTTAATACCGGACATGCATCTACATCCATATCCATAGCTGACGGTATAGTAAAAGCAAGGGATCTAAACGGTGATGATTTTAAGGTCGTAGCAGTTATAGGTGACGGTGCATTATCCGGAGGTATGGCATTTGAAGCACTAAACAATGCCGGCCGTTTCAAATCGAATATGATCATAGTTCTTAATGACAACAAGATGTCCATATCGGAAAACGTAGGCGGTATGGCAGCATATCTCGGAAAATTAAGGACTAATTCAAAATATACCGGATTTAAAATGAATGTAGAGGGGGCTTTAAAGGCACTTCCTTATATGGGAGACGAGCTTGTCAGACGTATCAAGACTTCAAAAGAGTCTATAAAGAGTCTGTTTGTCCCCGGTATGCTTTTTGAAAATATGGGTATCACTTATATAGGTCCTATAGACGGACACAATATACCTTTGATGCTCAATGCTTTTGAAGCTGCCGCACAGTCTCAGAATCCGGTGCTTGTACATGTCATCACCAAAAAAGGTAAAGGATATGCGCCTGCGGAACACGATCCTTCACACTTCCACGGTGTTGAGCCTTTTTATTGCAATACCGGTGAAAATAAGAGTTTAAAGAATGTAAAATCATATACGGATATTTTTTCCGATACCATGATGGGGATAGGCGAAAGCAATCCATCTGTAGTGGCGGTTACCGCAGCCATGGCTGACGGTACGGGGCTTAAGAAATGGGCTGTTTCCTATCCTAACAGGTTTTTTGATGTGGGTATAGCGGAAGAGCATGCAGTGACATTTGCAGCCGGTATGGCTTCCCAGGGCATGCATCCTGTAGTAGCCATATATTCCACATTCCTGCAGCGTTCCTTTGACCAGATCATTCACGATGTTGCACTTAATCATCTGCCGGTGACCTTATGTGTGGACAGGGCGGGGATTGTCGGATGTGACGGTGAGACTCATCAGGGCATATTTGATCTGTCATATCTGTCCCAGGTTCCGGGACTTGTCGTAATGGCACCGAAAAATGCGAAGGAATTCTCCGATATGCTTGTATTTGCATGCGGATATAACGGTCCTTCAGCCATAAGATATCCTAGAGCAAAAGCTTACTACGGATGTGAGACAGATACGCCTATAGAGCTTGGTAAGGCAGAGTTACTTAAGCAAGGCAAAAAAGCAGCCGTGATCGCAGTAGGCAAAATGGTCAAGGTATTAAACGGTGTGCTTGATGAACTTGAAAGTGACGGTTATGAGCTTACATTTGTTAATGCAAGGTTTGTAAATCCCATAGATTATGAGATGGTGGATAAGCTGTGTGAGACTCATGAACTTATCATATGTGCGGAAGAGAATGTAAAGCGCGGCGGCTTTGGAGAGGCTGTAGCCGAATATATCGCTGAGAACGGCAAAAATGTGAGATTTCTTAATATTTCACTGCCTGACAGCTTCCTGCCTCATGGCAATCCTCGCGATATAAGGGATTCAATCGGGTTTGATCCCGAATCCATTAAAGAAAAAATTAAAAAAAGTATTGACGAATGCTAATTTTATGGTATAATCAACTTTGTGCTATTTAAATTACCCAAACAGTTGATTTGGCACAAGTTCACAACTGGAGGGAGGTTAGGTGTGAGATTATGTCAAACGTTATCGTAAAAGAAAACGAGTCATTGGACAGCGCTCTTCGCAGATTCAAGCGTAATTGTGCTAAGGCAGGTATCCAGCAGGAGATCCGCAAGAGAGAGCATTACGAGAAGCCCAGCGTAAGACGTAAGAAGAAGTCTGAAGCTGCTCGCAAGAGAAAGTTTAAATAAGTTTATTTATTGACCCTTGCAGGTTATCTGCAAGGGTTTTTTCTGTCTTATATAAGTTACTACACTACGCAGGTGGGATGGCTGTCCTGATTTTAAAATCGTCTTCGCTACCTGCAGGGATATACTCAGATTGTTCTATGTCTTATATACGTACGCTTGCAATCGGGTGTCCGCTTGATACCGGACACCCTTAGGCTACGCTCAAAAATCGGTTTGGTTAACCGATTTTTGCCGTATATCGACATAGCTCAATCTGTAGTATATCCTCTGCACGCTTTATATTTTAAAATCAGGACAGCCATTCCACCTGCTTAAGTTTTAGGTAGTTTATAGGTTAATATATTAATAATATTATTTTGAGATGATTGTATACTAACTAAACATAAGTATTATATATTATTAGTTATACAACAAAAATTTGCTTGAAATTGGTAAAAAATTTAATTGCAAAATACGTTAAAAAACTTGATTTTATCATAAGAAATTGTTGTATTCTACACATGAATTGGATATAATTATATTTGTGGAAAAATGTCATGGGATTATTATGGATTTCTTTAATGATTCCAAGTGTTTAAAGAGGATTAAATGGCGATAGTTGAAAAAATGGTAAACATTCCTTCAGAGAATCTGCAGGATGTTTTCGGTGCATTTGATAATTATATCAAGATCATAGAGAAAAACCTCGGTGTTACGGTTATCGAAAGAGGTAACGAAGTTAAGATCATCGGGGATGAATATAGTGCCGATAAGGCAAAAAGAGTGATCAATGAACTGGTCAGTCTTTCGGCAAAGGGCAGTCCTATCACAGAGCAGAATGTAAATTATTGTCTGTCCCTGGTATACGAGGATAATGAGCATGTGATCAACGAGATCGATAAGGATCTTATATGCTTTACGATACAGGGTAAGCCCATAAAGCCTAAGACATTGGGCCAGAAGAACTATGTGGATCTCATCAGGGAAAAGATGATAGTGTTCGGTATGGGACCTGCTGGTACAGGTAAGACTTATCTGGCTATGGCCTGTGCGATCACAGCTTTTAAGAACAATGATGTTAACCGCATCATTCTTACAAGACCTGCGATAGAGGCAGGTGAAAAACTGGGCTTTTTGCCGGGTGATCTGCAGAGCAAGATCGATCCTTACTTAAGACCATTGTATGATGCTCTTTATCAGATCATGGGTCCTGACAGTTACCAGAAGAATTCGGAAAAAGGCCTGATAGAAGTAGCTCCTTTGGCTTACATGAGAGGACGTACTCTTGATAATGCTTTTATCATTCTTGATGAAGCACAGAATACCACTCCTGCACAGATGAAAATGTTCCTTACCCGTATCGGGTTCGGTTCGAAGGTCATCATCACCGGTGACCTTACGCAGAAGGACCTTCCCGCAGGGCAGACCTCTGGACTGGATGTGGCATTAAAAGTACTTGAGGGTATAGACGATATAGGATTTTCATATATGACGAGCAAGGATGTAGTAAGACATCCGCTGGTACAAAAGATTGTCAATGCTTACGAGAAGTATGAAAACGCTCAAAATAAACGAAAGTACCCTGACAAATTTCATAAGCCTTCCACTTGAGGGGATATATTACAACACATTGTGTTGTGATATATCCCTGGCGAAAGGAAGGTGTCACGCTTTAGCGTGACGGATGAGGATGTAAAATATGAACTTGTTAATTGAGAAAGATACGGATGACAGCTTTGATTTTGATTATGAGGAAGCTGCAAAGTCGATAATAGAACAGGCACTTGATTACCTTAAATGTCCGTATGAGGTTCAGCTTAATCTGACTCTTACGGATAACAAAGGTATACATGCAATAAATAAAGAGTACAGACAGATAGACAGACCTACGGATGTGCTTTCGTTCCCTTTGGTTGATTACCCGGAACCCAATGTTTTCCCGGACAATCTGGAGGAGATGGCAGAAGACTATTTTGATCTTGATACCGGGGAACTGATGCTCGGAGATATCATTATTTCCGTAGAGAAATGCAAAGAGCAGGCAAAAGAATACGGGCACAGTGAGCTTAGGGAATATTCGTTTTTGATAGTACACAGTATGCTTCACCTGTTCGGTTACGATCACATGGAAGATGATGAAAGACTTGTGATGGAAGAAAAGCAAAGGGAGATACTTGATAAAGCGGGTATCTTAAGGTAATAAGAATCCTTCGGGCTAAAGCCCTCGGGAGGATATAAAAAACCAAATAGTAAAATATAAATACAGTTTAAAATCAAACGAGTCAAAAGAATTAAAGGAAAATGAGGATTATGAAAGAGAAATTAGCAGCTTTTTTTGGAAAGATCAAAGAGTTCTATACTTCTGAAGAAACTAAGAAAAAGGCATTCATCATCACCGGCTGTGTTGCAGCCGTACTGGTGATCGCCATAGTTCTTATAGCGGTGCTATCAGGTGGAAAAGATGAACCTGCGCAAGTGGTTGAAACTACACCTACTGAAAGTGTGACGCCGACCATAGAGCCCACATCTGAGCCTACATCTACTTCGGAGCCTACGGATACTCCTACACCTACCGAGCCCGAGGTTACACCGGATATTCCTACTCCTACTGTAGATCCCGCAGAAATCCATTTAGCTAACGGTGAGAAACAAAGCTATATTACCGGTCAGTGGGTTAAAGAAGAAATAGCAGATCAAAGACCTTATTGTATGATGTTTAACAATATCGCAGTAGCCAATCCTCAAAGCGGTATCGGATGTGCAGATATCCTTTACGAGATTCTGGTAGAAGGCAATATCACCAGATGCATGGGTGTTTTTGAGAACCTGACTGACGAGAGCTCCTGCAAGGACAGAATGGGCTCGGTCAGAAGTGCAAGACATTATTATGCAAGTATCGCTTCCGAGTATGATGCGATATTCATCCATTACGGTGAGACTACATATGCCACCAAAAAGATCGCTGCATTAAAGCTTGATCATTTAGAGGGCACCTACGGTGAGGGCAACATTATATTCTACCGTGACAAGAATATAAAAGCTCCTCATAATGCATTTGCTACATTAGAGGGCATACATAAAGCAATAGAGCAGAAAAAGTTCCGCACAGACCACAAAGAAGATTTCGTTCCCCAGCATTTTGATTTTGCTTATCCGGAGATTGGAGTTAATTCAATTGACAGAATTGGATATGCTAAACTTTTGCTTGATGAAATAGAGCAGAGAAAACAGCTTTTCGGGTCTCCGATGGAAAATAACGATGAGAATGTGACAGAAAACGTAACCGAAGAATCTGTTGATGAAGAGGCTATAAAAAAAGAAATACAGGAGATTTCAACAGCGGCACTTGTAAAGCTTCCTTTTTCATCGTATGCACAGCCTTATCTTACATATGATGAGGAGACAAAGCTTTATACCAGATATCAGTACGGCGGAGTTCATATAGATTATAATACCAATGAACCGCTTACATTCAATAACATCATTATCCAGATCGTTCAGGAATCAAATCGTGACAAGAACGGATATCAGGATATCGAAGGTTACGGAGACAGGGACGGACACCATGATCCTGTTGAAGGAAAAGGATATTATATCTGTGAAGGTAAGTGTATAGAAATTACATGGGCAAAGAATGAAGCTGCATATACAATGAATTACTACACGCTTGACGGTGAAAAACTGAAGCTTCGTCCGGGCAAGACGTTTATAGCACTTTTCCCGCATTACAGAGCTGATAAAATTGAAATTGAATAAGATTCTTCGGGCTTCGCCCTCAGAATGATAATCGGTATTACCTCAGAATGACTATGGTAAAGGTGTCATCCTGAGCAAAGCGAAGGATCTTAAAAAACAGACAGAAAGAAAGACACAAAATGGATAAAAAGAAAAAATCCGGTTTTATGGTGCAGGGAGGTATCCTTGCGGCAGCCGGACTGATCACCCGGTTTATCGGACTTTTGTACCGTATCCCTCTTACACGTACCGTGGGAAAAGAGGGGATGGGATACTATAATACTGCATATGAGATTTATAATATAGCCCTTCTGATTTCCTGTTACAGTGTCCCTGTAGCGGTATCAAAGCTTATAGCGGATAAGGAAGGTAAAGGAGAGTATGTTAACTCTTCAAGATATTTCAGATTCGCGCTTATATTATCATCAAGCATAGGACTTACGGTATCTCTTTTGGTATTTATATTTGCACCTCAGATAGCTGTGGCATATAAGTATCCTAACTGCATGATTCCGCTGAGAGTCCTTTGCCCCACTATATTTGTTTTCTCTATAATGGGTGTTATACGTGGGTTTTTCCAGGGTAAACGTACCATGGTGCCCACTGCGGTCAGTCAGATCATAGAGCAGATAGTAAATGCTGTGGTGAGCGTAGTTGCAGCCGCTTATCTGATAAATGCATTTAAGGATCTGAACGAGTCAGCTGCATACGGTGCAGCGGGAGGTACTGCAGGTACACTTGCAGGTGCTTTTGCGGCACTGATATTCCTTGTAATATTACTCTTTTGGTATAAAAAGAAGGTAGATAAGTCAGAGCTGATCGACAATACCGGGAATAAGGATGAAGCAAAGGTTATATTAAAAGCTTTAATATTTACCATGATGCCGATCATATTCAGCCAGACCATATATCAGGTGAGCGGAACCATTGATTCTTATATGTTCTCGAATATGATGAGCAAACAGGGATATACCGAATCGGAGAGAGCGATATTCTGGGAAGCATATTCGAACAGATATAAATGGATGTACAATGTGCCCGTGGCTATAGCATCTGCTTTCGGAGTGACCATAGTTCCCGCACTTTCCGCAAGCTATGCCGTACATGACACGGAAGGCATAAAGAAGCAGATTGCATCGGCTGTTAAGTTCAACATGCTCATAGCATTCCCGGCTGCTGCAGGGCTCGGATTCTTATCCGAACCGATACTGGTACTTTTACTAGGAGACACCACCGATAATCTCGGCCCAAGGCTTTTGACACTGGGATGTATGGCAGTCGTATTTTTTGCACTGTCAACACTTACCAACGGCGTACTCCAGGGCATCAATATGATGAGAAAACCGGTCACACATTCGGCAATAGCTTTGGTCATACATATTGCTGCAGTATATTTGGGACTTAATATCTTCCCGCGTGAAGACGGCACTTATATCATGGTAATCTGCAATATGCTGTACGGATTGCTTGTATGTGCCATGAACTGGTACTCTATAGGAAAGACACTTAATTACAAGCAGGAGATAAAACGTACCTTTATCCTGCCTGCAATTTGCGCAGCAGCAATGGGAGCTCTTGCAAACCTTATGTATGAGCTTTTGTTCGGCTATACTTATTCAAGACTTGCAGCTTTGGTACCTACGATATTCGCGGCGATCATAATATATGCTGTACTCATCATACTGACTAAGACGGTCACCGAAGAAGAGCTTAAAACAATGCCTAAGGGCAGAACGATCGTCAGCTTGTTAAAGAAACTGAGATTACTCAAATGATAAAGGGTTTTCTATTTGTAAAAGGGATAAATGCATGAACGAAACATATGATAAGATAATCATAGGAGCGGGAGCTGCGGGACTTATGGCAGCTTATTCGTCATGCATAGGGAATAAAGGTTCAGCAGATTCACAACGCATACTGCTGCTCGAAAGAAAAGATGTTGTCGGTAAAAAGATAACAGCTACCGGCAATGGAAAATGTAATTATACTAATAGCGTCCAAAATAAGGAGTGTTACAGAAGCTCTGAACCGGATAAAGCGTTCAGGATCATTAAGAGCTATGATCATGAGCATATCATAAAGATGTTCCAATGTCTGGGAGTCTTACCAAGAGAAAGAAACGGATATTTTTATCCGTACGGTGAACAGGCCAAAAGCATCAGGGATGTTCTGAAAAATGCAGTTGTTAACAAGGGAGCCGTCATACGTACTGAAAAATATGTGACGGACATAGATAGGTCAAATGATAAATATACCGTTACATGTGCTGACCGGACAAAATACACGGCAAAAAAAATTATCATAGCCGCAGGCGGATGTGCGGCACCGGTATTCGGTACTGACGGGTCGATATTCTGCATACTCAAAAAACTTGGGCTGAAAATCATAAATCCAAGACCTGCACTGTGCGGCTTGAAAACTGATTACAGATATCTTAAAAATATAGACGGTGTAAGGCTTAAATGTAAATGCTCCCTGTATTCGAAAAATATAAAGAATATAATATTTTCCGAAGAGGGAGAGATAATCTTTTCAAAGAACGGTATTAGCGGCATCCCTGTAATGAACTTAAGCAGATTTGCCGTAAATGAGATGGATAAGAATAATAAATGCGGTCTTATACTTGACTTGTTTCCTGATATGGATGAGTTACAGCTTGAAGGTATACTGGCCTTAACGGCAACTGCAAACGGAGGACCGGTAAGTACGGCGCTTTCTGCAGTAGTAAATGATAAGCTGCTTAAAATACTGATAAGAGAATCCGGTATGGACACGGAAGAACACGCTGACCGGTTTGATAAGGTTAAAAGAAAAGAAGTTTTTGGTAAACTGGCAAAACTTTTAAAGAATTTTACGGTGAGCATTACAGGGGATACAGGATTTGAAAATGCTCAGACCACTCAGGGAGGAGTGGATCTGAATGAGATAAATGAAGAAACAATGGAATGTAAAAAAATACCCGGTATGTATCTGGCGGGCGAAGTGCTTGATGTAGACGGCATGTGCGGAGGATATAATCTGCAGTGGGCCTGGTCTACAGGGTTTATTTCAGGGAGGAACAGTCTGTAAAGCAGTAATATAAAGGAGTATATATGGCTAATTGGATAGTAGTTGTAGATGATGATATGACAAACCTGAAGGTTGCAGGGCATATTTTGAGTAAAAACAACAAAAGAGTAACTGCGCTCAGATCGGGCGAAGCTTTACTCGAGTTTGTAAAAGAAAATAAACCGGACCTTATACTTTTGGATATCAGAATGCCTGAGATGGACGGGTTTGAAACCTTTAAAAGACTCAGATCCTTTGAAAAAGAGACAGGCAGGGATGAAATACCCGTAGTATTTCTTACAGCGGATGAAGAAACATCTACAGAGAGCCGTGGCTTTGAAGTCGGTGTATCCGATTATATCAGGAAGCCGTTTGATCCGGAGATACTTATAAAAAGGATCAACAATATCCTAGAGAAGCAGGAAAAACTGCACTATTTTAAGGATGAAGCATCCCACGACCAGTTGACCGGATTCTTAAATAAAGCCGGTGTAAATGACAAGCTGAGGGCTGAATGCGGTAAAATCCCCGGATATTTACTCATGATAGACCTTGATTCTTTCAAACTTGTAAATGATATATACGGTCACGATATGGGTGACAAGATACTTATATCTTTTGCGGAACTGTGCAAAACCCGCCTTCCTTTAAACAGTACGATAGGCAGGTTTGGCGGAGACGAATTTGTGGCATATTGTCCCGATTATACGGAAGAATATGATATAAGGGATTTTACGATCGGATTAAATGATGCCATATTCGAAAAGACCAAAGAACTTATGGGAGATGACTGTGAGATACCGCTCGGTGTATCGATAGGTGCCATATATGTGTCAGGACCCGAGACTGACTATCTTGATGCTCTTTCTTTGGCTGACAAAGCTTTGTATAATGTAAAGCAGAACGATAAGCACGGGTATTCCATATACCGTGAAGCACAGGCTGATGAAGCAGAGAGCTCCGGTACGATAGGACTTAAAGAACTGTCCATGATACTGGCAGAGAGAAATATCCCGGATTCTGCACTTTCTCTTGATAAGGAAGCATTCATCAGCGTATACCGCTTCATCATGAGATACCTGAAACGATATAATAAAAATGCTTGTAAGCTTCTTTTTACAGTTACTCCGAACGGTGAAGAGGATAATGCTTTTTATGCGGTATGTGATAAGTTTTTTGAGCATGTAAGAGATCATTTGAGAAAAAGCGATCTTCTCATGCGTTACAGGAAGAACAAAATATTCGTTTTTCTTACTGATATCAAAGAATTTGCTATATCCCAGGTTATCACCAATATCATTGAAAAATGGAAACAGCATAAAGGCGATATAGTTAATATCGAATATGAGATAGAAGGCATAGAATCCGCAAACCGCGGCATAAATGAGAGAGATGTACTCTGGATAGCAGTTGTTGATGATGATCCTCTTAATCTTAAGATAGCAGAGAGGATACTCACCAAAAACAACATGAAGGCATCACTCCTTAATTCAGGTAAGGAGCTTTTGGAATTCATAAAGAGCAATAATAAGCCCGATCTTATATTACTCGATGTAAAGATGGAAGAGATGGACGGCTTCGAGACATTATCAAAACTCAGGACGATCAGTTCCGATGCGGCAGATATACCTGTTATCTTCCTTACCGCAAACGATGATGAATCCTTTGAAGCCCGCGGATTAAGCCTTGGTGCCATGGACTTTATCAGAAAGCCTTTTGTTCCGGAAGTACTGGTGCTCCGTGTTAAGCATATAGTTGAGCTCATAAGACTCCAAAGAACACTATACTATGAAGTAGCCAAGAAAACAAAGGAGAATGAAAACCTGTTCCTCCATGTAGTTGAGTCACTTGCCAAATCCATAGATGCAAAAGACAGTTACACAAACGGTCATTCCGGACGTGTGGCTGAGTATTCAAGAGAGATAGCAAGACGTGCCGGATATTCGACGGCACAGCTTAGCAATATATACATGATGGCATTGCTTCATGATGTAGGGAAAATAGGTGTTCCCGATGCCGTGATCAATAAGCCCGACAGGCTTAATGAAGAAGAGTTCGATCTGATCAAAAAGCATCCCGTGATAGGAGCACAGATATTAAGTAATATCAAAGAAATGCCCGAACTTTATTCTGCGGCACGATGGCATCATGAAAGATATGACGGCGGCGGATATCCCGACGGACTGAAAGGTGATAATATACCCGAAGAAGTCAGGATCATAACGGTGGCTGATGCATATGATGCGATGACAAGCAACAGAAGTTACCGTAAATTCATGTCACAGGATATAGTAAAAGCTGAGTTTGAAAAATGCAAAGGTCATCAGTTTGACCCTCGATTTGCAGATATCATGCTAAGTATGATGAACGAAGATAACGATTATAACATGAGAGAGAAACCTGACAGGTAAATTTATGAATGAAATAATTCTTGAAATTTCTGCTCTGTTTATATCCCTGTTCTGTATGACGGATTGCTTGAAGAGAAGCAGGAAGCTTTATATACCCGAAAACCTGAAATGGGTTAAAAAGCTCAAGGACCAGCATTATGTATATCTGGTCCTTCTGATCACGCTTATGATTTCTTCGGTCACATCCGTAACCGAGGTTATCATCGAGAATTATTTTAATGTACAGCATCCGTTTATCCTGAATCTGATAAATGAGATTTATTTCCTGTTCCATAATACTCTTTCTACGCTGTTTACGGTATATATACTGAATATGACCGGCGTCGGGAGAGAGAAAAATCACAGGTTTTACTTTGCCATTCTGGCCCCGCTGGCATTTGTAGAATTGTTGGTATTAAGCAACCCCTTGACAAAATATATTTTCTTCATAGATGAAAATATGACATATAACAGGGGAAGCCTTTTCTGGATACAGTATGCCATAGGTACGATATATATTATTCTGGGAGTCATTTTCTTCTTCGTTTATAAAAAGAGACTTTCCCAAATGGACCGCTCTGCAACGCTGATACTGATATCTATCGCGATACTCGGTATAGTTATCCAGGCGATCTGGGCCATACCTGTTGAGCTGTTCTTTGAGTCGATAGCTTTTTTGGGATTTTTGCTGCTGCTTGAAGATAAAGGTGTGGATGAACGCGAGAAGAAAGTAAGCAGGATAAACAAAAAATTCATCATTGTTATTGCGATGATTTTTGCCGCAGTCATCACAATAAATATCAATCTTATATATCATGCCGGTAGCGACCAGACAGGTAAGATAGGTACTATACAGCTTGATAATATCAAAGGAAAGCTTCAGGAGACCATATCCGATGCGGAAGGCGATCTGCTTAGGTTTTCCATTGGTATGGAACAGCTTATAGATACGGCAGATCTTGATGAAATAGAGAAATATATAAGAGAGCAGAAGAAATATAATTATGACCTTACGGGCGGCAACTGCTTTAACGTATATGCCGCTTCTAAGGACTGGACCATCATTCCTGATTTTGATATGCCGGAAGAATACCACGCCATAGAACGTGTATGGTATACAGGTGCAAAACAGGCAGGCGGTAATATTTATATTTCGGAGCCGTATATTGATGCTGCAACAAACGATCTCTGTTTTACTTTGTCAAGTATGCTTTCGGACGGCGATGTAGTAGTAGCGATGGATTATTCCTTCTCCAAGGTACAGGATACCGTTGGAATGATGAGCGAATATGAAGACCAGACTGCACTTATCGTTACAAAAGAAGGAGTTATCATAGGAAGTGACGATACATCTCTTCAGGGTGAGCTTATAAAGGATGTATTGCCTGAGTTCGCTGACATATTTGACAGAGTAAAAGCATCAAAAGAACATGGAAGCTTTTCTACTTCTATAAACAATAAAGAGAGGATCATCTTCAACAACGAGACCAGTAACGGCTGGCAGATGATCCTGATCGTTGACTCGGATACATTTTATGCGGATATATACAGACAGATGATCATGCTCGGTGCTATCGATTTTCTTATGGTAGCCGTCATCATCGTATTTTATCTGGTAAGTATCAATAATCAGGAAAAGGCCGAAAACACTCTGTCCACTACAGAGAACTTTATAGCCGGTCTGTCTGAAGACTTCGTAAGTCCTGTAAACAACATCATAAAGAACAGCGAAATGATGCTGAGGGACGAGGACCCTGATCCGGCGAGCAACTTAAGGGATATCAGGGAATCGGGTATACATCTTAAAGAAATGATGGATAACCTGCTGGCTTATTCGAGCTTACTTAAAAATGAAGCTGAGGAAGCATCACAAAACGAACAGGGCAAAGAAAAGAAATTCGGATTATCAAGTAAATTTATAAGGAACGGTATAGTCGGTATACTTGCAAGTACTTTGCTTGCAGGCCTTATACTGTGTATAATTACGACTACAAGATGGGGTGCAACACGTATCAGCAAGGAGGCTGATAAATATAACAGCGAGATAGCACAATGGATGGTACAGAAACAGAGTATACTCCGTATGTTTACCGATGTTATAGCCGCTAATCCGTCTATAATGGATGATTATGATGCAGCTGTAAAATGGCTGAACGATATAGGACAGAATTATTCGGAAATGTCTGCCTGCTATATGGCTAATCCGTATAAGGAACATCCCATTACCATGAATAACGGATGGGTGCCCGAGCCTGATTACAGGGTTGAACAGCGTCAATGGTACATAGATACCGAGCGTTCAGGTAACGGATACAGTATCTCGGTCCCTTATTACGATGCACAGACAGGACTGTATTGTATTACTTTCTCCCGTGTCGTATACTCAAAAGAAGGAGAGTTTTTGGGTATATTTGCGATAGACTGTTATGTAGATAAGCTGGTAGATGTCCTTGATGACAGCTATGGTAATGAAGGATATGCTTTCCTTGTAGACTCTGACGGAAATATCATAAACCACCCCAATCTGGAATTCCAGATGAGTGAGGAAAACTGCGTAAATGTAGAAGATACGATATACGCATCCGTATACCATGACGGCAGCTCGTTCTTTATGAGTGACTATGATAACAGTTTCGTTTCATGCTACTCTGAAAAGAGTGATATGTCGGGCTTTACCGTAATAGTAGTACAAAAATGGTTGTATATATACGGCAATGTACTTATAATGGCCGTAATATTCATATTTATGCTGATACTAAGCATCAGTGCGGTTATACATATGATCAACAGGTTTATCAATTGGCAGGAAGAAGCCAATAAGAGACTTGTTGAAGCAGCTGACGAAGCGGTATCGGCAGGAAAAGCAAAGTCCAGATTCCTTGCTCAGATGTCGCATGAGATCAGGACTCCTATCAACGCTGTACTCGGTATGAACGAGATGATCCTAAGAGAATCGGATGATGATTCCATAAAGGAATATGCATCAAATATACAGACATCCGGCCGAAATCTGCTGACACTTATCAATTCCATCCTTGACTTTTCAAAGATTGAGGAAGGAAAGATGGAGATCATACCTGTAAAGTACAGTACGGCTGAGCTGATAGAGACATTGATGAATTCGGTAGCACAGCGTGCCGAGGATAAAGGTCTTATATTTGAGACACATATCGGTGAAAATATACCGTCCGGTCTGTATGGTGATGATGTACGAGTAGCTCAGGTAGTCATAAATCTTTTGACCAATGCCGTAAAATATACAAATAAAGGAAGGATAGATCTGTATATTTCCGGCAATGTCAAAGAAAATAACATGTTTGGCTTGAGCGTAAAGGTAAAGGATACCGGTATCGGCATAAAGCAGGAAGATCTCGGTAAAATGTTTGAATCCTTTACAAGACTCGAGGAAACAAGGAACAGAGCTGTGGAAGGTACAGGACTCGGTATGTCCATTGTCACCAGGCTGCTTGACATGATGGGTTCTGAGCTTAAGGTAGACAGCGAATACGGCAGAGGATCGGAATTCTCATTTGTAGTGGATCAGATGATCACAGATTCCAAGCCTTTAGGTGATATAAAGGAAAGCACTATAGAGCATAAGGAAAGCAATACCGAGGAAGAATTTTTATATGCACCGAATGCAAAGGTCTTGGTAGTTGACGATAATGAGATGAACCTGAAGGTAATGAAGAACCTGCTCAAGCTTTCAGGTATACATCCCGATATGGCCATATCAGGAGAAAATGCCCTGGTTATGCTTAAAAATGAGACATATGATATCGTATTCCTTGATCATATGATGCCTAAGATGGACGGTATCGAAACGTTAAATGAGGCAAAGGAAAAATATCTCTTAGGACCGGATACGGTAGTTATCGCACTTACGGCAAATGCCGTTGTGGGTGCAAAGGATATGTATCTTGCTGCAGGTTTTAATGATTATCTGTCAAAGCCTGTCGAGATAAAGACCTTGGAGAAAACACTTGTAACATATATAAGACCTGAAGATATATCATATCTTACCAAGGATGAGATAGCAAAGGCTGAAGCAAAAAGAGAAGAAGAAAGCAATAGCTGTCCGAGACCTTTTGTAAACGGCAAACCTGAAGAAAGAAGACAGGATGACCGCAGACATGAGGAACGCCGGGAAGTACTCGAATTCCTGCCTTCCGAAGAAAAGGAGGATAAAAAGGAAATATCCGAAGATGAATTTACATCAGTACTTCTTGAAAACGGGATCAATATATCCGACGGACTCAATTTCTGTGCGGATGATATGGATTTCTATAAAGAGATACTTAAGGATTATGCAAGTTCATCTGAAGACAGGATAAAGGAGTTGGAAACAACTTATATTAACGATCTTGATCTTTATACCATCAAAGTGCATGCATTAAAAAGCGTAGCAAAAACAGTGGGTGATAAGAGTGTATTTGAAAAAGCCTATGCACTGGAGATGGCATCAAAAGATAAAAATACCGTGCTTGTAAAAGAAAAAAATCCTGAGCTTATTAAAGAATACAGGAAAAAAGCCGGTGTAATCAACAGTATTTTGTGAGGAGTTTTATGAAGGTATCAGAAGAGAAAAAAGAAGAAAAATCAATCTATGAACGGTTATTATTCCTGGGCAAAGTATTTTTCTTTGCTTTCCTGCTCATAACTGTCGCATTTATCATCACTTACAGCTGTCTGGATAAGGATAGCTTTATCGTGAATGACAAGCTGACATATATTGAACACTGGAATGTTACCGATGCAGAAGGCAATACTTTTGAAACCGGACGTTCATTCAGAGACAACAAAAAGTACAACGGTTCATTTTCTATTGAATCCAGACTGCCGGATAATATAAGCGAAAACGAAGTGATATGCTTCGGAGCCAATATTGAACTGGATCTCTATATAAACGGAAAATTGAGATACAGTGAAGATAATAAGAATAATTTTATGCTTCCGGGAGGTCATGTAAAGAAGTTTTATGTGACAGTACCTCTTACAAAAGAGGATTCGGGAGCAACCGTAAAAATGGTAAGACTGACCAATTCAAGCCGGCCTGAAGTGGTACCGGTAACCGTAGTGTCTACGATGAGCGGTATATACAAGTATCTGTTTAAGGAATACGGATTATCATTTTGCCTGTCGCTTGTATTATTGGCATTTGCGATCACTGTTGTGATCGTATCTCTCGGAATGATGCTCTTTTATCGTCAGAAGATCAAAATGCTTTTTGGTGCCTTAGGTATACTGATCGTTGCTGCATGGCTGGTAACCAATTCATATCTGTATCCTTTTGTGTTCGGGCATTATCATGTTGACGGTGTTGCCAACTATATGTTCTGTCTGATGCTGCCATTCGGATTTTGCATATATCTTAACTCCATACAACAGGGCCGGTTTAGGAAGATCATGTCGGTCATGCTGTTCCTGTGCGTGATAAATGCAATATTCTGGACTGTACTTAATTTTACAGGTATACTTCCGTTTATAGATGCATTGCTGTACATTGATATCATACTTGCGATATTGATCGTCATTACGGTTATAATCCTGTTTATAGATATTAAAAACGGATATATCAAGCAATATAAATATACTGCCATAGGTTTTTCGCTTTTCCTTGTATGCGGTATTATCGAGCTTATATCTATTGCAACCATCAAGCCGAACAATGATGATATACCCATGCTTTTGGGACTTGCTTTTCTGTTGGTATTCGTTGTGATCCAGCAGGTAGAAGACTTAAGAAAGAGCAATATTGAAAAGCAGCGTGCGATCGATCTGTCCGATGCCAAGACCAGATTCCTGGCAAGTATGTCACATGAGATACGTACACCTATCAACTCAATCTTGGGTATGAACGAGATAATACTCAGAGAGAACAAGGATGAGGTGATAGATCACTATTCAAAGACCATCAGAAGTTCGGGACGTATACTTCTGACACTGGTAAATGATGTACTTGATTTTTCTAAAATCGAATCGGGAAAGATCGAGATCATAGAAGAAGAATACAGCCTTTCAAGAGTATTCGGTGAAGTACTTCCGATGATGGCTGAAAGAGCAAGTAATAAGGAACTTGATTTTAAGACATGTGTGTTATCAGAAATACCTGATGGTCAGATAGGTGACGAATACAGGTTGAAGCAGGTACTTATCAATCTTTTGAGCAATGCTGTCAAATATACGGATAACGGTTTTGTGGAAGTGATGCTTTCCGGTAAGTATTCCAATGACGGCAGATTTATCCTGAAGATAACCGTTGAGGATTCCGGAAGAGGTATAAAGAAGGATGAGATAGATACATTGTTCAATGCATTCTACAGAGCGGACAGAAAACGCAACAGAAGCATTGAAGGTACAGGACTCGGTCTTGCCATAGTCAAAAACATACTTGATGCGATGGGCGGTGAGATCAGAGTTGAAAGTGATTACGGCAGGGGTTCGAAGTTTACCGTGACTATCCCTGTAAAAGTATATGACAAGACTCCCGTTAAGGAAGATTTCTCAAATGAATCGGCTATAGAAGAGGAATACTTCATATGTGATTATACTTCCGATGCAAAAGTCTTAGCTGTAGATGACAATAAGTCAAACCTTACTATAGTCAAGCTGTTCTTAAGAGAAACGGGTATCGAACCGGAGATAGTATTAAGCGGTAAGGAAGCTATAGAGCTTTGCCATAAAAACAAATATGATCTGATACTTCTTGACCATATGATGCCTTCACCTGACGGTATCGAAACACTTGAAGCAATAAGGAACGATCCCGACTCGAAAAATAAAGATACCAAGGTACTGGTACTTACTGCCAATGCCATAGCAGGAAGCAGGGAAATGTATCTCGCTGCCGGTTTTGATGATTATCTTATAAAGCCGATAGACTCAAAGAAGCTTATTAAGACCGTAAAGAAACACCTGCCTGCGGATAAGATCCATGAGAAGACAGAGCAGGAAATCGATGCTGACATAATGGCTATGGAAAATAAAGAAAATCCAATGGAGTTTAAGCCGGAAGACATACAGAAAAATGTAATGGATGAAGACAAACTCCGCAGCAGGATGGTATCCGACATTGCAGGATTTGATTATCAGACAGCCATGATACACTGTGCCGGTGATAAGGGATTATTTATCGAACTGTTAAACGATCTCTGCAGGGAGGCTGCCGAAAAGGCTGCAAGAATGCGTGATTTCGTCTTAGACAAAAAGTTTGATTCCTATGCTATCGATGCCCACTCCATGAAGAGCAATATGGCTACCGTCGGTATCATGAACATGAGTGAACGTGCCAAGAAGCATGAGCTCGCCGCCAAGAACAATGAGACGGAATTTATCGAGGCAGATTATGAGGCATATCTTAAGGAATACGAAGTATTATGTAAGAAGATAAAGGATATCCTCGACAGTATGTGATGTGATATGTGACAAGGTATGTTGCAAGGTGGCACCTTTAGGTGCCGGATTCCTTGTGACCCGGGTTCTCTTGTCACATTGTGATGAATTTACGGTCAGGTTCAGATATATTTCGTTACATCGCTCGTTAGCGGATTTTGCATATTGTGGTCTGTTATAATTTTGGTTTAAGTATATGCAAAATCCTTCTCAGACGTTTTTGCAGCGTGCAAGACCGGCTCGCTAACCGCAAAAAGTCTGCGCTGCGCGGATAGCGAGTAACGAAACATATCTGAGCCTGACCTTAGATAATTATAGTTTTAAAAATGTGACAAAGAGAACCGTCTCAGTTGTCATTTGAGGATTAAGAGTGATAAGAGTTAATAATATAAAGATTACTCCGTGCGAGAAGTTTTGTTTTAGGGAATCGAAAGATAAAGGGCTGTCGGATGCAATAATAGCTGAGATCAGGCAGCTTATTTTAAAGAAACTGCGACTTCCTGATGACAGATTGCTGGGATTTAAGATTGTAAAACAATCTATAGATGCCAGAAAAAAAGATGATGTTAAGGTCATTTTTTCTATAGATGTGCGGTTAAAGGATGAGTCCGGGTTTATCAGGAAAAACAGAGATAAAGATGTTCAATTAATTGATGATGCAAAGCATAAGTCAATGAAAGTGTCTTGTGAAGATGATAAACCTATTAAATACAGTAATGATAAAAAGGTGGTAGTAGTCGGTGCCGGTCCTGCCGGGCTTATGTGTGCTTATAGACTTGCATATTTTGGGCTAAAGCCTATATTATTGGAACGCGGTGAGGATGTTGACAGCCGTTTAAATTCTGTAGAAGATTTCTGGCAGGGAAAACCTCTTAATCCTT
>JAFRSU010000089.1 GCA_017427415.1 Lachnospiraceae bacterium | reverse complement strand
CAAAATTCAGTATAAAAATTCTTGACAAGGACCAATAATTTATGTATTTTAAAAAAGAGCCAAACAGTAGCAATAATGCTATTGTTTGACTCAATAATTATCTTAGGGAATCTAATTTACAGAAAAACTTTCACACACTCGCCATCACTGAAAGAACAGTATCATTTCCGTATACATTTCCAAAAGTAAATGCTAATGTTCCATTCTCATTCTTCTTGCTTTCGTCAACTTGGAAAATATAATTCTCCGGAATAAAACCGACATAAAATGTTAGCCCTTTACACTGAAGAGCAAACTTATCACCTTTCCGCATCGGGAACCCGTTATACTTATTACCATGATTTCCCCATATTTCATAAGTTGTTTTATTTGTGACATCAAGTAATGAAAAATAGTAATTAGTTGCGTAATTATCTTTTCCATACAATACTATACAACCGTTTTGTTTCGCACTAATGGTATAGAGAATATTCGAACCTCCATCTTCGATAGCCGGCTTGATCTTCTTATTATCTATCATTTCCTTGAACTCTGTGTAAGAGTCAACAATCGGCACATTATAGACATCAAAGGAAGTTTCAAGATATTCACTGATTTTTGGTACTTTTGCGTTCGCAGGTACTACACCGATAACCATAACAAATAGCAAAGCAATACATAATAATCTTTTCATAGTTTTTGTCTCCTCCGAAATAAAAATATGCTATCATAAGCACCCAAATTATAGAAATCAACAGTATTATCCTATTTTTTATCATAAAATGCTTTATTACATTTTATGATCATTTCAGAGCTTTCTCTATATCCGTTTAAAGCTTTAAATGCAGATATTGCATTTTCATAGTCTCCAGAATTATATAGTTTTATTGCATTATCATAAATCTCATTTTGAATCTTTATAATCCTTTCAGAATTATTTTTATAATCTTTTAATTCTTCTACTACAGATATTGCGTCCTCATAGTTCCCTGAATTACACAATCTTATTGCAGTATTATACTTTTCATCACAAATTGCATCTTCACATTTTAAGACTTGGGATCTGCTGTCTTTATAACCATCTAATGCTTTAAACGCTTCTATCGCATCCTCATAATTTCCTGAATCATATAAATCTACTGCGTCATTATACTTTATATTAGGGTAAAGAACATTTTCCCAAATAATTACAAACACCAAAACAATTACGACTACTATAATAGTAAATGCGGATATTTTTTTGAATCTTTTTTCCGCTTTTTCTCTCGCAATTTCCTCTTCTTCCAATTTCCGTTGTTTTTCTTGCCGTGCTATCTCTTGATCAGCTTTTATCTTCTCAATACAATTCCGGCAGGTATTAATCTGCTCTTTTGCATCTTTCCAATCAAGAATTGAACTAAACAACTCTATAGCCGATTCATAGCTACTAATTTCATGCGAAGTTTCCATTTTTTTCTTTGCGGAAGAATATATTGCTTCTTTACGACACACCTCAGCTTTTTCTATACACTGCTTGTATAAGGAATCAGACTCTTGAAAACCAATAATAGACTCGAAGATTTTGGCTGCTGACTTATATTTATTTTCATCATTTGCATTATTCATGGTTTTAATACCACGATTATATGTCTCTGTAAGCTGTTCTTTTTTTATTCTTTCATTAATTTGATTTATATATCCATCCAGAGTATTGGCTACTTCTGAACTGCCAAAACGGACTGCTTTCTTATAATTTATATTTGCGTCAAATGGTTGCTTGCATTTAGATAAGTTTTCTTTTATTCCAACATGCAATTCCGCCATCAATTTACCAACATAGGCTTCAGCATTTTCCGGATCTATGTCAAGTACTTTTTCACAATAAGTATCTGCTTCTGCCCAATTATTATCCTCCAAGAACATAAATACTCTCTTAAGAAGCGGAGCAACGTTTGGAGCAACATTATTATCGTTGCTGACGACGTGGACTTCTTTTACTTCTATTTTCTGTTCTTTTGTGTCTATTATTTTTCTGATCACGCGATTCAAGTCAAGCATAAACCCCAATTTGGACATATCCTGAGCTTGTAAATGCGAGAATTCTTCCGGTAGTTCATAAGCATCCATATCTTTATAACAGGGTATAAGTATCTTGGACCGGTCAGTTTTCATCAGATTAAGAAATCTTGACCATTCATTTTTTACCCACACGGCGTTAAAAAATTCCGATCTAGACCCTATTACCAGCATTACTTTGGCTGTGTTTAGTGCAGCAAAAATATAAGGCTCATATTCCTGCCCCAATTTATCTTCTAGTGTTATTGCGGCATAAAAGACTTTATAGCCTTCCAATGTCAGCTGATGATATATATCATTAGCTATAACACTGTCTTTTGTACGATTTCCATCTTCATCAGTTTCCTTATAGCATATAAATACATCAAACGGCTCTTCATTTTGCACTATGGCAAGGATTTCCTTTTGAATTTTATCTATCTCTTTAGCTTCTTTTTCATATATGGTCTGTTGAAGCGTATCTGAATAATCTAATGCTGCCTGATAATCCGGGTCTTTTGTTACAGCATCATAAAGTGTCCTATGGCATGTCGGTATACGTTTCTTGGTTGTGGGATCTTCTACATATTCAATTCCATAACGGCATAATACAATACCCCAGTGAGCTTCCGCTTCACTATCGTCCTGCTCGACAATCTTTTCATAAATGGACATTGCCTTATCAAACTCACATTTAAGGCGCATATTATTAGCTCTGTTGAAAAGATTGGATACAACTTCATCACCGGTTTTAGGTAAGGTTTGTTTTGTTCCACAGTGCTGACATTCACCCACTGTCGTACCCGGAACATATTCTATTGTACCGCCACACATTTTACATTTAAGTATAGCCATTTTTCCTCCCAAATTATCTCTTGGATCTATTATTCAATACACCAATCATAATATAACTTATTAATTCCATAATAACACACAGGAAGATTATACCACTTATTATATCCCATATATAATCCTAACGCCACGATATCGTCGCCTTTTCGCGGATATTCGCTTTCATCATATCCCCCGAATTCATTAATCAATCTCTCACTCAAGCTACTATAGTCCCTAGTAGTAGACATTTTTTGTTCGATTATATAGTTTACGTCAACCGTCGCAAAATCACAGATCCACATTTGTCCAAATTCATTTTCAATAATAAATGAAAAGAACTCCGTATCTTCTTCATCCTCTTTAGGTTGAACGTCAAAAAAAGCTGCCGCTTCATAAATATCTTTAAAAGTTGCTACTACTTTCCCTTCAATTAAATAGGGCGTATATCTTATTTTTTCCTGATTTACCTTAGCCCCATAGATACTTTGTGGTGCTATTATAGCATCTTCAAACAATGGTGAGTTGACATCCGATTTAGGATAGAAATTGTAGGTTCCTTGTTTTTTATCAGATTTTTTGACCGAATCCTTGCTTGTTTTTTTAGACAACTTAGTCTTGTTAACAATAAAATCTTTATCACAAAAAGGACAGTGCAGGATTGATCCAGCCCTACATAAAGCATTCGGATATGAACCTGTTTCATAACAGTTAGGACAAATATAGTCCGTAAACTCCAAATCGTCCACCCATACTTCATCAATATCGTCATCGTTTATTTCATCCGCATTGATATCAATAGCTTTATCTATATTATCTATTAAAGATGTATCTTCCTCCGTTTTTGCAAATCTGACCAGTTTTTTATAATTTTTACTGTCAAATATAGGTAGTCCGCCAGCTATGATTTCTTCTTTCGTATAACACCCTTTAGTTAACACATTCTTTTTGCTCAATTCGGTAACATAATCATAAAAATCCTCTTTTGTATTACAGGTATATTCAATTAACAATTTATAAAAATATACCTGTGCATTCTCCGGATCGATATTGAGAACTTTTTCGCAAAACTCATCCGCTTTATCAAACTCAGAATCCTCTAAAAACAATTCTATTCTCTTAAGTAACGGTTTAACGCTTGCTGTAGCAGTCCTCACTGTTTTTTCGGATTCATTTTTTTCCTGCTTCTTTTCTTTGTTAATAACTTTCTTTATTCCCCTGATAATATCATTCACGAATCCAATCTTGCCCATATCTTGTGCCTGAAGATGTTTAAACTCCTCCGGAAGATCGTAAGGATCCATATCTCTATAACAGGGAATCAGGAGCTTTGATCGGTCTGTATTCATCAAACTCATAAAACGTGACCACTCGTTTTTGACCCATACGGAATTAAAGTATTCAGGATCGGTACCGACAACAAGCATGACTTTCGCGGTATTCAGAGCCGCAAAAATATGTGGTTCATATTCCTGACCCAGTTTATCCTCTAATGTAATCGCAGCATAAAAGACTTTATAGTCCTCTTGTGTCAGCTGATGATATATATCATTTGCCAAAACGCTGTCTTTTGTTCTTTTCCCGTTTTCATCAGTTTCTTTGTAGCAAATAAATACATCAAAAGGCTCTTCTTTCTGTACTATTGCAATTATACTCTTTTGAATCTTATCAATGGCTCTAGCTTCTTTTTCGTATAAACTTTGTTGTAAATTATCTGCAAAATCTATAGCCGCCTGATAATCGGTATCCTTTATCACAGGATTGTATAAAGTCCTGTGACACGTCGGGATTTTCGTATGCGAAGAAGGATCATCCACATATTCTATACCATATTTGCAAAGGACTATACCCCAGTGAGCTTCTGCCTGACTATCATCCTGTTCTACAATTTTCTCATAAACCGCCATAGCCTTATCAAAATCACATTTTAGGCGCAGATTATTGGCTCTATTATATAGATTTGTTATACCTTCGTTGCTTGTATTAGGAAACGTCTGCTTTGTCCCGCAGTGCTGGCACTCACCCACTGTAGTCCCTTGAACAAATTCTATTGTACCACCGCACATTTTACATTTAAGTATCGCCATAGCTAGTCTCCCTTATTAATATTTTTAGAGAATTCTATATACTTCATTCTTCAACTATTTCAAACTTCTCAAATATTGCTGTTCTTTCTTCTTTTATTTCATCCAAAGAGTCTTTTAATATTTTCATTATTTCCTCCTTGGTTTTTACTTCATAGTCTTCCTTCTTTGGTTTCTTACTGAGTATAGGTTCATGTATGCACAAAGAATATGGTTTTTCAGGGCAAACCAAATTATTTATTTGAAATTGCAGATAATCAATTCCGCTAAATATACTTGATATTCTACTCTGAGTTCTACGTGTATTGCTATCCGGCCCTTGCATCAATAGATCCTTTTCATTCATCAAAGACTTGATATTTTGTTCAAAAGCTTCTTTTTTTTGATTATATTCATACATCTGTTGACTCCATTTATACTCATCCATTCTTCTTATTGGTTCATCATTTACCCAGTTTTGGTGTGCAATACGATATTCTGCATACTCATTTTCCCATAGAGCACAGTCACTGTTGTATTTACACTCGTTACCAAGTTTAATAATATCATAAGTTGCGTTTGTCAAATGAAGTATATTTTCAATTTTTGAACAGTGGGCCATAAATGATTCCATATTTCCTTCTTGCACTAATAACCGAATTTCTTTATTAAAAGCCTCATTATATATTTTATTCATTTGTGAAATATCGTCTTTTATTTCCGCTGTAGCAAATTGAACTGCTCTTGAATACAAACTATTATTGATAAACTTAAAACTATTCATACCGTCATTTGAAATAGCTTTTATATTGGCGATTTTCTGTTTCAACTTCATTTCAGGCAATATATTTATCAATTCATTAATAGAAATAATATTTAAAAACGGAAAATCTCGTTTATACTCTTCAATCACACTGTTATTTTTTTCCAATTCCTTTATTAGTTTTGAAGCTAAAGCTGTTCCATTAATGCATTTATACTCCGATAGTAATCCTCCCCAATATGCTCTGCCCTCTTCAACATTTATATTTAATGCACTTTCAAAAAAGTCCTTTGCTTTCTCCCACGCACCATCTTCCATTGCCATATACCCTCTTCTAACAAGATTGTCAACTTGTGATAAAGAGGTATTAATAATTACAGATGCGTCATCTGAGACTTGTTTTGACACTATCTCTTTGGGGCGAATCAACTTTTCAATTCCTCTGATTAAATCCTGAACTGCACCTATTTTCCCCATATCTTGAGATTGAAGTTTGACAAATTCTTTAGGAATATCATAGGCGTCAATATTCTTGAAACATGGGATAAGATATTTTGTCTTATCCGTCACCATGAGTTTTAAGAAACGGCTCCATTCATTTTTAACCCATACGGCATTGAAGTAGTCATAAGTTGTACCAAAAACAAGCATTACTTTAGCTGAATTCAAAGCAGCAAAAATATAAGGTTCATACTCTACGCCAAGTTTATCTTCTAATGATATTCGAGAAAAAAACACTTTATAACCCTTATTATTTAATACATCATAAACATCCTGTGCCATTACACTGTCAAGTGTTCTATTTCCTGTATCATCAGTCTCTTTATAGCATATAAAAATATCATATGGCTCTTCTTTTCCAGAGACTTCTATAATACTTTTTCTTAAATTTTCTATATACTTTGCTTCTTCTCTATAAATACTTTTGGATAATGTGTCAGAATACTCCATTACCATTTCAAAATCTTCGTCGTCCATAAAACTGTCAAACGAAGATCTATGACACGTTGGAATTTTCTTGCCTGTTGTCGGATCATCCACATATTCTATTCCATACTTACTTAAAAGAAGCCCCCAATATCCTTCCGCCTCTTCAGAATATTCCGAAACGATATTCTCGTATATACTTGCTGCTTTATCAAACTCACAGTTGAATCGAAGTCTATTTGCTCGTTCAAAGAGTTTTGTTTTCTTATCGTCATCCAGTGTAGGTACTGTTTGTTTTGAACCACAATACTCGCATTGACAAACACTACTTCCATCTTCGATATTAATGCTTCCACCACACATTTTACATCTCAGTATAGCCATTTCCCCTCCACAGATATCTTTATATCTCAATTAAGTCCATAAAAATACTGCACTTATCACAGTTTTGTTCCACATTCCAGACAGAATTTCCCACCTGTCGGAATTTCAGCCCCACATTCCGGGCATTTATTTAACATGGGAGTTCCACATTCCAGACAGAACTTTCCTTTAGGAACCATCTTTCCGCATGCAGAACAAATAACCATACCTTCCTGAATCTTGGGCATAACCTTTTCGCCACATTCCAGACAGAATTTAGCATTTTTAGGAAGTTTAGCACCACACTTTACACAAAGCACATTCTCCTCTTCTTTAGCGGAAGTACTTGCCGATGTATTCTCCGAACTATTCTTTCCTTCCAATATACCGTTCATTTCACCCATGACCATGCCGGCCATTTTCATTCCAGCCATTACTCCTACCATATCAGATGCCACACCACCTCCGGCACCGCCACCATGAGAACCCATGTTACCTAAGCCTTGAGCATATGCCTTCTGTATATCCGCCTGAATAACATCTTTTTGATTATAACCTTTTGCTTTCATTATTTCAGCTTCAGCGAACCCTGCTGTCTTTGCCGCTTCAGCCTCACCCTGAGCCATAATCACTTTTCTTTCGGCTTCGCGTTTTGCTATTTCAGTTTGCGTTCTCTGACGCTCTAATTCAGCCTCCCTCTTTGCTGCTACAATCTCTGCTTCTGCTTGAGCCTGAACAGTTTTTATTTCAGTCTCTGCACGAACCATCCTAGCCTGCATCGATATAGTATGAAGTTCCTTTAATCTACGGAAATTCAAGTCATCTTCGGGTAAAACAACATTTGTAATATAAAACTGAGGAATAGTCAGTCCATACTCCTCAAATCCCGGACGAATCTTCTGTAACAATTCTTGTGATAAGCTCTCTAAATGCTCATCTATTTCCAAAATATCAAAATTTTCATTCTTAATTGCTACTGATAAGTTTGACTTAACCGCGGTAGAAATCAAAGGTCTAAAGCAATTTTGTAATGATTTCGAGAAACCCGATTTGTCATCCCATGCGATGCCATTCATAGTTCCAACCAATTTTAACAATAATCTTCTTCCATCTAATACTTCCAGATTCATAGATCCACAAGCTCCGAGTTCAATCGGAATACCCGATTCCGGATCAACATAACGAACCTTTGAGTCTGTTCCCCACTTGATAGCCATTTGTACTGTCTTGTTTATAAAATATACTTCACAATGAAACGGAGATTCCCCGCCTGTCCCAAGCTTTATCAGACTACTTAATATCGGGATGTTCTGTGATTCCAATGTATACCTGCCGGGACCAAATGCATCCAGAGTCTGTCCATCCTTAAAAAAGAAAGCTTCCTGAGATTCATGCACTATAAGCTGTGAAAACATATTAAAGTCTTCTGACGGATGCTTCCAAATAAATGTACTATTATCGCCTTCATACTTAACAACATCAATTATTCTCATATTATTGTTCTCCTTCTTTTATTACTTGCTGGTTTTACCGTATCTTTTTCTCCAATCCTTATATGCTCCTGTTTTTACTCTTCCATCTTCAGTAGGTTTTGTTGTATCTTCGGGTATTGCCCATACTGTTCCTAATTTTTGTGCACCAACAATTTTACCGCTATGGCACATGGTGTTTATCCAACGATTACTTAACCCCCACTTCTCACTGGCTTCTTTTATAGTCATATATCCCGGAATCAAATTATCCCTCCTTTTTAAACACAAAAGCACCGTTAAAAAGAATAAACGGTGCTTTATATCAATCATCTTATAGTTGCAACTGGCTGACATATGAAAACATCCATGTAATCCTTTAGTCCCTGTAGTTTTGCTGCCCTACTTTTTCAAATAGTTTGCCAAATATTATTATAAAAAAAGTATACTCTATTGCTCGCCTAATGTCAAGAAGAATAATAAGTTTATATCTAACATTTGAATCTATAATAATACTCTTTCATTTTTTGTGACCTTATCATAATAATGCTATTTAAAACGCATCAATTATCAAACCAAGTATTGTATGGATCCACTTCCGCCATTTTTTTAACTATTTTATCTAAATCCTCTTTGGCATTATTATATTCATCATTTGCCTCTTTAGTCTTTTGCAGATCATATACAATAAGAAATCCACCGACAAAACACAGCACTATTGCAGCAAATATAACTTCTGAAACTTTTCCTTTTTGAATTGACGGCGGCAATACAATTATTCCAAGTATAATGAGTATGAAACCTATTATTTTTCGAATACTACGAAATCCAACTGGTTGATTTAATTTAGCTATATACATTTTGTCCTTTAATATCTTTCTTTTGGCATCCAGATCAATCAAGGTATTATAATCAGACATGTATTGATCCCATCTTTCTATTAAAGCATCTTTTTTATCACCTGCCACCTTAATAGCAGATGTCATATATTGTCGTACATCATCCAGTTCATCATTGTCGAATCCAAAATATGTAAAGCCAGCTGTTTGCGATCTAACAATTCCCCACCATGCTCTATAGTCCATCGGAAGCAGTTCAGCGACTTCCATAAAAAGTTGTTCTGCCTTTTCACAATCGTGATGAACCGTTAATATAGCTTCCGCATTTTCCAATTTCTTCTCTGCTGATATTCCATTATTAATGTACACGTTAGAATTCTCGATGTTATACTGATTATTAATTTGATAATTGTTTATTGCTTTTTCAACAATATACGGTGTTGAACAAAAAGGGCATACTGCTGCATCTTTACTTTCATCAACTTGAAGTATTCCACCACAATTTGTGCACATAGCTTTAACAAAAGGCATACGCGTTTCCTCCTATTATCATATCATTCTTCAGGTAAAGCATTCTTTCCAATTTTATTGCAAGAACTTGGTATATGCATACTAATTCTCTTAAGATTCTCGCACTTGTCAAATGCATAGCTATCAATACTTATTAAGCCTTTTGGAATACCTACTCTACGTAACTTAGAGCAGCCACAAAAAGCCGAATTTCCTATGGATACCACGTTATCCGGAATATCAATTTCAGGTAAACCGGAACAACGAGTAAACAAATAATTGCCTATCTTCGACAAACCAGAAGGCAGTGTAACATAATACAAAGAAGTACAATCTGCAAAACAACGGTCGCCTATTTCCCGAACACTATCAGATATATTTATATAAAACAATTCCGGACAATCACTGAAGGCACTTCTACCAATCCTCTCTATACCAGGCGATATAACAACTTCTTTCAAATTCGGACATCCAGCAAATGCCTCATCCGGTATCTCGGAAATTGTGCCTGGTAATACTACCCGCGTTATTCCCATCATTCCTTTAAAAGCATTAATTGATAGTTTTCTTACTGTATCCGGAATCGTTATATCATCTGCTGTTCCGTTATATTCTTCTAAAACACCGGCACGTATAACAAAATCATTAGAAACGTTTCCATAAATGTTAACAACATTAGCATTTATACTTCCGATACTATAATTATTTATAGCCTTCTCGACTATATAGGCGGAATTACAATATGGACAAATTGCCGCGTCCAATTTAGGGTTGACTTCCAAATTTGCACCACAATTAGTGCATTTTGCCAAAACAAATCCCATAACTACTTTCTCTCCAACTGTTTCTTATTCATTTTATCCATTAAGAATATAATCACCGTCTCTATATCATTTATCAATATCAAATATTCATGGTTCTCTTGGAAAAAGAACATCATATTGTCTTTCAAGTTGATTATTCCCCGAAGGAAGCATACGTTTCAAAAACTCGACGCATTCTTCTAAATCCAGAATATTCCTTGTATAGATAATTATTTCTTCACCATTATCTTGAATTTTATACTCTTCCACTACTGGTTCTTCAATAGAATTATTGATTCTAGAGTAAAAACTATATTCGGTTTTTTCTTTCGTTTTTGAGTCAAGTTCATACCACGCGCTCTCTTTTGCTCCTCCTATATATTGTGTTTTTATGGAGGCGGAACTACCTTCGCGATGACCACTCATTGTTGTTTTAACCATTCTATCAAAGTCAATTAACACTGTTTCAAACCTATCTCGACCAGACACTTTAACACTATAAGCTAAATCATATCCACAATTTTCAAGTTCTAATAATTCTAAAACTTTATTTTCTTTTTCTGTCATTTCAGGTTCATTAGTAATAACCGTAGATGTACTAGAATTATTATCACCTGTTGATGTACTAACCACTCCATTAGATGTTCCTGATGACATCCATCCATCAAGACTACACCCATTTAATAGAAATAACATAGTTATTAAAACAATTATGCATTTTATTTTCATTTATTTTCTCCATATCAAAATGTACCATTTATGACATTTTTTCAGCAACCATCTTTACAAATGTTTCTTCATTCTGTTTTATGCCTTTAATAAATTCATCATAAGCATTATCTTCTTTCGGAATTTGTAACCCATGTTTTATCAAGCTAATATCATCACGTTTCTTTACATTTTTTTCGTATGTAGAGCCACTGTTAAGCCATAAGACCTTATCATCTATATTGTCTACTTCAGGATAGAAATAAAAAGCCTTCTTTGCATCAAAGCGGAACATATAAGCAAGTACCTGAAGATAGTCTTTGTTACCGATGTTTTCAACAGGCTTATATTTTGCATCCGCAATAATTCTATTTTCTGAGTCTCTTCCGATAAAATCAGGATAAATACGTCCGGAACGACCGGATTCTCCTGTAAATAACCACTGTCCTTCTTCACCGCTTTTATTTCTGGGATGATGGAAATACTTTTTAACAAGAGAATTAATATACTCCTCCCAAAGCCAAGCTCCATCAAATAAAACGCCGAAGATTTTTCTTGCCCCGAGTCCAACCTGATTCTTCTCATTTTGAAGAATCAGTATACATAATGTCTGAAGTGCACGGTACTCGTAATAGTATGCATGACTAACCGCCCTCTTTTTATTCTCAAGTAATATCTTTCTTAAATTCTTTGCTTCATAAGTGGGCGTAGCATCGACAACTAATCTTACCTGGTCTTTCACTTTTGCTAATAGCTTATAACCATATGGCTTCCGCTTTATAAACTCCACTGTATGTCTTACCAATTGTATTAGATAATTGTCATAAGCATACTCTCTCTGACTATACGCTATATTACCAATAAACGGTTCATTTTTACGTATATGACGATCAATATCTATTGTTCCTCTAACATTTCCATCATTATATTCATTACGCACATAGGTTTTAAAAACGCCCTTTCTCATAGCTGAAGCGAGATACATAGGGAACAGGAACAGTAATAGCGAAAACATCCTATCATTATCAGCTGCATTTGTTTCAAGATTAACAATATTAGGGAAATTAAAGACACGTTCAACTAAATATTGGAACAAAAAATCATTTTTACCAGTACCAAAACGTGACTCTATTACAAGCCGTTCTTCTCCATATCCCAAAAATCCCATGACATTTCCTGAACAATACGTGTCATTAATACTTTGGAGAACCATTTGATCACGAGTTATATCTTCCGCATCACATATCATCTCCGGAAATATAAAAACACCTTCTTTTTCCAGTTCCGCTAATGTTTTGTCAGATACAGATTTAACCAGCCCTTGGATTTCAAAGAATTCTTCTTTATTCTTTTTATCATTATCCTTAATCCTGAGTTCCTTCATCTACAACACCCTCATCCGGAAGTATAATACCATATGCTTTTGCGAATCGTTTCATAATGCCTTCTTCATCATAAATCCCTCGTACATATTCCTGTAAAAGAGGACAAAGGTAATCATTCCAAAGAATCTCAAAACTAACATTCTTTAGTTTTAAGAAATATGAGGCTCCTATTTGATAATTCCTATTTAAGTCCTTAACTTTCAATATTTCAGCGTTAAGTCTATCCATTCTTTCGACAGCCTCATTTTTAAGCACTTCATTATCCAGCGATTCCAACATTCCTTGCGTATCTTCTGCTTTTATCTCAATGAATCTGAAACGACGGCGCATGGCAAAATCAAAACTATCGACAGATCTATCTATATCATTCATTGTACCTATAATATAAACATTTTCCGGGATGTAAAACTTCTCATTTGGATCATCATGCATACCGGCATATTGTGTGGCCACTTCTCCTGCTTTGCCTCGATATCCCGGATCGATAGAGAAGAACAATTCGCCAAGAATCTTAGATATTTCACCGCGATTTATTTCGTCTATAATGAAAATATACTTCTTCAATTCCTCCATTTTAACCATCGTTTTTTTATTTTTTGCTTTAATCTTCATTATTTCACGATATATTACAAGATCATATGAAAACCTTTGCTGCGTATACTGTATGCCAAAAAACTTAGTAATATCGCTGGCTTTTTCAAAAACAATCTCCGCTTCTAACAACTTCTTTATTTCATCAAGTTTTATTTTTATGCTATTTACTGAATCATTGTTTGGAATCAGAATTTCTATACGTCCTTCATAAATGTCAGTAATGTAGAACTCACTGCCATTTGTTGTTTTAAGTGGTTCCCTGCTTCCTATTTTATCGGCAAAAAACTCGTTCATTGCATCTGAAATAGACATCTCCAATTCAACGGTTTCTTTCGATTTCAGTGAATCTTCATAGTTCTTTCTTGCACGTGAAACAAAGCGCTTGAAAATACCATCCCGAAGTACTATTCTCACATTCCCATCTTCACTTATATTAGGTCTCAGCCCTTCTACAAAGTCTGAATAATCATAACTTGGATGAAATTGCACAAATTCAATTTGTTGCTTTTGCTCCGGTGTTAAATCCTCATAATGATCTGTATAACCGTTACTGATTATATCTGCTGCAATTTCTTTAGCCAAATATGATTTGCCAGTTCCGGGAGCTCCCCTAAAGATTATATTTTTAGATTCCAATAACATCTTTGAATAAGGGTTTTTGCTCTCTTCCGCTGTTTTGATCACATCCTCATCAACAGTTTTTTCGACTTTGTTCTGATTAACCTCTTGTTCCGTTTTATCTCTATATAACAGAACAAACTTATCTCCCGGCTCTCCAAAACGTCTTAAGCACTCTCTAACAAATACAATCGTAGAAAATACATTCCATGAATAAATGACGAACTGTGGACCATTTTCACGTTTATATGTTGAATTCTCCATGGAATTCTTATACTTCTTAAATTCAGTCTCAGAAGGGAAAATGCCTCTGATCACTTCTCTGTCCGGAGAATATTGACAAATCGGGAACTGTCTCTTGTCCTCATCAGACAACAAAGAAATCTGACTCTCAAATATCTGAAATGCGAGTCTGGGTAAAGTTTGATTTGAAATTTTGGTTTCACTTTTGTTACGATTCCTTCTAATTATTTCCTCACCGCGTCTCATAAAAAACGCATCTATAGGTCTATAATTATCCCCCAAATCAAGATTATTCATAGTAAATCTTTCATCCGTGGATACTACAGCATCTGCGGTTATGGTTAATTCATATTTTTCCTGTTTTGTTTCAATCATATATCCCCTCGCTTCAAAGAACCCTTTAGCTTCAACAGCGTTAAAATCATCAAACTTTACTTCTTTTCCAGTCGCAAGTTTTGTCGCAACTGCTATAACATATTTAGGCGGATACTTTTTTCCTTCTTCTGTTACCAATTCATATTTTGTACTTCTATTTTGATCCGGAATACTGTTTTCATCAATATACTTAAGTGCTTTTTGAATGAATTTCTCAGGAAATTTAGGTATTGCCATGACTCCCCCCCTTACATGCATGTATCCATTTACTTCATTACCTTCTCCATCAGCGAAGTATAGTTATCCACAATATCATAGATAACATTATCTCCGCTTATTGCCTTAAAATGCTCTTTAGCGCAATGTATTTTTGCTTTTTCTATGTCCCTAAGCTGCATGGAATTCATAGAGCCTTTTGTTTCTGCAACAAAATATATATGCTTTACATTTCCTTCATAAAAAGCGATTGCCCAGTCAGGATTATACTTGCCAACCGGTGTCGAAATATAAAAACCATCCGGAAGCTTTACATATACCGCTACATCATTACTTATATCCAAATTTTCGGCAAATGTCTTCTCATTTGTGGAATCATAAACAATATGATCATATAAATGTTTCTTTGCCTTCATGGCGTTAGTTCCAAGTTTTCCTTTTATAGTAGGTTCGGTAAAGATATCAGTATCATAATGCTCATCCATCACATCATATGTAATGTGCTCTATGATTGCGGTTGCTTTTTCATCATTTATCAGCCCGGCTGCTTTTATAATGAATTCTTCCGGATTAGATTTAAATTGATCAAAAACTGTTTTTTCAATGCCGGTCAGTATTTTAACTACTGCTTTTCTGGTAAGTCCGGTCTCTTCCACCAATTTTCCGACAAGATCATATTTCACTCCACTGTTAACCTTAATCTGTGTAATATCATTATATATACCTGCTTCTTCTTTTACAAAGGAAACACCGGAAATAAGATCCTGTTTTGATTTGATTTCATTCATCTGACCGGTTTCAACCTTAAAGTATATCTTAGAAACACGTAGTTTGCTGTTCAATGCCAATACTGCCTTTTTAACCAGTTCATCAGTATCAAAATCAACTACATATACGGATTTTGAATTAATATGTGACCATAAAGCCTTAAACTCCTTACTGTTTAGTTTTTCTTCATCACAGGTAAGCTCTACATTATTGCTACGGGCGTTTTCAGGCATAAGAGCCTTGCTGTCATAAACTGAATCAATGATATTTATAACATCAGCAGCATAATCCTGAACTTCTTCTGCTACCTTTATCTCTCCATTTGCCTTATCCTCATAGTACTTGTCGGTCAAGGCTCCATGCTTGTCTATGTAACCCTGTGAACGGAGCTGAAATTGAATCTCAGATGCCGTATCACTGTCAATCAGGAATTCATTCCCCTTCTCATCCTTAACCACACGGTTCAGGAACAGCTCTCTTGTAACAGCAAGAGGGCGGTCACCTACTGCATCCGCAAGCTCACTCTGCAGGCTTTTAGCAAAACTGTCATAGCTTTCGCTGGCAATAACGGTAAGTACATTCACATTATGCACATCATTTCCGAGAGCTGCGACATCCATTCTCTCCCCGTCCTGATTAACGCATAGGCGCAGTCCACGCCCTACTTCCTGACGCTTTCTGACATCTGAGCCTGATGACTTTAAAGTACATATCTGGAATACATTAGGATTATCCCATCCTTCTCTTAGAGCGGAATGCGAAAATATGAATCGAACCGGTGATTTCTTTGGATCTCTTTCAAGAAGTAATTCCTTATTCTTCATTATCAGGTCATATGCATCAATATCATCTGATGTCCGCTCTTTCTTATCGGAAAGCGAACTGTTTGTCATATGTCCCTTTTTATCTATAGAAAAGTATCCTGCATGAGTTTTTTCTGCCGGAATCGCTTCAAGGTATCTCATATAATCATCATCGCCGATTTCACGCTGCATGTTACTCAGGATGTCTTTATACTCTTCTTCAAAGATATCGGCAAAAATACCATTATAGGCTTGCCCTGCATCATCATAGCGTTTATAATGATCCACTTCATCAATAAAGAACAATGATAATACCTTTATACCCTTATAGAAAAGTTGACGTTCTCTCTGAAGATGTGAAAGTATCGTTTCCCGAATCTGAATCCTGCGGAGCTGTTCCTCCGTAATCTTCCCGACCACATCCCCGGCATATATCTTTGTACCGTTTATGAATTCTATAGAATCGTCACGACCATCTATGGATTTCACAACAAACCCATTTTTATATTCATCCAACTGTCCGGAATGATCATATACATTGAAACCGATACCAACTGTCTGAGTTTTCTTACGAACACCGCTTGATCCTTTAAAATCGAATTGGATAGTAGCAGTAGGTGCTGACTTTGAAAGATTTATGCTTTCCAGATAAAGGTAACTGTCCGTAGCGGTTGAACCGCTCTCAGTTATACCTTTTACTGCAATCTTTTTTACCAGCTTTTTGTTGTATGCTTCCATAGCATCCAATCTGTAGATCATATTATAGATGCTGTCAGATTTGTGTGTAGCAGAATACCGCAAAGTAATCATGGGATTAAACTGCTTCAAGTTTTCTTTGGTCTGCTTACCTTCTACCGACTGTGGTTCATCAATGATCAAAATAGGGTTTGTTTTTGCAATGATATCTATAGGCCTACGGCTGCGGAATTCATCCAGTTTCATATAAATTCTGCGGGCATCCTTACCTTTAGCATTAAATGCCTGAGAATTTATAATCATAACATTTATAGAACTGTCGGAAGCAAACCTGTCGATTTCAGTCAGCTGTGCGGAATTATATATAAAGAAACGGATCTTCTTACCATATTCCTCCGCAAAATGCTCCTGTGTCATCTGAAAACTCTTATACACGCCCTCCCTTATAGCTATACTCGGAACTACTATTATAAACTTCGACCATCCATATTGCTTGTTCAGTTCAAACATAGTCTTAATATATGTATAAGTTTTTCCGACACCGGTCTCCATCTCGATAGTCAGGTTATATCCTTCGCTTCTCCCTATAAGGCTTGTAGAAGGAGTTATCTGGTTTGCTCTCTGTATTTTCTGAATATGTTCAAGTATAATCTTGTCATTCATTTCCGGAACAATACGCTGATTGCTCCATCCGGTGAATAATGTCGTATCAAAGAGAGACATCTGAGAAAAAGTCTGACCATCATCAGCTTTTCCCTGATAACCTTTATCCATCATATATGTTGGTGTCAGATAGGGCTGCCCTGCAAATACATCAACAACCGCCTTGGCAGCATCTGCCTGGAATTTTTGATGCTTAAACTGTAGTTTCATTTATTATCTTCTCCCATATCATTATATTCCCAATGACCGCTGTAACCACTTCCAACATTTTTTTCGGCTTCCTAAGTGCCCTCTTGAGTGCCGGTTTGGGTGCCAAGTTCATGCTTTTTATATATTTCAGCCTAATGATTCCACAAAGACTAAGTATCGACTAAAAATATTATAATACTTGGATTTAGTCAAGAAGAATCCCATGCATAAGTGCCTTTCTAGAGATTCTCGTTGACTTCATAATCATGTTCCTTGACTAATTTCTTGACTAAAAACTGACTTTCTTGACTAAATATTCTATGCAAGAAACCATTCTGCGTGTACTGCACTGCCATGAACATCAACTATTCCCTCTATCTTCATTTTCTGAAGAAGATTTGAGAGCTTCTTATATTGCTTATCTTCTGTTAAGACATCTGGGAATGCATGTTTCACCGCTTCATAGATATCAGCCTTCTTCAGAGGTCCGTTTTTCAAAGCAGAGATAATAAGCTCTTTCAATATTTTTTCATCCAAACCCTTATTTCTAACATAACCAGCCTTATCTCCAACTGCTTCTGCTATCTTATATGATACATATAATGCAGGATATCTTCCCTCAACCAATCCGCTTTTTCTAAGTGCCTTATAATCATCTTTAGATATAGTCTTCCTCTTCTGAACCTGATCAAGCAAAAATACCGTCTTCAAATCCAAGTTTCCGTTGGAATGAAGCAAGCTTGTATAGTTCTTATCAAGAACCTTGCCATAAACCGTAACACTAACTCTATTCACAACATCCAGATCATATGAAGGAAGCGGGAAACATCTTGCCCTCTGAATACTGTAGATCATCGGAATACCCATTGAATTCGTATCAATCATATACATGTTGACCATAGCATTGCAGAGGAAAGCATTCCGATAATACGGGGGTTTGTATCCAGGTTCCAGTGCCTTCTCTATAGTCTCCGGGATGAAAGAACCCTCATTTATGAAAACAATTTGATCCTCAAATTCCTCGACATTAATCTTTCCGTGCCGCCTGTAATCTGAATGAGCGATGCAGTTATTGATAATTTCTTTAACAAGTTCAGCGTCATATTGCTGCACTTCTTCCGGAAAGAGCGTCTGCTGTTCAGCAATATACCTATACTTCTCGTTCCTGATTTTTGCGTAAACCTTATCTACTGCAAGCAGGAAAGGAATATCGAAATGCTCATATGCTTTAATGGTTTTATCTGCATTATAAAGTGTCCATGTTATTCGCGGAGTAAAACCATCGAAGTAAAATGCGGATTCCTTCTTTCCTAAAAGTAGAAGCGCTGTTCTGGTAATCATGCCTTTGAAGCAGATTCCGGCCTTATTCAGTACATCTATATCAGATAACCCGGAAAGAATTTCTTTCGCATGCTTTCTATCCTCTTGCTTTTGAGAGAACATCTTTCTTGCATAAGCAACAGCTTCAGGATCCAAATCATCTATCGTAGCTTCCTTCACAATTTCCTTTGACCAATCCATCCCGACCTGACTTCGTATCAGATCCACCTTGTTCATTGGGAGCGGTGCCAGAGATTCATGTTCTCTCGCCCATACAGCTCCATTCCATGTTGTAGGAATCCCCGGTATTGCCGGAGGAATCTGGAACGCAACAATCCTGCATTTCTCCATCGTCAGTTCATAAATATCAAGGAATGTCAGTCGTTCATTTGTATTATTAGCAATTTCCTTCTTCAATGATTGAAGGTTGCCATCCTTCCGATAATCAGAACCTTTAAACTCACCCTGATTGGTAATCCCAAAAACCAGCCAAGCTTCGTTCTTTCCTCTGATATTGGCTTCATTGCCAAGTGCAGAAAAGTATTTACCTATCTCTTTAAAAGAATAGCTACTGTTCGCTTCCTTAAACTCAACAACTTCTGTTTCAAAATCTTTCAGCATTTCGTATATTTTTTCTTTTAGTTCAGCTTCTGTATATATCAAAGACCATCACCTCCGCCAAGAAACATCATAGTAAACTCACTTTCGTCATATCGGGCACATTATTCGCCATCTCGATTTTTTAATCAGTTATTCAAAAATTTCGAATAACTGATTTTGTTAAATGACAAACACTCCCTATATAACCTTCACCCTGGTATCAGGAGCAAGAAGCTTAAATATTTCACCAACATTTATCTTCGCCGGGCTATTCGGGAAGCTACTATCACGGAAAACCGCACGCAAAGGCTGACGTCTGGCGATTGTCTCTACAACCGTTTTTGATATATTCTCATCAAAGCAGGCAATAAGGTCACCATTATTATAATTATGTACTGTGCAACCATCTATCTTTTCTGACGAATACGGAAGCGATAAAGGAAGTCCCCACTCTAAAAGGCAGCCAAAAAGAAGGTCAAGATCAGTACGGTCTTCTTTAATGTTTGATTCTAACCCTTTAACCATCTGCTGGTTATAATCATCTGCACTGTAATAAACATCGCGCATATTAGAGTCGTCAATTTTTAAAACACGAAAGCCATAATCTATATCATCATTTATCTCTTCCTTAACTTTTTTCCCGGCTCTTCTAATTCGTTCCTTTCCAATTTCGCAAATATTCCTGTAACCGGCTTGATAAGCCTCTCCCTTTTCGTCACATTCCTGCGGTATCTGGATCATAATGAACTTACAATTTTTTCTATTTTCAGCATTATTCTGGATTACAGCATGTGCCGTAGAAGCCGAACCCGAAAAGAAATCTAACACAACTGAATCATCCTTAAGATTAGCCAAGGTCAGTAATCTTCTCATCAATCTAATAGGCTTAGGACCATCAAATGCTCCTGCGCCTAATAGTTTTGTGACCTCTTGCGATCCTTCCTGGCTGTGTCCAACATCTCTAAAAAACATAATCGATGTAGGTGCCATTCCGTCATGCTTTAAGTCTGTCAGAAATCTTTTTATCCTTGGCACTCCATCGCCATCTGGTCCAAACCATATTCTATTATCCTGGAGTCTCTCCCAAAATGCTTTTTGGGAGAGACTCCAACAGCGTCCTGTTGGAGGCTCTATTACACGCCCCGAAGGGGCGGTAATTGGGTAATCATTTTCGGCATTGTAAGTTTTTACAGAAATATCACTGGACATCCATACACCTCTTGGATCATTGTCAGGATTTGAATATCTTGCATTAGCTTCTTCTGTTCTTGGTAATCTCCCTATAGTAAAATCAAATATATTTTTCGCATACATCAACACATAGTCATGACTATTAGAGATAAATTTTGCATCATTTTTTGGTGAAAATGCTCTCTCCCAAATCAATTCTGCAACAAAATTACTCTCTCCAAAAATCTCCCCACAAATTTTCTTTGCGTTTTCCTGCTCATGATCATCTATGGAAATAAAAATGACTCCATCTTCTGTCAAAAGGTTTCTTGCAAGCATAAGCCTTGAATATAACATACTGCACCAATCAGAATGAAACCTGCCGTTGGTATCAGTATTCTTAAAAAGACGATTACCTTCCTCATCGAATATTTTTAATCCATCTTCATACTCATCCTCTGATAATTTGAAATCATCCCTATAGATAAAATCATTACCAGTATTATATGGCGGATCAATGTATATCATCTTAACCTTTTCAAGATAACTCTCTTGTATTAATTTCAAAGCTTCAAGATTATCTCCCTCAATATAAAGATTTTCTGTAGTATCCCAGTTCACACTTTCTTCAGGACACGGACGAAGAGTCTTTCTTAACGGCTTGTTAGCTTCCACAATAGAAGCCTTCTTCCCTACCCATGTAAACTCGTATGCTTCATCACTTTCTATAATATCCTTAGAAAGCATCTGTCTGAGAATATCAAAATTTACAGCCTTTCTCAGCTTCCCGTCGGCATCTGCTGTTTCCGTGATACAGTTTGGAAACAATGCTTCTATCTTCTCGATGTTCTGTGCTGTCATATCCACCGATTCCATTCTCATCTTATCCATTTTCTAAACCTCCTCAAATATCATAGTTAGCATAAGAAGAAAACATATTTGCAGCATTCATAGCTATCATTTTACTTTGTTTAGTAAATTCATACTTTCCTATACAAATATTGTATTTGTCATCATATTTTTTAACAAAAACAGCCTCATATAACTCGTGCATTTTCTGCTCAACAGTAATTGTTTTCTTGCCTTCCTCTTCATAAAATGTTTCATCTGGATTTAACATTTCATTAAGAATCCATTTCCCATCATCATGTCCTTTATATATGTCAATAATGGGCGTTGCGTCGTTTCCATTTATAAAATCTTCATATTTTTTTCTATCTATCATTCGAAGGCCTACCATAATTGGTACTATAATTATAAAAATTATTAGATTGCCTTTACTTTCTGGATAAATGAAATCATACTTGTTCTTATCATGTGTAGGAGCATAAACTGCCGTTTTAACTATTCTATAAAACCTTGTAATTTCACGAAGTGTAAAATTGAAATTATCAATCATCCGTCTACATACGATATCTACATGATAGTCCTTATCTAATCCCATATCAATATAAAAATTCGTATAATCAGCAGGCGGTAATTCAATATGTAAGTCAAAAAATCTGTCCAAATATCTGCATGAATCAAAGCCATTCCCATAATACTGACTAATAGTATGCTGTAGTTGGCTTATATTTACTGAGAATATAAAAATGATCCTTTCATCAACCAAGTAGTGCTTTATCTTTTCAAGTAGCTGAACCGCAAATGAAGGTTTACATCGATCAAGTTCATCAATAAAAACAACCAAACGATTTCCTCTTTCTTCCAAAATTTTCGATAGAAATTCACTAATTTGATTTTGCAATTCTTTTTCTTTCGAAAACTCTTTAAAAGGATCTTCGCCTTGTAAAGCCTTAATCATTTCAGCAAAGTCATGTCCGGTAAATAATTCTATTATCTTACTGCCAATCTTTACTATTTCTTTTTTTTGACCGAGAGAATATTCTATACCTAATTCTTTACATATTTGATATATTATGGATAAAATAGGATTATTATCACTATCATTCTCCCAAGCATCATAGTATACTGTCAAATCATAGTTGTCCTTCTTTTCTTCATTTGATAACCGTAGTCGTCTTAGTATTTTTTCTCTTTTCTCATTAGTCATTTCTGACATAGGATTAAGAGCTTTCATCAATAACTGAATTTGTTTTATAAAAAATGTCTTTCCACTTCCCCATGCTCCATTTATTGCTATGGTTTGTATGTTCTCAATATGCTGTAACAATCTAAAGAAATATACAATATCTTTATTGCGACCAAGAGAGTCTTTTTTTAATGATTCAATAATATTTTCTTCTGTTGCTCTTATCTCAAAAGTTGTCATGGTTATCTATATCCTCGTTAATCCATTATATTTCTGTTTTAACAGTTTTAATTCTGCATTCAACTGTATCTGTATATTCAACTGCTTTTCTTTCCGAATCTTTATTTGAAGCTTCTCTATCTGCTTCTTCAACACTTGTATTTCTTCATTCCTTTTAACGCTATCCCTAAGGGATTCACCAGCTTCCCCGTGAGTAAGAGCATCCCCAGCTATCTGTCTTACTAAATTTTCATATACTGCATCCAAAGACAAACCTTCAAGCTTCAATGTTAGTTCTTCTTCAGGCATCCAGTCAGTCTGATAGTATCTGTTTACCTTAAATGCAGTATTTCCGGATGCTGACACTTCTTTATATCCAATTATCGCCTTACACATTTCCTCATGCTTCAATATAAATAGAATATGATAAGGTATCTCTCTGTCTATCTGTCTTAAAACAGCTTCATCCAGTTCCTGACCATTAAGCTGTATTTCAAATACTTCCAGTTCTGTTACATCTTTTTCTTCCGCAAGGTTAACAGTTGTAGCCGCTATCTTATTCTTCCAGTATATTACCTTTATCTGTTCTACAAAACTGCGTTTTAGGGCAGGTGTAACCTGAATATTCTCATAAAATTTCTGTTTTGGTATTCTTTTGTTAAATTCTGTAGTCTTTGGAAATTCAAGCATATGCTTCCTCCTCTTACTTTACTACAAGAAAACATACCAGTTCAAAATCATCCAGTCCATTGATTTCAGACATCAACGCCGAAGTACCTCCTGCGGAGAATAGACTGTCAATATCGCTCTCTTCCTTTACGTCAATGATGGAGTTGATGGCATCGGAAAGAAGCTGTGATACCTCCTCCATGTCACGTCCATCATCTGTTTCTTTATTAAACTTCTCGCAAAGCTCCAATACTGGTTCAGATTTACCACGGCAAAGCAGCCGAACTGTATCAAGGAGCTTCTTCGGATTCAGATAATCGCAGACCACCTCTCCATCAATTCCGATATAAACCATATAGAACGGATGGATCCGATTCTGATTATCAATGTTGATATTGTTATTAATATTCCGGAGAACGAAGATCACACCTTCCGGGTTTTCTTCTGTCGCCGGCACCACAGCATGCAGTCCTTTTGGCTTCTTTGCCAGGTCCTCATGCGTCTTTATGTATTCCAGCAGATCCAGGCGGAATTCGTTCAATCCCAGATCCATGATGGATATGCCGGTAGACATATCCTCGATATCTACAACTTCGTCCTGCAGGCGCTTCAGCTGCTGCTTTCTGTATTCCAGATCACCCTTCTCTTCAGGATTGATCAAGTCATCATCACCTGTAGCAGTCATGACAGATATCTTCATTCTTGTCTCAACACGGGCCTTCAGGTTGATATAGTCGTCCAGCGTCATATCCGGCCAGAAGTTCACCAGCTGAATATACTGGTTCCTGCTGCCAATACGGTCGATACGGCCAAACCTCTGAATAATACGCACCGGATTCCAGTGAATATCGTAGTTTACCAGATAATCGCAGTCCTGCAGGTTCTGACCTTCAGAAATACAGTCAGTAGCGATCAGAACATCTATTTCCTTTGTACTGCCCGGCATCAGAACATCCCTGCTCTTGGATATCGGTGAGAAGCAGGTCAGCACATTATTCAGCGTTGCTTTCAGCCCTTTTATGGTCGTTCTGCCGTCGATGCTTCCGGTAATTACTGCAGTGTCCAGACCATAATGAGTCTTCATGTAGCTGGCTACCTGATCATAAAGGTACTCTGCCGTATCAGAAAATGCTGAGAAGATCAGCACCTTCTTGTTCCCTTCATTGATAGGATTCGCCATCTTTTCATCCATGAGTTTGAAAAGAGTCTGAAGCTTCAAGTCGTGGTCCGGTGTAATATCGGCAACCATAAGGGTAAGGAGTTCCAGAGTATCAGCATCGTGCTGAAGTTCTGCCTTCCATGTCTTATAGTCCATATCAGCCAGATCTATTTTTACCTTCTTGCCAACCGTGAAGAAATCGGTATTTCCATCCTCCATGTCGAAGTCATTATCGTTAGCTTCGTACATATCCAGATCCGCTTTGCCGTACTTTTCAAACTGAGTAATGGCATCAATGGTACCCTGGATCAGATCACGAATCCTTCCAAGTGTCAGGTTGAAGGAATACACGGAGCTCTCCAATCGCTTCAAGAGATTGATGCTCATCAAACGCTGAATACCTTGCTCACGACCTCTCTGCGTCAGGTTATTCCCCTTGTTGTGAGTAAAGTCCATATACTTCGACATCTTGCTTGGGAAGATGTAGTTTGATGGTGTGTAGATGCATAGAGTCAGCTGCATCAGCTGCTCATAAATCTCATTGTAATTGATAGCATTATTGAGATCCGTAAGGCTCGGTCTCTTCGATATCGGTTTCAGTCTCTCAGGGAACTTACCGATTTCTTCTGTGTTGTAATACTTCTCAATATGTCTTCTGGATCGTGCGATCGTTACGCTGTCCAGAACCTCGAAGAAATCAAAGTCCAGCGTCCGCAGTAAAGCATCCGTCGTTCTGGCTTCCGGTTCCAGTTTGCTCCAGGCATTGAATGCCTTCTGAGCCTGACGGAATATTTCTTCAATCGGCTTCTTTGTATCAAGCTGCTCATTGATAAACTCAGAATTGCCCTCATAAGCAAGAGCCAGCTGATTCTTAAGATCTGTAAATCTGTTATTTACAGGCGTTGCAGAAAGCATCAGCACCTTTGTCTTAACACCCGCACGAATAACCTTGTCCATCAATTTCACATACCGGTTCTCCTGCGTGTTGGCATGTGTACCGGCACCGTTGCGGAAGTTATGTGATTCGTCAATTACGACCAAGTCGTAGTTACCCCAATTGAGTCGATCCAGATCAAGTCCGTTTGATACTCCACCATTTCTGGATAAGTCTGTATGGAAAAGAACATCATAATTCAAACGATCTGAAGCAATTGGATTATTTATATAGTTGTCTTTATATGTATTCCAGTTTTCAGCTAGTTTTTTTGGACATAGCACTAATACTGTTTTATTTCTATTTTCATAATATTTTATAACTGCCAAAGCTGTAAATGTTTTACCAAGACCTACACTATCCGCCAGAATACATCCGTTGTATTTTTCCAGCTTATTGATGATAGCAAGTACTGCATCTCTCTGGAAATCGTAAAGCATGTCCCATATCTTGCTCTGTTTGAATCCCGTTGCATCATTCGGCAATACATCTTCTGAAATATCCTCCAAAAACTCACTAAAAACATGATATATTGTCATGAAATAGATAAATTCCGGAGAATTCTCATTATAAGCAGTACTTATGTTATCAATAACTATATCTGTTACATCCTCTAACCTGTTTTTGTCATTCCAGATACTATCAAACAGTTCCATATAGGTATCTGCATTAGGTGATTCAAAACGGTTAACAAAATTATAAGCATTATTTCCTCTATCACAACCTATATCAACTGTGGTAAACCCATTCATAGGTTGATAGATATATTTTTCTTCCTTACCTTGAACAGTCATAAAGCCAGGCATATTTTCACCTGTAGTATTTGAACGGAACTTTGCTTTCCGTCTTACCCAGTCTGCACATTCCTTAGCTATTGCTTTCTGAGTCATCTCATTTCTAAGTTTTACCTCAAATTCAGTTCCATAGAGACTATGTTCTCTTCCTAGGCGAGGAATGTAGAATTCTCTTTTTTCTTTTTTTGCTTTTTCTGAAATAAAAGTCGGGGAAGTAAATATGAAACGAAACTCTTCGATATTTTCAAGCTGTTTTTTTAATTCTTTATAGGCATACATAGAAAAACAACCGGCTGCAACAGAAACTTTACTACCTTCTGTCATTGTCGTTGCTAAATCATCTTTGACTAAATCTGTTATATTATTAAAAAGCTTCATTTATGCCACCTGTCCCCAAATGTTTTATATGCCAAAGGATTGCTTTTCCTTTACAAAACCCCTATTTTATTCTACCATTTTTCAGACATTTTGAGAAGTTATTTTTTGAATATAATATACATTTAATATTATATATTCTATTGAATTTTGCTATACTTAGGCTACTCTTTTTGCTGTCCCATAATCACCCCTGTCACCCGGAACATTTGTACTTTTTTACAGCAAAAACCGCTCCTGCCATCCGGCAAGAGCGGTCTGAATTTGTATATATCAATTTGTGACAGGAGAACCGTCCCCTTGTCACACCCATTAGTAATACATATCAAACCCGGTCTCCAGGGTTTTTGCATATGTTTTTCCGGCTTCTTCAAGTGCTCCTAATATATAGTCTTTATTATATCTCACTACGGATATCCGGTCATACACTCTCATTCCCATATGGCTGAGTCCTCTTTCGAACTGTGTCAGGCATTCCAGGGTTCCTCTGCCTGTCCCGCCCGCACATGCTACAAGGACACATCTTTTATCTGCCATCAGATGATTTTTGGTAGCATCACATCGACGCAGTCTGTCGAAAAATGCCTTGAAGGCTTCCGTCATATCAGACCAGTATACCGCACTGATCCATACGATCCCATCCGCTTCTGCAAGAGATCTGTATATATCTGCAAATTCGTCTTTTATGACGCAGCTTCCGGTTTTATTACATGTGCCCCATCCGTTCCCGCATGCTCTGCAATGTTCGACATGCTTCTTGTTCAACTGTATTTCTTCTACTTCAGTTCCTGCTTCCGTAAGTCCTTTTATTACCCGGTCCTTAGCGGAAGCCGTCAGGCCATCATTGTTCGGGCTTGACCATATTACGGCTACCTTGCTCATATTTATACCTCCACCAGCGCTTTTCTATTTCCCCTAAAACGGATAATCTTCATTCTTGTTAGTTTATGCCACGTAAATATGATAACATATGGGAATTTGTACTATCAATATTATTGTGCAGTATTATCTTGTAACCATTTTGTGACAAGGGGACGGTTCTCCTGTCACAAAGGGTATTTGTGACAATGTCAGGATATCTCCTGCATTATGTCACTATTCCATTCCAGCAGGTTATATATTCCGTCTTCAGACAATACGCCGCGTTTAAGGTCCTTGGGCAGCATGCCGTCTTCGTCTGCTTCATAGTCTTCCTTCCACAGCGGGCTTTCGTAGTACTCGGCGAGTTTCCGGATCTCGGGCTGGTAGTCTCTTAAGGCTGCAGGATTTTCTTTTGCATTGTTGATCAGTTCGAGTGCGGTGTCATATATCTTTTCCATGCTTTTGATGCGTGCTACACGTTCGTCCGTAGCCATATCGGAGTATGTATCATTTATATATTCTTCCGTCTTATCCATCACGCTTGCCAACACCTTGATATCACGCAGTATATCTCCGCTCTCTAACGAGTGGTTACAGCCCGGATATGTGTACAGTGCCACTTTCTTTCTGTCAGCCGATTTCTTTATTTTTTCATATTCCGACCAAGGGTCATTATCCCCTATGAATGCCGGTATGTTCTCCTTGGCATATGTAAATGTGGCTTCTAACGGTGTATACCATATCTGCTTTGCATTTATATCATGGTCTGCAGCGTATTTTGCAAGCAGTACGCAGCCTATACTTTTCCCGATGAACAATATGTCATCATACCCGGTCAAGGATATGGTGCCCAGCTGCTCCTCTGCCTGTGCGTATGCTTTTTTGATCTCTTTTTTCATCAGCTCGGTATCGCCCTGTATTTTCTGTATGTCATGGTATTCCACGCTGATCACGTTGTATCCGGCTGCTTTTGCAAGTTTTCCTGCATAGTACAGCAGCGGTTTATCTTTTGTGTACCCTATCCCGGGAAATATTACGGCGAGTTTGTTCTGCATGGTTTTATCCTCCATAGCATATTTTCTATATTGACTTTTGCGGTATCCGGCTGCATGGCGTCTTCTAGCGGCATGTCATGAGGAGTTACCGCATATATCTCATCGACTCCGGCCTCTTCTGCTGTCACGTCAGTGCGTCCGCATATTGCTATGACTTTTTTACCGTATTTTTTGGCTATATGCGATACACCGCTTACTACCTTGCCTCTCGCGGTCTGTGCATCTATCTTTCCTTCACCGGTGATCACTATATCGGCATTGCTTATATCTTTTTCGAGTTCCAGTGCCGATATGACTATATCTATGCCGGGCTTGAGCGTGGCACCGAGATACGACTTTAAGGCATATCCCATACCGCCTGCTGCTCCCGAGCCGGGGTAGTCCGGGTCTGCACCGGGCAGTACTTCTTTGGTCAGTTCCGCATATCTTTGCAGCCACTTATCCATGTCTGCTATGTCTTGTTGTGTCGCACCCTTTTGAGGGGCGAATACGTATGAACAGCCACATTCCCCGCACAGTGGTATATCCACATCGCATGCGACTGTAAACTCACATTGCTTTAACGTCGGCAGGGCTTTTGTGATATCTATCGAGGCGAGCTTACTTAATCCTGCAGGGTCGGGTGATACTTCCACTCCTTCTACATCTAAAAACCTGTACCCGAGTGCCGAAAGCATGCCTATGCCACCGTCATTGGTAGCGCTGCCTCCGATCCCGATGATGAACCTTCTGATGCCTTTTTCTATCGCATCTTTTATCAGCTCTCCCACTCCGTATGTCGTAGCATGCTTGGGGTCTTTTTCGCCCTTTACGAGCGGCAGGCCTGCTGCAGCTGCCATCTCTATCACCGCCAGTTTGTTTACCCTGTTTATGCCGTATACGGCAATGACCTTCTCATACAACGGTCCGGTCACTTCTGTTTCCACGTGCTCACTGCACATCCGGTATAAGCTCTCCGTCAATCCCTCCCCGCCGTCGGATATAGGAACTACTTTTACTTCTGCTGCCGGATCTGCTTTTAATATGCCTCTTTTTACGGCTTCTCCGGCATCCGCTGATGACAGGCATCCCTTGAAAGAATCTGTTGCTACTATTACCCTCATATGTTTTCCTTAGTACTTATATACACAAAATCCATATACACAATTATTGAATTCGCCACAAGCTATTAAAATTCTTTCTTTCTTTTGAATATGAATACTATGCTCTTGGTCGAACCGTAGCTTTGATTTGATGAAGTACAGCTTACCATCTCCCATCCTGCATCTCCGAACTTATTAAGCTGGCCTTCAAGATCTGTTTTATCAAGTTTCCCGCCAAAAACACCTTTTGTGTCATAAGTATAAACCTTATATTCGTATTTATCCATCATTATTTACCTCCTGATACCTCCATTCTACCATATAGTTTTCAAATGTCAAAGAGTCATCTTTGCAAGATACTACTCTCTATTTTGCAGTGTGACAAGGGGCAGTACTAATCTTTAGTACTGCCCCTGTCTTCTTTTATGGGGAACAATTTATTTGGATATTTTTGCGGTATCCACAGTTGTACTTGAAATCATTTGCCCTTCAGTATTATATGTCTTTATAACTGTTTTTTTAGTTCCGTTCGTTCGAGTATACTGTATTGTTATAACCTTTTCACCGGAAGCTTTGACAATGGTTTTCTTATCAATCTTGATACCTTTTGTATTTTTATAGCTTTGTGTTACCACTTTCTTTTTCAGTTGTCCATTTTTATCTTTATATACAGTTTTTTTCTTCGCCTTCCCATCAGGAGTAACTATTTTATTAACTTTCCTTGTTGTACCGGAAATATATTTTTTGAGGGATTTCACTACCTTTTTATTATCCTTGGTAACTTTGGTGATAACATCCTTAAATGTACCATTAGGCTTTGCGATGGATATTTTTAAAACTGCTGTACCATTGGATTTTGTATATTGTAATTCTTCTGTTTTACTGATTTCTTTTCCTTCAGAATCTTTAACAACTGTAACGGTTTCTATAGAACCATCAGCGTTTGTTGTGACGGTTTTCTCTAAATTGTTACCGTTTTCGTCTGTACTCTTTTCTATTACCTTTTCAGGTTCGGTTTTTTCAGGCTTGGTATCGTCAGGCTTAGTAGTATCCGGCTTGGTTGTGTCAGGCTTGGTTGTATCAGGTTGTACAGGTGTTACAGGAGTTATAGTACCAGACTGCTGATTTCCTGTGCCGGACTGAGTACCGGGCTTGGTCTGTTCCTGGTTCTCGGTAGCCGGAGTATCATTCTCCTTCGGGGTATCGTTTTCGCTTGGAGTATCCTTCTCACCAGGAGTTACTTCCTCGCCTTCGGTTCCACCTTGAGTTCCGCCTTCTGTGCCACCCTCGGTTCCGCCTTCTGTACCACCTTCGGTTCCGCCTTCTGTGCCACCTTCAGTTCCGCCTTCTGTACCACCTTCGATTCCGCCTTCTGTACCACCTTCGGTTCCGCCTTCTGTACCACCTTCGGTTCCGCCTTCTGTGCCACCTTCGGTTCCGCCTTCTGTGCCACCCTCGGTTCCGCCTTCTGTGCCACCCTCGGTTCCGCCTTCGGTTCCACCTTCTGTACCACCTTCGGTTCCGCCTTCAGTTCCACCTTCGGTACCGCCTTCAGTTCCGCCTTCTGTGCCACCTTCGGTTTCCCCCTCGGTGCCGCTTTCTGTACCACCTTCGGTTTCGCCTTCTGTACCGCCTTCTGTGCCACCTTCGGTTCCGCCTTCTGTGCCACCT
>JAFRSU010000010.1 GCA_017427415.1 Lachnospiraceae bacterium | reverse complement strand
TCATCGTCGTCATCGTCGTTGTCGTCTTCGTCGTCTTCGTCGCCTTCTTCCTGACCGGATTCTTCACCTTCTCCGGTTTCTTCTCCTTCATCTGCTTTTACAGATGTAAAGGAGATGTTTCCTAATACCGAAGTCAGACAGAACAAAAATGCAATGATAAGATAACTTATTCTGCCAATGTCGTTTCTGTTTCTTTTTCTCATACTAGCCTCCCGTTTTATTATTAGTTTTAGGTTGGTCATATAGCACCATACCTTTTTAATCATTACAATAACCAAGAGTCTTGTTATGAGAAAAATCCAGATTGATTTTTCACTTTCGGCAGTATGCACAATTTTGATGTGTCGTTTTTGTAATGGTTGCATAAAAATACTCCGGTACTTCTCGTACCGGAGCGGTAAGATCGAATTTTATAATCAATTCGAAGTGAGTTTAAACCCTAAAGCCTCAGCTTGATCAATGAATTCCTCTACGGTAATTTGCATCTTCGAAGCGGCTTTTTCCACTGTCATATCGCCGTCATTAACAAGATCTGCTAGTGTTTCTATCTTACCTTCTATTTTACCTTCTATTTTACCTTCTATTTTACCTTCTATTTTACCTTCTGTTTTGCCTTCTTCTCTTCCATCTTCTATTAGATCAGTTATTGCTTTACACATATCAAGATCATCTCCTTTATTATCTTTATTCGTTTGAATATACGCTTTCAGTTCTTTTGATGTGACCATCTCAGTAACAACTTCTATGCTCTCACGGTCAAAAAACTTCTGGGCATCAATGTATTCCTTAAAAGCTATCTTATCATTTCTCTTCTGATAAAGATTTAAAACATCTTTAACATCTCTGTTTTGGAATATCTCATTACCGTTTTGTACAGTATCAAGATTCACGATATTGAGCTTATAATCGGCAGCTATCTCCCTCATTTCCTCACAACCGGTAAAATCAACGAGTTCATGCAGTGTTTTTGCCCCATCCCAGGGTTCACTGTTCCAATAAAGTACTAGCGTAGATACGGGTCTTAAACGGTCGGTTTTCTTAAACTGATACATGTACTCTCCGGCAGTAGATGAGGTGTTATCAGATAAAATATCGCCATTTTTCAGTTCCTTCTTCGTCCGGAGCTCATCCCTGTTTTTCTTTACGATTTCACTAACCTGCCGGTCATATTCCATGACTTCTCTTAAGAGAACTCTGACTATCATACTGTAGTCAATGTTCAGCTGATTTTCAGCTATCAATATGGCTAGTCGTTCACCGTTTCCCGTTTTCGCCATTACTATATCGGCTGTCTTTTTGGATTTCAGATCCTTATTTACAGCCAATCCTACGGGACTTATCTCTTCCAACTCGTCCCATTTTACCACCTGTCTGCCGTTAAATGCCAGACCATTCCAGATATCAGCAAAACGCTTGCTATCCCTGAAAAATTTCATCTGAGTAATATCCTGTTTACCCATGTGCCTCCTTTTCTGCGTTGAATACAGAAACTAAGACATGAGTATAATACTATCAATATCCTCTGTCCCTGCTCCAACACTCTTTAGTTTTTAAGCAGGGAATAAAATACAGATCATCCGGGTTAAACTGATGCAGAATCGGCAATTCTCTCCACAAAAATCACATCAATAAAATAAATAAATTAAATAGAATAAAAATCACTAATACGCTCAAATATAGAATATACCGAAGTTTCCGCAACATACAGAATAAATACAGCACGCTGTAAAAGAGTTTATTAACTGCTTATGAGGTAATATTATCATGCTGATGATTAAAACGCAAGAGATTTTTATTTCAATCAGAGAACCGTCCCTCTGATCGACCTCCATTCTACCATATTGTTTTCAAATGTCAAAGAGTCATCTGTGCAATATACTACTCTCTATTTTGCAGTGTGACAAGGGGACGGTTCTCTTGTCACATTCTTTTATAAAAATATAGGGCAGGCTCATATGTTTTTGCCACTCGCTGTCCGCGCAGCGCAGACTTTTCGCGGTTAGCAGACCGATTTTGTCTGCTGCGAAAATGTCTGGAAGGATTTTGCATATTACAGTTCTACAAAACATCATGATCTCCGATATGCAAAATCCGCTTTTCTGCGATGTGGCAAATATATATGAGCCTGCCCGACTTGAAACTAAATGTGACAAGAGAACCGTCCCCTTGTCACACTTTAACTAATCTCTCCTGAAAAGGTCTCTGGTGTAGACCTTAGCTTCTACGTCATCGAGTATCGCATCGTATCTGTTAGCTATGATAGCGTTACTCATGGACTTGAACTTCTCTATGTCGTTTACGACCTTGCTTCCGAAGAATGTGGTACCGTCCTCTAAGGTAGGCTCATAGATGATGACCGTAGCTCCCTTAGCCTTGATACGCTTCATAACGCCCTGGATACTGCTCTGGCGGAAGTTGTCGCTGTTGCTCTTCATCGTGAGCCTGTATACACCTATCACGATCTCTTTTTCCTTCTCGGAGTTCCATGTAGCGTTTGCACTGTAATATCCTGCGAGCTCCAGTACACGGTCTGCTATGAAGTCCTTACGTGTCCTGTTGGACTCTACTATGGCTGACATCATGTTCTGAGGTACATCCTCGTAGTTGGCCAGCAGCTGCTTGGTATCCTTAGGCAGGCAGTATCCGCCGTATCCGAAGGAAGGATTGTTATAGAAGTCACCGATCCTGGGATCTAAGCTTACGCCCTTGATGATATCGGATGTAACCAGTCCCTTTACCTCTGCATAGGTATCGAGCTCGTTGAAGAACGATACACGGAGTGCCAGATATGTATTGGCAAAAAGCTTTACTGCTTCTGCTTCCGTGGTACCCATCTTCAGTACCGGGATATCTTCCTTTAATGCACCTTCTCTTAAAAGTCCTGCGAACAGGTCTGCTGCTTCTGTCGTAGCCTCATCACATCCTACTATGATCCTCGAAGGATAGAGGTTATCATACAATGCCTTTGATTCTCTCAAGAACTCGGGGCTGAACATGATATTGTCGACACCGAACTTTTCCTTTACGGACTTGGTATATCCTACAGGTATGGTGGACTTTATGATCATGACGGGCTTATCCGTCCTGTCGGCGGTACACTCGATCACGAGCTTTATGACTGACTCTACAGCAGAGCAGTCAAAAAAGTTCTTTACCGGATCGTAATTGGTGGGTGCTGCGATGATGATGATGTCGGCTTCCTTGTATGCTGCCTCCCCGTCCACAGTGGCTGTAAGTGAAAGCTTCCTGGTACCTGCTTTTGCTTCTGCTAAGTATTTCTCGATATAATCATCCTGTATGGGTGATACATAGTTGTTGAGCTTTTCCACCTTCTCGGGGATGATATCGACTGCTGTTACTTCATTGTTCTGTGCGAGTAAGACTGCAAGAGACAATCCTACGTATCCTGTTCCTGCTACTGCTATTTTTTTCATTTTCCCTTTTACACCGCTTTTGCGGCGTTGTTACTCCTTATGTTCTTTATTTGATTTCTAATTCATAGTGAATTTCGAGATTATCTCACCAAGTGCTTTAGCGTTGTTCTTGTTGTTGCCTGCAGAACCGGCCATGTTTTCGGCTATGTTGCTCGTTTTTTCGTTCTTTAAGACGATATCGTCTATGCCGGCACTGTTCTGCTCACTGAGCAGTCTTATCTCATCCATCTGTGATACGAGCTCATTTACGAACTGCTTAAACTCCAAGACGTTGTGGTTGATCTCATTGATGTTGCCGATAAGCTCGCTGGTGATCTTGTTGTTGTTCTGGGCCTCGGAGTTAAACTCCTCGAGTTTTAGCATGATATCGTTTTCAAGATATTCATTTAACTCGTCAAAGCACTTAACTGTCTCATCTATACTTTCATTGGTCAGCCTTGTAATGTCCTGTATCTTCTGTGCCGCAGATGAGGTATTGGTAGCAAGCGTGCCTATCTCGGTAGCTACTACTGCAAATCCCTTGCCCTGCTCTCCCGCACGAGCTGCTTCGATGGAAGCGTTGAGTGATAAGAGCTTGGTCTGTGTAGCTATGGATAAGATATCATTTACAAATGTATTGATCTTGCTTAGGGCTCTAAGCTTACTTATGACTTCTTCGATGGTCTTCTTGTTTTCTACTATATTCTTCCTGGATTCGGACAGCGTATCGGATGCTTTCTGCTCCATGGACTCCGCTGCCGCGAGCAGGTTCTCGCTCTGTTCGCTGCCATTATGTACAGACTTTACCGCATTGTCCACCAGGTTGTTCATACGCCTTATGTTGGTGTTGACCTCATCCACTATGGAGCCTGTCGATGTAAGTGATGAAGCGAGCTCCTCGGTAGTAGCTGTGTTATCTGTAACGAAGCTTACTAAGTTTTTGGAGTTCTCAGCCATATTTCCTGCCGAGGTATCAAGGCTTGACGAACAGCCTTTCAGTGTATCTACGATACCGCTTAATGCGACACGCAAGAGTTCTATCTCATGTGCTATCTGACCTACTTCGTTTTTATCCTTTGCTCTCTTTAATACGAGCTTGTTGCGGTTAAGCTGGAGCTTTCCGAGGTCTTTTATGGCTGATGTGACACCTGCCAAAGGTCTTGTGAGCAGTGTAACGGATACTCCTACAAGTGCGATGATGATTGCAAAACCTGCAAGGCCGAGCAGCATCATGTTCCTTAAGTTCCGGTTCGATGCCTCATATAATGCATCCTTATCCGCTGTAAGTACTACTGCCCAGTCACGTCCTGGGATACCGGCGAAGTTGACTACTATTTCCTTACCATCCCTGTATTCTTTATTTTCATATTCAAAATGTCCGCTCTGTTCTCCGCCCGACATTCTGTTCTTTACTTCGATAAGTACCGGATTTGATATCTCTTTGGCTATATATTCCTCTCTGTCCTCTTCGGATACCATATCCGTTCCCATGAATAATATACCGGTCTTATAATTGAACATGAAAAACTTCTTTTGCTCGATACCGGTTATTTCATTTTCGGCTAAAACCCTTTCCAGCTCGGTATTAAATACACCTGCTCCTACATATCCGATCGGATTGCCTTCAGAGTCAAAGCTTACGGGTGAATACATGGAAAGACACAATTTACCGGTACCGGGAGATACTATGATACCTGCATTATACACTCCCCCCAGTCCGGCCTTTTTCAGTTCGTCCATCAGTTCCTGACGTTTAGCCGCATCCGCTCTTAAAACCTTACCGATAACCGGTGGTACACTATATGCCAGTATTCTTGTCTCCAGATTTCCGACATACAATCCTTCCCAGTTTTCCAGGTGGTCAAAATAATCAAGTGTATAATTCTGAACTTCTTCGTATTTCTTATAATGATCTTTATAATATGCTACTGTGTTATAACCTTCGGCATTAAACTCCGGAAAGCTTTTATCCCTTATCTGTCCGATGGCTACCCTGTTCTTTTTCAGATCGGCGAAATCTTCATCGATCAATTTCTTTATCACGTTATTTTTTGAGTACAGGACCAGTTTAGCTTCTGAATCCATTACGAATTTTTCAACAGTATTTACCTGAGAATCCAGATAAGTAGACATATTGTCGTTTATCTTGTCTTTCAGCATCTCATTGGAATTATATGCTGCAATCAGACACAGAAGTATGATGCCTATGGCACTTGATATGGCTACTATAGATATGATGACTGTTCTCATTTTAAGGTTTCGAATTCTCATAACAAGCCTTCTTTCTTTAAGATATTCTCATTCTTTTTAAAAGCAAAACCTTATAATATCTTCACACTCTGCGGTTCCATGCCACTATGGCATCAAACTGGGACTTAAACTCGTCCGTGGATGCACCGCATTCCGAGCATTTCGCGTGATACAGCGTATGCATTCCGTCCGATACGTTTATCCTGTCTATGACCTTTATGTCCTCTCCCCCACAGAAAGGACATTTAAGTAAACCCTTCTCCATTTGTACCTCCTTTGTCACCTCTTAGAGAGCTCCTCTACGATATCTTCCCAGTCTACGTTGCACTCTACCATAAGTACTGTCAGGTGGTAGAGATAATCTGCTATCTCGTATTTTAACTCTTCGGCGTTGGGATTCTTGGCTGCGATAGTGATCTCGGTAGCCTCCTCGCCGCATTTTTTCAGTATCTTGTCAATACCCTTGTCAAACAGATAGTTGGTATATGAACCCTCCTTGGGATTCTTCTTTCTGTCCACTACGACATCATACAGACCTTTAAGCACTGCATATGCGTTTTTCTCATCGTACTCGTGCTTTAACATCTCGTTAAAGAAGCATGAGCGGTTGCCGGTGTGGCAGGCTGCACCTATCTGCTCTACTTTGGCAAGCAATGTGTCATTGTCGCAGTCGGCTATAAGCTCTTTTACATACTGGAAATGACCCGATGTGCCGCCTTTTATCCAAAGCTCCTTGCGTGACCTTGAGAAGTATGTCATGATACCTGTCTCTACGGTCTTGTTGAATGCTTCCTCGTTCATGTATGCAAGCATCAGTACTTCGTTGTTCCTGTAGTCCTGTACGATGACGGGTACCATTCCGTCGCTGTTTTTCTTAAGGTCACAGTACTTGAGTTTGCTGTCGAAGGTATTTACATCTATACCGTCTTCCTTGAGGTTCCTCTTTACCTGCATGATACCTGCACCTGCCTGTACGCTCGGTCCGTCGGTAAAAGGTGTCTCCGAAGGAAGTGCCTTGGCTGCATAGTAATTGGTAGCTACTCCTGCTACGTTGTCAAGTGAGATGAGTGAAAGTATGTCGTTTCGGATCAGGCTGTCCCTGATGATCACAGGTACTTTCATACCTGATATGGTCTTCTTCAGTTTTTCCGATATCACCACATGCTTGAAGAGAAGACCTCCGTAATACTCGGATCCGAATATGTCATTGTCTCCGAATACATCCGTGGATGTCTCGGGATCCATATTTACTTCAATGATGATGCTGTCTTTTCCGAATCGCTCACATCCCTGCTTGATAAGGTCGGTACCCTGTATATCCTTGTACTGGAGTACTACGCTTTTAGCACCTGTATAAAATGCCTTTTTGATGTCCTCAAAACGCTTAACACGGGTACCTATCATAACAGGGATATCCACGCGTCTTACCACTTCCTTGACTATGGCAAGCAACGTCTCCATCTCCTGCTCTGACTCAGCCGCACTGTAGATAAACAGCTCATCCGCACCGTTGTTCTCATATTCCCTTGAGCTGTTTACACAGCTCTCTAAGGTCTCATTCTCGCAGTTGATGTAGGTGATTATTTTTTTCATTTTTCTCTCCAATCTATATTAGACTTCCGGTGTCCTATATTTTGCAAGCACCCTTCTTAAGTTTATCTTTCCCTCATATATAGCCTTGCCGGTGATGACGCCTTCCACGCCCTTTTCGGCGATGCGGTCGATATCCTCTTCGGATCCGACTCCGCCCGATGCTATGATGTCAAGTCCGCTTTCATCTACCAGTCTCGTCGTATAATCAAAATCAGGACCTGTGAGCATGCCGTCTCTCGATATATCGGTATATACGACCGTCTGCAGACCGTAACCCTTAAACTGCAATGCCAACTCTATGATATCGAGGTCGCTCTCTTTTTCCCAGCCGGCTACGGCTGCTTTGCCGTTCCTGCCGTCCAGTCCTGCCACTATATGCTCTGCGCCGAACGCTTCTATCGCTTCTTTTACGAACAGGGGCTCTCTGACTGCCTTCGTACCTATGATGACTCTCGCTACTCCTGCGTTAAGCTTGGTCTCTATGTTTTCCAAGGACCTGATGCCGCCGCCCGTCTGTACGGGGAGCCCTGTCTCTTTTGCTATCCTTGATATGACCTCTGCGTTTACGCTGTAGCCCTCAAGTGCGCCGTCTAAGTCCACCACATGTATGTACTCGGCTCCTGCGGCCTTAAATCCCAAAGCCACGCTTACGGGATCGTCGTTATATACCGTCATGTCGGCAAAAAGTCCCTGACGGAGTCTTACGCATCTGCCGCCTCTGATATCGATCGCCGGATATATTCTCATTCTTTTCTCCTTACTTAATATGTATTGCCACCTCACATTAGTTCGGCGGCATTCAGTCTTGCTTCTATTCCCATCAAACTATCTATATATTTTACCACATCGGGTAAGGAATTATCAAGTTTTTCCCTAAATTCTTTAATATTTTTTTATTTGCCACTTTTTACTTAACAAAACACCGCGGATAAAGTATACTATATCTGTTGGATTTTATAATTGTTGTTTTAAATGTTTTATAATTATGTTTTATGCTTATTTTTAATGTTTGTGTTTTATTCTTTACATTTTAATGTACGATGAGGTATCCCATGAAGACCGTAGGAATCATAGCCGAATTCAATCCGTTCCACAACGGACATAAATACCTGATAGAAAAAGCAAAAGCGTTGACCGGCGCCGACACTGCCGTAGTGATCATGAGCGGTGATTTTGTGCAGCGCGGCGCTCCCGCTGTCTGCGACAAAATTTTAAGAACCCGTATGGCTCTTGCCTGCGGTGCTGATATCGTATTCGAGCTGCCTGCTGTATATGCTTTAGGCAGTGCGGAGCAGTTCGCATACGGCGGAGTGAAGCTGCTCTCCTCTACTCTTAATATCGATGCCATATGCTTCGGCAGCGAATGCGGAAATATCGAAGAGCTTGAAGACTTTGCGGTAAAGGCCGAGGAATTCTCCGGTACCTCGGAGTTTAAGTCTATGATGGCTTCCTTCGTAAAGCAGGGGCTCTCATACCCTTCCGCTTTTGAAAAGGTGATGGCTGAAAAATACGGGATCGCTGCCTCATCCATCTATGCGCCCAACAATATACTTGGTATCGAGTACTGCAAAGCCCTGTACAGGCTGCAAAAAAGCGGTACCTACGCTAAGCTCCCTAAGCTCTATACCATAAAGCGGGAAGGCTCTGGCTACCATGATGAAACGTTGTCCTCATACCCTTCTGCTACAGCTGTAAGGAATGTACTGCTTGGAGCAGATAACGGCACGCAAGCAGATGTCCTCCCTGAGGCTCTTCCTAAGGCTATAAACGGCTCTCTTCCCGATGAAGTATCTAAGCTTGTAAAAGAACAATACAGTGTAACTCTTCCCATCACAGAGGACGACTTTAGCGACATGATGTACTTAAAGCTTAATACCGCATCTGATGATGAGCTCTATGCCATCCCAGATACGAATAAAGATATCATCAACAAGCTTATAAAATACCGCGGAAGGCATATCGTGATCTCTAAGCTGATCGCCGAGATAAAAAATAAGAGCTTTACATATACTGCGATCAGCAGGGCTTTATTCAGGGTGCTGTTGTCTCCGTATTATACTAAGGCGGCCGAAGCTGCAACTGCAACTGCGACTGCAACTGCGGCTGAAGCTGTATCTGCTTCTGCTGCTGATAATGTAACATCTGACAATGCTCCGGTACCCTATCTGAGAACTCTCGGCTTCAGGAGTGCGAGTTCTGAGTTTTTAAAGAATCTCCGATATTCTGACACCTGTACCATCATCACCAAGCCCGCCGACGGCGATATGAACAATCCTATCTACAATCTCGATATATACGCCGCCAATCTCTACTCACAGATCTGTGCCAATAAATATAAGACCGGCTTTACAGATGAACTGAAAACCGGTCCCGTTATCGTTTTATAAAGTTCCTTTCGTTGACAGAGTCCCGGATACTCTGGGATCCACTGTCTTTGCCTCGTCCACGGCTTTTGCAAATGCCTTAAATGCGGCCTCTGCTATGTGGTGGCAGTTGGTACCGTCCAATTGCTTGATATGGAGGTTCATCGCAGCCGAATATGATACTGCATAGAAGAACTCTCTGATAAGCTCGCTGTCAAGCTCGCCGATCTTAGGCATGGTAAATGTCAGGTTGTAGTTGAGATACGGTCTTCCGCAGAAATCCACAGCTGCCATTACCAATGTCTCATCCATGGGAAGTATGCTGCTTCCGTATCTTTTGATACCGGCTTTATCACCAAGTGCCTGCTTTAATGCTTCTCCTAAGACTATACCGGTGTCTTCCACCGAATGATGTCCGTCTACCTGCAGGTCTCCCTTTACTTTTACCTCCAAGTCTATAAAGCTGTGCTTTGCAAAGCTTATGAGCATGTGGTCAAAGAAGCCGATGCCTGTGCTTATATCTGATTTTCCGGTTCCGTCAAGATTAAGTTTAACGGTGATATCTGTTTCTTTTGTTGTTCTGGTTATTTCTGCTGTTCTCATGTGACACCCCTTATATTTATGACGAACCTGTCATTCTGAGGACACAGTCCGAAGAATCTTAAGATCCTTCGCTTCGCTCAGGATGACATTCATTCACTTTTTACTCAAATCTTACTGCTACTGAATTAGCATGTGCGGTAAGGCCCTCTGCCTTTGCGAATCTCTCGATATCTAAGTGTGCTGCCTCTAATGCTTCACGTGAGTAGCTGATGATGCTTGATTTCTTGATGAAGTCATCAACTGACAGTGCTGAGAAGAACCTCGCGGTACCGTTGGTCGGAAGTATGTGGTTGGGTCCTGCGAAATAGTCTCCCAAAGGCTCGCTTGAGTATTCTCCGAGGAATATAGCACCTGCATTTTTGATCCTGGTCATGGTGGCAAACGGATCCTTGGTCAGTATCTCCAAGTGCTCTGATGCTATCTCATTTACTGCATCCACTGCCGAGTCCATATCATCGGCGAGGAGGATGTAGCCGTAGTTTTCCAATGACTGCTCTATTATCTCTTTACGTGAAAGCTTTTCGGTAAATGCCTTTACTTCATCGGATACCTTCTCTGCCAGCTCTGCTGAGGTAGTGATAAGAATGGCCGATGCAAGCTTGTCATGCTCTGCCTGACTGAGTAAGTCCGCAGCCACGTATCTGGGGTTGGCTGTCTCATCTGCAAGAACGAGTATCTCGGAAGGACCTGCGATGGAGTCGATGCCTACATTGCCGTATACTCTCTTTTTAGCCAGAGCTACATAGATATTGCCGGGGCCTACTACCTTGTCTACCTTAGGGATCGACTCGGTGCCGTATGCAAGTGCTGCTATAGCCTGTGCTCCGCCTGCCTTAAATACTCTGTCGGCTCCTGCTTCTTTTGCAGCTACAAGTGTTGCGTTGTATACTTTTCCCTCTGCATTGGGAGGTGTACACATGATGATCTCGGATACGCCTGCTACTTTAGCGGGGATGATGTTCATGAGTACGGATGAAGCAAGTGCTGCGCTTCCGCCGGGTACATATACGCCCACACGCTCGATGGCTGTGATCTTCTGTCCTAAGATACATCCGTTTTCCGTATTTTCAAACCAGCTGCGCTGCTTCTGTTTCTCATGGAAGTTTTTGATGTTTGCTGCTGATTTTCTGATGGTCTCTACGAGTGCGGGATCGATGGTGTCGTATGCTTCCTTAAACTCAGCCTCGGTTACCTCGACATTGCTCTCGTTTATATCGCATTTATCGAACTGCTTGGTATAATCGAACAGGGCTCTGTTCTTTCCTGCCCTGATATTTTCTACGATCTGTGATACTGTGTTTTCGTATTCGGTGTACTGTGAAGGGCTTCTCTTTAAAAGCTTTACCAAAAGGTCCTTCTTTGAGTTTTCATCAAGTTTTACTATTCTCATTTTTCTCCTCCTTTTTATGCGCTCAGAATGACAACCAATATCGGAATGATCACGCTTATTTATTCTCGGATATGATGCGTCTCATATCGTTTATGAGCTTCGTGATACGTTCCTGTTCCATCTTCATGCTGACTCTGTTGACTACGACTCTGGCTGAGAGCGGAAGTATCTCTTCAAGTACTTCAAGTCCGTTCTCACGGAGTGTGGAGCCTGTCTCTACTATATCCACTATGACTTCCGACAGTCCTACTATGGGTGCCAGTTCTATCGAGCCGTTCAGCTTTATGATCTCTACGGTCTGGTGCTTTGTGTTGTTGAAATAATCTTTTGCGATACGGGGATACTTGGTAGCTACCCTTATAAGTGAGCCGTTGTTCAGGCTCTCCTTGGCACTGGCGGGTCCTGCGACACACATCCTGCATTTGCCTAAGTTAAGGTCGAGCACCTCGTATAAGCTTCTCGCCTCTTCCACTATCGTATCCTTACCTACGATACCGATATCGGCTGCACCGTACTCTACATATGTGGGTACGTCGTTTGCTTTAGCGAGGAAAAATCTGAAGCCGTGCTCCTTATCCTCAAATATAAGCTTTCTGGTATCGGGATCGTTCATCTCGTCACACTTGATGCCGAGTTCGTTAAGTATTTTCATCGACTGTTTTGCCAGCCTGCCCTTCGCAAGGGCTATCGTAATGTAACGCATATTTTCGTACCTCTTTATTTTTTACACCTCATCCACCGCTTCGCGGTCCCCCTTCCCCTCGAGGGGAAGGCTTGATGTCTTATCGTTTCATAATTACTGGATCACGCAGCTTCTGCCCTGGCTTCTGGCAAGGGTAGCTTTCTTGATGGCTCTGATCGGATCTGCTTTTGCATCCATGATCTCGGGGTTTATGATGGTCTTTTTTATCAGTCCCTGTCTGGACAGTGCCAATAAGAGCTTGTCGGTGATGATGGTCATGCCGATCGCTGCGGCATCTTTTCCGAACTGGCCGACTAAGTTGTCATATCTTCCGCCGGATGCTATGGACTCGCCGACATCATATGTATATGCATGGAATATGATACCTGTATAATACTCGTACTTGCTGATCATACCGAGGTCAAATCCGACATACTTTTCAAAGCCGTAAGCCTTAAGGAGCTCGTAGAGTGACTTTAAATGGTCAACTGCTGCAAGTGCATCATTGTTTTTTATAAGGGCCCTGATATTGTCCAGGCACTCAACTCCGCCGAACTGGTTGGGAAGGTCGGAAAGGATCTCTTTGATCTCTTCCGGTACGTTTTCTTCTCTTAAGAAATCATATAGTCCGAAGCTGTTCTTGTCTATGATATAGTTCTTTAAGCTGTATATCTTTTCCTCATCGAGGCCTGTTTCGGCGATGAGTGCGTTGAAGAAACGTACATCGCCTATATCGATACGGAACTCGGTAAGTCCGGATGTGAGCAGGCAGTCGATAGTAGCTGCTATCATCTCGGCATCCGCGGTGACCGAAGGATCGTTGATAAGCTCACAGCCGAGCTGTGTGGACTCTTTTTGCTTACCCTGGTACTCGTGGTTGTTTATGAATGTTTTTCCGCAATAGCAGAATCTGACAGGTCCCGGCTCATCCTTAAAATATTTTGCGGCACACCTTGCGATGGAAGGTGTCATATCGGGACGGAGCACTAAGGTGTTGCCATCCCTGTCAAAGAATTTATAAAGGTCACGGACTCTCACGGAGCCGCGCTCCTCGCTGAATACTTCAAAGTACTCGAATGTCGGAGTCTCGATATCTTCAAATCCGTACAGATGGAGCTTGTTCCTGAGCTTGCCTTCCAAGTCCAGCTTGAACTTGGCTTCTCCATCATATATATCCCTTACACCTTCGGGTGTAGTGTATAATCTTTTGTTCATATATATACCGCCTTTGTAGTTTCGTTACTTTTCCGTGTTATGCTTTAGCACTGTGAAGTGCTACCATATTATCATAGTAGCAAATTGAATTGTTCGTATTATAACGAATGAAACAGATATTGTCAACTGTTTTTTATTATTATGTACGTTTTTCCTAGGTTTTTAGGTTGCAGAAACATCTCTTTTATTGATTTTCACTCGTCTCTCAGACCTAAATCCTTATTTATCATATCAAGGTACGGGATGTGGTATCCGTTTGAGGATTTAAAGAAGAAATCTTCGTCGAGTTCGTCGAGGCGAAAGCTTTTTCTTCCGCCGTCCTCAGCTCTTTTCCAGAATTTCTCCAGCTCCTCGTCGCGCATATAATAATATATGTCGCGCTTGGTAAAATATATCAGGATAAATGCTATACCCTGCTGCTTTTCGAAGTCGCGCATGAAAAGTACCTGATGTTCATGGATGTTCTGAAGCGCAAATGTATCCGCAGCACACTCCTTCGCATCAAAACATACCGGTATGCCCTGGATGACTCCTATATAGTCAACCGTACTTTTTTTGTCAAAGTATGCAAGCGTGATATGTCCGTGTGCTTTATCCATCTCAACGGGTGTGATCGGGGTGGGTATTTTCTGTATGAGTGCAAGCCCCTGCTCCCTGTATTTTTCATTTGTCATATTGACGCTTTCCTCTAAGGCAGAGCCCCTGAGGCCGCGTGAATTCCATGATGGCATATTTTCTCCCTCTGTTCGGTCTTGGTGTCATTTTGTATTCCCGTTGACCGATCCCGGTGTCATTCAGATGAAAAACTCATCGTCCTTATCCAGCTTTATCTCTTTTCCGTTTAACTGTTTAAGCTCCCCGCAGTCTTTAGGGAATACCATGCGGTAAGCACGTAGCACCTGACTTTTTATCTTATATTTATCACGTACGCTGCTGTTAAACATCTCGTCGCCGTATTTCATGTCTCCTGCTAACGGATGTCCTATGGATGCCAGATGTGCTCTTATCTGATGGCTTTTTCCGGTTATGAGCTTTACCTCTAAGAGTGTGCAGCCCTCACCGTAGCCAAGAGGCTTATATTCCGTTACTATCTTTGATTCTTTTATATCTTTTTCTCTGCCCCCATCATGCACAGACAGCGGCTTGACTGATACCCTGTTTAAGGCTTCGTCTTTTATGAGGTATCCTTCTATCCTTTGGGGCTTTTCAATCTTACCCTTTACTATGCAGAGGTAGTATTTATCAAGGTCCCTGGATCTGAAAAGCTCCGAAAGCCCTCTTAGGCCTTTTAGTGTTTTCCCGCCGCATATGAGTCCTGAAGTATTCCTATCCAAGCGGTTGCACATAGACGGCTTAAAGGTGGCTAGCTGCTCTTCACTCAGCTCTCCTTTTCCGGTCATATATGCGATGAGCATTTCGTTCAGTGATATGTCGGTATTCTCCGCCTTCTGGGATAATACTCCTTTGGGTTTATCAAGGATTATCACGTCATCGTCTTCGTAGACTATCATATTGCTTAACTGCACCGCAAGTTTCTCGCCCCGGCTTTTATCGGTGTGTGTGTTCTCTTTCGTTTCATTGTTTTGAAGGGATAATACATTTTCATCACTTCCCGAAATGCCGGCGGTTTCCCTTCCGGATAGCTTAGCGTAGGATTCATCGGAAAAGAACATCTTTATCTCGTCACCCAAGTTCAGCCGTTCACTGCCCTCTGCTTTTTTGCCGTTAAGGACTATATTCTTTTTTCTGAGCATCTTAAAAAGAAGCCCCTTACCGGCATTCGGCAGAAGCCGTATCAGTATCCTGTCCAGACGCTGGCCTTCTTCATTTTTCCCGACTGTAATGATCTGCATGCACACCTCATCCAACGTCGAATGCTTTAGCATTCGACTATAACACCTCAAGGGGAAGGCTTATTAAGCCATAAAACTTTCAAGTACTTCACGGAGCCTGTTTCTCTCTAAGTTGTCGGCTTCCTTTGCTGCATCGTCGGCATATGTTTTCTCGCCGTAAGCATCTGCACTCTTTAAGAAGTTCATGAACTTTGCCTTATCATCCGTACAGGTAGCCTTTATCGCGAAAGCTCTTCTTTTTAGTATATCTTTAAGATAGTCCTCAAGCTTATTCACATTTTTTTCTGCCAAAGCAAATATCTTATCCCCCGTAACTACGAGGAATGATACTCCGTATGCTTTTTCCGTAGAGGTAAAAAGTACGTCAGCATAGAGCAGATTGCCCGCTTTCATAGATTTGAACACCTTATCGTACTCTTCTTCGGTCACCGACTTATGGGGCAGGAACAATATCCACACAGTCATAAATCTGGCTGCAGGTATCACAAACAGCGCTCCGACTATAGTCAGGACATTTGCCTTCGTCTCATATATGGATATACCGATCAGGAACAGGCCTGCTGCAAGTAAAAAACATACTACCGTTACAAGCAGGTTGAACTTCTTCATGAAACTTATATATCCCTGCTCACCTTTTCTTTTAAAATTCACCGGATTCTTCCTCCAAATCATTTTTGAATATAAATCATCTTATAACTTATTACAGGTTTCATTTTATCTTATAACTTATTACATGTTTCGTCAAGATAAATACCCTCAAGCCGATAATATCACGGCTTAAGGGTAACGATCATACCTGTCACGGCATTATATTTTTCAATTCTTCAGGCTTTAATTCCCTGTATTCACCCGGCTTAAGTGTTTCATCCAGGTTAAGTGCGCCCATGGATATGCGCTTTAGCTCCGCTACCTCGCAACCGACTTTTTGGAACATCCTTTTTACCTGGTGGAACTTGCCTTCATGTATAGTGACTTTTGCCATGGTAAGGGATACTTGCGCCGGAGGCATCGGCTCTTGGTCTGTAGCTTCCGGAGCTGTAATCACTGCTTGCTGCAGTACTTCAAGTATCTCTAATCTGGCCGGTGCTGATGTGAACTCCTTAAACTCGAAGCCTTCGGCAAAGGCTTCTATTGCACTTTCATTTAGTTCTCCCCTGACTTTCGCGATATATGTCTTATCCACGTGCTTGCCGGGTGCCGTGAGCCTGTGCCCGAGCTCTCCGTCATTGGTGACGATCAGAAGTCCGGTGGTATCTTTATCAAGTCTTCCCACCGGGAAAAGACCTTTTACTCCTTCGTTTTTAAATAGGCTGATCACATTCGGGCTGGTATCGCCCGGTTCGGGTTCGGTAGATGATATATATCCTGCCGGTTTATTTAACAAAAAGTACCTGTATTTTTGCCTTACAAGTACCTTTCCGTCTAAACTTACCTCATCATTATCGTCCGCTTTTAACGCCGGGTCTTTTATCACCGTTCCGTTTACTTTTACGCGGCCGGCTTTTAATGCCAGTTTGGCTTCTGTCCTTGAGATGCCGCCGAAGTTGGAGAGGATTTTATCGAGTCGTTCCATTAAGTACCTCTTTCATTAAAAGAGTGACGGTGTATCCATCAATACATCAAATCCTCTGATGTACCAGTCGGAATATTTCATCGCGATCTTTATCTCCTGATGAGCGTACCTGTCATATACGGAGCATACCTTCATCCCGGCGGCCCTGCCTGCCCAGATACCCGGAAGTATGTCTTCAAATACAAGGCATCTCTCACGGGGAACTCCCAGCTTTTCCGCTACTAAAAGATATATGTCCGGGAACGGTTTCCCATATTTTACCTCAGAAGATGTATGTATCTCATCAAAATACTCATGGGCATTTAGGTGATCGAGTACCACATTTACAAGCTCCATGGAGTTGCTTGTGGCCATGCCGGTCTTTATGCCGCGTTTTTTCAGCTCTGTAAGGAACTCTCGCGCTCCGGGTTTAAAGTCCACCTTTGTCCTGTAATACTCAAACGCCATGTCATTCCATGTGTTCATCATGGTGTCTGTATCTTCGGGTATATTGAACCTTTTCTGTATATAACCCGCCGTTTCCGTAAAGCTCATCCCCTCTATACATTCCTGAAGGTCCGACGGAAGTGTGTATCCGAACTTGGCGAGATAATCTATATCTATCTGTTCCCACATCCACATGGAATCGATCAATGTACCGTCCATGTCAAATATCACTGCATCAATGTTGTCTAATATACCCATTGCTGTTCCTTTTGGCTTCTTTAATGCTTTGCTTTTTTCTTTTCACGCGTACAGATGGATATTTCCTCTTTCAATCCATCCTTTACCTCATACAGGCAGGTGTCGGCTTCTTTGAACAGACTGTCCGAAGAACTGCCGCTCTCACCGAATGCCACGCCGCAGCTTAACATTACGCCGGGGTCGTCTCCGTCGCTCACGCTTAATGTCTTGTTGATCTTCTTTACCTTGCTTTCTATAAGTGAAGCCAGCGCCGGTTCGGTATGTACCATGATGACAGCCATCTCGTCGCCGCCGATCCTGCATATATAATCCTGGGCTCTGAAGTTGCCGAATACAGTATCCGCTACTCTGGTAAGTATCCTGTCGCCGGCATCGTGTCCGTATGTGTCGTTTATACTCTTGAAGTGGTCGATATCAAATAGTAAAAGTGCAGAAGTCTCCAAATCGACATTATCCATAAGAAAATCGTATCCGCGTCTGTTGTAAAGTCCTGTCAGCTTGTCATGTGTAGCTTCATATGTAAGCTTTTCCTTGCTCTGCATATTGGTGTGATGCATAAGGTTGTAGGTTTTGGCAAGGAAACGGATCTCATATGCTCCGCTTACGGGAAGGTCCTGTTCGTCACGTATCAGGTCTACGGAATACTTAAGCGGGCGTATTACCAGCCTGTATGTGATAAATACCATAGCAAGCATGGTGACAACGATAAGTATGGTAAGGATGTTTTCTATAAGGAGCTGGCGGGACAATTTTGAGGCATAATCCTTCTGCTTTTCTTCCATCTCCCTGTCAAGTTCCTGTAAACACTTGTCGATATTTGCAGAGATCTTGCTTTTGCTCTTCTGGTATTCTACTCCGTGCATGAGCAGCATGGCTTTTTCTTTTAAGGCATCGCGGTCGGACACAGATTCGGGACGATCTTCCGGAGCGAGCTCTACATTCTGTATCTCTTCGGGGAAATCCGTGATATTCAGTCCATATGCGATAATGGTAAGACGTGCTGCATAATACTCCGTATTCATCAGGCTTACAGACTCATCCATGGCAGCGCTTAAGTTAAGGAATGCCGCTGATCTGGTATTGCCCTGGCTTAATACGGCAAGTGCATTTTCACGTCTTTTTGTTACCTTGGCTTCAGTGAAATAATTATCCAGATATTGTCTGTCACCGGTAACCGTAAATACCTGCATCTGTTCGGTAAGATAATCCGACGCCCTCATCAGGTCTGAAGAACTGTTTTTACGGTCAATGACCTGCTGTGTATATTTGTTGGAGTCTTTGTTGATCTTTCCGGTCAAGTTCATCGCTATTATCAGACCTATGGAAAACGCTACGGTAATAATAAGCATTACGATATTTAGTTTTCTTAAATGAATACCATTTCTCATAACATTATTAGCTCCTTCCGCTTTAGCCTATATAAACCTATCTTACATTATATAACTATCGTTTTTTGATGTCAACGAAAAAAGAGGCTACTGGAGCCTCCATGACGGCAGATATTTATTTTTTAATCTGCCCTTATCTGTTTTCGCCCATCCTAATGGGTAACCGTCCGTAAGCACGAGACAATATCCGTCTTTTGCCTCACCGTCTTCTATATCGATGCTCTCGCACTTTAAGTACCTTACCGCGCGGTCATCACCTGCCGGCAAGTTAAGTACGTTGTCGTATTCATCTGCCTTTAATGCTAATGCAAGCGACTGCGAGGGCTCGAATCTTCCTGTCTTCATCTCTCCTAAGAAAAGCCCCGTCCTTAATACTCTTAATTTCGAGAAATCAGGCATTTCTTCAGGGAGAAGGAATATCTTGTTATCATTCACCCACAGGCGTGACGCATCTATCGGGAAGCCGATCTTTTCAAAGAAATCAAAGGCTTCGTCACTTATCTTTTTATATCTTGCTCTTGTGCGGGTGTCATAAAGATTCTTTGCTTCGCTCGGAATAACATCGGAGCCCGCAATGATGCCGTGGTCCTGAGTATCACTGAAGTCTTTAGCATTACAGGAGTTCTGAGCAGCATATGCTTCCTTCTTTCGCAATAAGGCCGCATAATGTCCCTCTCCCTTTATCCTGTGAGGGAAGAGCCTGATGGTTTTCTCAAGGCCGAACCCCCGTACAAATCCCTCGTACCGCGGATCGTCAAAATCTATCACATCCGCTACTTCCATATCGGGGAAGTTCTGCAGGATAAATGTTACGCTGTCCTCATCCTCTAATTTAGAGAAGGTACAGGTCGAATACAGCATGAGACCGCCCGGTCTTAACATCTTTACAGCAGCCGGGAGCACGGTACGCTGGATATCGGCATAATACTGTGATCCGTACTGTTCCCAGTTTTTGGCTATGGAATGCACCTTTCTGAACATACCTTCACCGGAGCAGGGTGCATCTACCAATATCTTATCAAAATATCCTTCAAATCTTTCTGCAAGCTTTTCAGGGGCTTCGCTTACCACCACCGCATTTTTTATACCGAACAGCTCTACATTTTTTACCAATGCCTTGGCTCTCGATGCACTGATGTCGTTGCTGACTAGTATTCCCTTTCCTTTTAGCTTTGCTCCGAGCTCGGTGGTTTTTCCTCCGGGTGCGGCGCATAAGTCAAGGACCCTGTCTCCCGGTCTTACATCGAGCAAGGCTGCGGGAAGCATGGCTGAAGGTTCCTGAATATAGTACAGACCTGCAAAGTAATAAGGATGCTTTGCAGGCTGCTCTTCTTCATTCGTATAATATCCGTTGTCGGTCCAGGTGACCTTGCCCGATACAAACGGAACTTTTTTCTCGAACACATCGGGGGTGACTTTTAAGGTATTGCACCTTATCCCCCGGTAGTGGTCACCGTCATATGAAGCAAGGAATGCTTCGTATTCGGCTCCTAAGAGTTCCTGCATTTCATGCAGGAATTCTAAAGGAAGCCATGATTTATTATCATTCATAATCATCTTAAGCTCTGGGCTCTGTAGCCTTCCGATATGGTGTCGAGTTCTTTTGCAAATCTTTCGAGATGCTCCAGATCCTCGGATGCGTATATCTTAAAGAATTCATCCTGTATCTTTATGATCTCACGTTTGTTGGCAGCTTTATACAGGTTCTGGATATTGTTAAGGATATCTGCCACAAGATTAGATCGCAGCGTGAACGTGTTCTGTGCGTCCATGATCTCCTCTCGTACCTCTGCCATCTCGCTGTCTAAGACACCGATGGCATCTGCTGCCTTAAGAAGTCTTGCACGCAGGGATGCGGGCATGTTCTGGCGGTACTTGTACTGCAGTGAATGCTCTATGGTAGCCCAGAAGTTCATCGCTAAGGTCCTTATCTGGATCTCCACATGCAGTTCTTTTGGTCCGTTTATAGTCTCTACAACATATTTTACTACCATATGGTAGCTTCTGTATCCCGAAGCCTTCCTGTCCTTTACATAGTCCTGCTCCTCGATGACGATCATGTCGCTTCGCTTGCCTATGAGCTCGGCTACCTTATATATGTCCTCCACGAACTGGCATATGATACGGATTCCGGCTATATCATCGATATGATCCTCGATATCATCAAGGGAAATATGCTTCTTCTGAACCTTTTCCAAAAGTGATGATATGGATTTTACCCTGCCGTATATCTGCTCTATGGGTGAATAAAGTCCTGCATTTCTGTAAGCATTCTGCACATGCTCAAACTTTACCTTGAGCTCATCCACCGCTAAAGCGTACGGTTCAAGGATTTCCCTCCACATTTGTATCTCCATAAACCTTCTCCGATCAATATTATTTTATTGCTGTTCCTTCTTCTTTACTTCCTCTTCTGATGCCCCATATATAAATTTCCACAGAAGATCCCTGTTCTTTGCGATATCTATCTGTAATACGCTCATCTTGTCGACTGTCAGATAATTGTATGTGTGGTCCTGCGGTATACGGAAATCCTCAAGTTCAACATTTCCTACACCGATATCGATTACCATATTTAAGTATTTCTCTATGATCTCTGCGTCTGCGTCGGTGGTGACAAGCGGCAGACACTCCAACCCGAACTTAAACAGATCCATATATCCCAGCTTTTTAAGCTGTGCGATTATGGCTCTTATAACCTCACGGTGCCTGTCTGTACGTCCGAAATCGCTCTTTTCGTTTTCTTTTGTAGCTACATGTCTTACTCTGCTAAATCCTAAAGCCTGGTCGCCGTTCATGTGGTTTAAGCCTTCTTTCACATTACGGTTTTCCGGCTGCGAGATATAATTGGTCTTATTAAGATAATCGGCTTCTTTCTTCGAAAGCTTAATATCTATTCCGCCCAAAGAATCAACTATCGTCCTGAAATCTTCAAAGTTGACCAGTGCGTAATTATCCGGCACTATACCGAAGTTTTCCTTTAAGGTGTCATATAAAAGTGCAACTCCGCCCTTCGCATATGCCGCATTTATCCTGTTGCTCTCCTTGCCGGGGATGCTGACATAGCAGTCTCTCATAAATGAGGTGAGCTTAATGGTCTTATCCTCGGAATTGATGGTCAAAAGTACGATTGAGTCAGTCCTGCCCCGGCTGGTGGTCTTCCCTGTAAGGCTCTCGCCCGTCACGGGATCGATATTTTCCACACCGACGAGCAGTATGTTCATGATCGTCTTATCAAATTTGAGCGGTACTGCCGTAGGCTCAGGGGTAGGTGTGGTAGCTGATGTGGGGATCGGGGTCAGCAGATCCTTAAACTTATCTATGTCATCCTCGGGAAGCGTAGGTACCGGGGATACATTGGCATCTATCTCCTCATGCCTTACATTTCTGTCGATAAACCAGCTGACTATCTTTACGCCGAGTCCGCTCAAATTTAGGATCACTACCAGTACGATGATAAAAAGTGCGATACCGCCTACAATATAGGCCCACTTCGGGATCTTAGAGAAAAATCCCAATATGCCTTTTTTCTCTTCCTTTTCTCCTCCGTTTCCGCCATCGCTGCCGGAGCCGTCATCAGCACCTGAAGCCTCTTCCGGAACAAGGGGTTCTATTTCTAATGCTACCTGCTTATTGATGGACTCACCTAAGCCTTCTATGATCTCATTGTCGGCTTCTTCGTGCTCCATTTCCAGAAGCTCTTCCGCGAAATCGTCCTCTTCCGTTTCGGGGACAGTTTCCGTGACTGCTTCTTTGACAGTTTCCGTAACCGAAACTTCAGCTGCTTTCTCTGTATCAGCTTCGGGTACTAAGTTCTGCTCATCCTTATTTTCTTCCATTTAAAAACTCCTTACTGTGGCGCAGACTCCTCCTCTTCATCCAAAAATACAAACTGATGAAGTCTCTTGATGTTCTGCTCTAAGTAACCGTCAAGTACAATAGCGTAAGTTATATTTGTATATCCGTTCCATTTTCCTTTTCTTCCGCTGTCGACAAAAAGTTCGTCGGCGGGAAGTCTCATCTGGTTGATGGTATAGGTTTTGTTCTCTACGACATTTTCCAGAAGCTCTGCAAACTGTTCCTCTGTAAGACTTGTATTGATATATCCGAGGCAGTCCTTAAGCACCGAGTACATACTGGTAAAGCTTAAGCTCTTGTACTGCTGTACTACGGCATTGATCACACGTCTCTGTCTCTGGGTCCTTCCGTAATCGTTGCTGGCACCGCCTAAGGTGACTTCCTTTCTTACACGACAGTATCCGAGTACCTGGTTGCCGTTCATGTGGTTCCAGCCGGGCTGTACGGTTCTGTACTGTTCTTTTGATATATAATTGGTCTTGCACAGGTATGCGGCTTCCTTCTCTCCAAGCTGGAGGTCGATACCGCCTAACCTGTCGATGATCTTTTCAAAGCTTGAGAAGTTAACGAAAGCATAGCCTGTGATATCTATGTCATAGGTGTTCTCAATGACCTTCATAAGAAGCTCTGCGCCGTTTTTCTTCTTCTCTTCGGATGTCTCTCCGGTCCTGAATCCCTTGGAGTATACGGAATTGATCTTGTCTCCGTAAGGTACGCCGTCCACGCTCTCCTTGTATCCGGGTATCTCAACATACGTGTCTCTTAAAAGTGAAGTAAGCTTTATCGAGTTATCACGGGTATTGACCGAGAGAAGTATGATGGCGTCAGTATTTCCCGAGCTTGAGCTGTCAAATCTGATCACGCCGTCATTATCCACATATATACTTTCCACGCCGAACAAAAGGTATGTCCTTACATAATCCTCGGACCTGGGCTCCTTTACCACATCCACAACCTCAGGGGTATCTATGAGCTCAGGGGTGATCTCAGGTGTTACGTTTGGATCGTCCACATTTTTAGGATCGGTGTCTTCGGTATCGCCCGGTACGAATACGGTATTGTCATCCGGATCGTCTACGGGTTCCTGATTGACATTGCTGTGTATCCACATTGCAGCTATCTTATATGCTATCTGTCTGCCCGGTTTTGTATATCTTAAAAATGCCGCACAGGCAAGCAGGAATATAAGTATTCCGATAATGATCTTTAAGGCTTTCTTTCCGCCTTTTTTCTTTTTCACTTCGTCCTCAAAATCCTCTTCCGTATAATCATAATACTCGGCATCGTCCTCGTCGTCCAAAAGCGTTTCTTCGTCCTCATCGCCGTATTCATTTATATCAAGGGCGCGCATCGCCTCATATTCTATAAGAGCATCGATATCACCGTCATCTGCGATATCATCAGGCTGCTCGTATTTTGTGAGCGCCGAGCTTCTTGATGTCCTCGCACCTTTTACTTCCTCGATATTGTCGAGGTCGCTCAAGTCAAGTTCCGGAAGATCATCATCAAACTCAAGATCGTCGTCGTCAAAATCACTCATTTTTAGTCCTCGTATATTTGTTATAAACTATTCGCCGCTGCTCAAAACCACTCATAAACCTTCCGGCTTCGCCGTAAGCCGCCGCTACGCGGCTTTTGTTTACTCGTTAGTTTTGCCCAGCTTTCGTAGCTTAATCTGTGTATAAGCAAATCTGCAAGCAAGCTTGCGCTTTGCTTTCCACAGATTTAGCTGCGAATAGTTTTAGTTCTTAAAACTATGTATAGGTGCGGGTATTCTGCCGCCTCTGTTTACGAATTTCTCACATGAGAAGGTGTTTACGGGCATAACCGGAGCATAGCCGAACAATCCGCCGAAGTTGAGCGTATCGCCGACCTTCATTCCGATGGCAGGTATCAGTCTTACTGCCGTTGTTTTGTTGTTTATCATACCGATGGCCATCTCGTCGGCTATGACACCTGCTACTGATTCTGCGGGTGTGTCGCCGGGTATGGCTATCATGTCAAGTCCTACAGAGCATACGCATGTCATGGCTTCGAGTTTCTCTAAGGTAAGGGCTCCTGCCTCTACGGCATCTATCATGCCCTGGTCCTCGCTGACGGGGATGAATGCACCGCTCAAGCCGCCTACATATGAGCTTGCCATTACTCCGCCCTTCTTTACCTGGTCGTTAAGAAGCGCAAGTGCCGCTGTGGTACCGGGTGCACCGGGATACTCGAGTCCTATCTCCTGCAATATCTCAGCCACGCTGTCGCCGACAGCAGGTGTGGGAGCAAGTGACAGGTCTACTATACCGAAAGGTACGCCAAGCTGTGATGCTGCCTCACGTGCTACAAGCTGTCCTACACGTGTTATCTTAAATGCGGTCTTCTTTATGGTCTCGCAGAGTACTTCAAAGTCCGCTCCCCTTGCTGCTTCCAATGCTTTCTTTACTACACCGGGGCCGCTTACGCCGACATTTATGACCGACTCCCCCTCGGTGATACCGTGGAATGCGCCTGCCATAAAAGGATTGTCATCAGGTGCGTTACAGAATACCACAAGCTTTGCAGCGCCTAAGCTCTCCGTACCGTATGAAGCTCTCGCTGTCTCAAGTACGATATCGCCCATGCGTCTTACGGCATCCATATTGATACCGGTACGGGACGAACCTACATTGACAGAGCTGCATACGCGGCTTGTGACTTTAAGTGCCTCGGGTATGGAGTTAAGGAATATCAGTTCCTTATCGGTATTACCTTTTGCAAGCATTGCGGAATAACCGCCTATCAGGTTGACGCCTACGGTCTCGGCCGCTTTGTCCAGAGTCTCGGCTATCTTTATATAGTCCTCTTCTGTTTTGCATGCGGATGAACCGACGGTAGCTATGGGGGTTACCGATATACGTTTATTTACTACCGGGATACCGAAGCTCTGTGAGATGTGTTCACCTGTCTCTACAAGCTTTCCGGCTTTTTTGCATATCTTGTCATAGATCTTCTTCGTACATTCATCAAGCGAGCTGTCTATGCAGTCAAAAAGGCTGATGCCCATCGTGATGGTACGCACATCCAGATTTTCATGCTGGATCATTTCATTTGTTTCAGTTACTTCCGATATATTTATCATGAGATCATGCTCCTATTATCAGATTCTGTGCATCATATCGAATATCTCTTCACGCTGAAGACGTATCTGCACTCCTATCGATGTACCCATTTCATCAAGTTCCGATTTTACCTTCTCAAATTCCTTGATCTTATCTCCCATATCCGCGATCATCATCATATTGAAGTAGCCTGATACAATGGTCTGCGATATATCAAGAATGTTTATGCCGTTATCTGCAAGATATGTACATACTCTGGCCATGATACCGACCTTATCCTTACCTACAACGGTGATAACCACTTTCTGCATATTTACGTCCTCCTGTTAAGCTTTAATTTAATACTTTCATTTTCCTTGTTAAGTTTATTTTGCATTCCAAATGTTACAAATATATTACATAGTTGTTACATTATTTGAAACTTTTACATGTTTAATAAAGGTCACCTCGAAAACGCATTACGCGTTTCCTCGGTAATCTAAGGCTGCTCCGCATCCTCAGATTATGTTGTAAATATCCGATACCGCACTTCTCCCGGCTACATCAAGTATCACCGAACTGTTGCAGCATCTGGTGAGGAGCTCCGCCCTCACGGTCTCGTATGCGAGCTCGGCGTAATTATTGTCCTTACTTAAGTGTATCAGCATGATGTATTTCAGTCTTTCACTGAATATCCTGCAGAGTAAGTCCGCTGCCGCATCATTTGACAGATGCCCTTTAGGTCCCGATACACGCTGCTTTAAGTTATACGGGTATTTTCCGACCATGAGCATATTTATGTCATGATTGGCCTCGATGCATATGGCATCAAGATCTTTAAGGCAGTTCACTATCCTGTCGTCAAAGAAGCCCATATCCGTCGCGATGGCCAGTCTCTTACCTTCCGACTCTATCCGGTACCCTACCGGATCGGCAGCATCATGTGAAACTGCAAACGGATGTATTATAGCATCTTTATAAGAAAAGTCAATATCCGGTACGATCTCGGTAAACACGCTGTCCCCGAAATCCCCGTCAAACTTGGCCGAAAGAGCCTTCAATGTTTTTTTCGTCCCGAATATCTCCACAGGGTATTTTTTTGCAAAAGTCGATATGCCCTGGATATGGTCTATATGTTCATGAGTGACAAATATACCGTCTATATCCGAAGGGTCTATATCTATCCCTTTTAATCCTTCACAAATCTTTTTTGCGCTTATGCCGGCATCTATCAGTATGTTTGCTTCATCCGTTCCCACAAATATACAATTGCCGCTGCTGCCGCTCGCAATACTGCAGAATTCCACTTTTAAAAGCCTCCGTTACGCCCAGTATAATTCCAATATATCTCCCTCTTGTACAGGTGAGAAAAAGTCCGTATCGATCCCGTTCCTCTTGCAGACGATCCTTGTCCCCTGCAGGGTGGATGTATTGAACGGATAAAAGTCGAGGACATCCACAAATGTATATTCGTGTTTGCCCTGAAGAAGTACCGGTACATTATTGACCATTACCTGTACATCCTTTGATAAAAGCTCGGGAATCTTCAGCCCTTCCACATTTACTCCCATGGATTTAAGCTTCTCAAGCTCATCCGAAAGCACTTTTGTCTTTTCGGCAAGCTGCTCGTACTGATCCTTTAGAGCTGCCGATCCTTCATCTTTTTCTTCAGATTTGCTGCTTACGGTCTCTTTTTTATCCTCGTCGCTGCTATTATCCTTTACTATGTCTATTATGTAGTTTTCATAGATCTTTTCATAAGGGTCACAGGTATCCGGGGAGATATCGCGGTTGTTAAGTATCACTTTATGTCCCTCGGGCACATCGAGCTTCTTTAACAGTTCACCTAAAGTGTAATGGTCGGACAGCTCCACGCTGTCTCCCTCAAGTATATCGTAGTCCCTGTCTTCTTCTCTTCCGTTTACCCTTATCTTTTTTTCAAACCTTACCTGTTTGCCGTTTATAATAAAGAAGATTCCTTTTTTATATTCGTCAAGTCCGCCGGCCTTCATATGTCCGTCTTCGCCTACGGTGGATTCTTTGACGTTAATGATGTCATTGCATTTGACCGGTGTGATGACTCCGGCTTCTTCTCCGTTTACCATGATAAATGCGGATTCTCCGTTATGTCCCTTTACTTTTTTTTGTTCCCCGTTTACGGTAAATGTGAGGTCCTTTCCCTTTTTAGGGAATATGTCCGCATTGCCCATGCCGATGCTTAAGACCGCATCCATGACATTTAATTTGCCGTTATCATAGAGCTTGATATCCACTCCGTTGATCTTTACCACTATGAAGTTGTTGTTCTGCTCATAGTAGTTAAGGCATATACCGATGGGAGTCACCATCATGGGATCGTTTACCGGAGTATTATCAGGTGTCACTATATTCGTAAATACCTCTTCGCCACGGAGAGCGACACGTGTATTGGGAAGTCCTATCGCCTCTGACAAAAGCCCTGCAAATTCGGGATTTTTTCCGCCGCCTCCTACAATAAATACGGCACCTACCTTGTCCCCGCCGTTCAGTTCCGTGATCTTATCGGCTATAAGACCTGCAAGCTTTTTAAACGGCTCCGAGAGCACTTCCTTTATATAAGACGATGTTACGGTCTGCTTAGTTCCCATGACATCGGTGTAGGGTATGTTCTCCATATCAGCAGAAAAGTCGAGTTTTACCTGTTCAGCTGTCGCAAAATCGGTAAGCAGCGCATACATTATGCTTTCGGTGAGATAGTCCCCTGCGCACGGGAGCATGCCGTATCCCGTGATACTGCCCTCACGCGTGATACAGATATCCGAAGTACCCGCTCCTATATCTACTAGTGCCAGATTTAACAGCCTGAATTTCTCGGGTATGGCTACATTTATGGCGGCGATGGGCTCTAAGGTCAGGTTAAGGACCTTAAGTCCTGCCTTATCGCATACGGAATACAGACCGTCTATCACATCTCTCGGAAGGAAGGTCGCAAGTACGTCGGCCGATATCTTATTTCCTCTGTGTCCTACGAGATTGGTCAGCTGGACATTTCCGAGATAATATTTTACTATCGAGTATCCTACGCAGTAATATTCCGTCCCGTCCTTTTCCATGGACCTGAGCTTTGCATGTGCCTGCTCCATTCCCATGAGCTCCATGGTATATACCATGTCCTCGGTCACGACCATGTCATCGCCTAAGTCATAGTCCATTCTTATATTTACTGTCTTTAGGACTCTGCCTGCTGCCGCTATACATACCTTATCTAAGGTCGTATCAAGCTCTTTTTCGAGCTCGTACTTGATATGGCATACGGTATCGGCCACTTTGCCGATATCATGTATCTGGCCGTCCAGCATGGCTCTGGTCTCATGGCATGCGGATTTTTGCGCCAAGATGATAAACTCGCCCGAAGGCTTTCTGTATCCGACCGTACCTACTACGCTCCTGGTACCTATATCAAGACCGAATACCATATTTTCAAAGGCTTTAACCTCATCCATCTTCTTACTCTCTTTTCCTTGTGATCACATTTTTAAGCTTAAAGATAAGCCGAAATGATATGTATCATATCTTCTTCGGTGACGTCCGCACCGTTTGGTACAGTCCTGTCGGCACGTTTTAAAAACTCTTCCTCGGACTGCTGGTTCTTTAAGAACATTTCCGTCTTTTCCGGGGTGTATCCCCTTTTCTCCATAAGTCTGCTGCTCCTGGTGCTTACTGGTGCATATACATACCACACTTCATCGCACATTTCATCTATCCCGGCTTCGTACAATAGTGCTGTCTCTATAAGGACCGCCGAGTATTTCCCTTTGGATTTTTCGATGGAGATGATCGTATAAAGCTCGTCTATGACTGCGGGATGCGTTATCTTATCAAGCTTTTTTAACAGTTTAGGATCATTCATCACGATCTTCGATAACTCGGGACGGTTGATCTCGCCGTCTTCACTTAATAGGCAGTCAGTGTATTTTGAAAACGTTTTCACCACACGCTTAAAGCTTATGCCGTCTTTTTGCATCTGTCTTCTGGCTATCTCATCCGTACTGATGTGAAGTACCGGGAAATTGTTTTCGGCTACTCCTGCCACAAAGGATTTCCCGCTTCCTATCCCTCCGGTAAGTCCGATTATCTTCATCCGCTTTGTCCTTTCTATAGTATCAATGTGCGTCATACCAGCTTTTTCCGGTGGAGGCTCCTACCTCGAGCACTACCGGGAAGTCTGCAGCTTTCTGCATCTCTTCGGTCATTATCCGTATAACCGCTTCCGTATCCTTTTCCTCTGCTTCCACAAGCAGTTCATCATGTATCTGCAAGAGGAGCTTGGCTGTAGGGATCTCTTCCTTTAACCTTTTATACACCTTAAGCATCGCTATCTTTATGATATCTGCCGCGCTTCCCTGCACGGGTGAATTCATGGCTATCCTTTCGCCGAATGAACGCTGCATGAAATTGGAGGAGGAAAGCTCCGGGATGGGTCTTCTTCTTCCGAATGCGGTGGTGCTGTATCCGTTCTTGGCTGCTGTCTCCTTACATCCGTCAAGGTATTTTTTTACTCCGGGGTAGGTCTCAAAATAGCTTTTTATATATTCTTCAGCTTCTTTTCTCGGGATATTGAGGCCTGTACCCAATCCGAACGAGCTGATACCGTATACTATACCGAAGTTAACTGCCTTGGCCCTGCTTCTGAGCTCTTTGGTGACCTTATCTTCAGGTACCTTAAATACCGCTGCCGCAGTGCTTAAATGTATGTCTGCAGAGTTCTTATATGCGGATATAAGCTTTTCGTCTCCCGATAACGATGCGAGTATCCTAAGCTCTATCTGTGAATAATCGGCATCGACCAAGGTCTTTCCGTCTCCTGCCACAAATACTTTTCTAAGCTCCCTGCCTAATTTCTCTCTTATGGGGATATTCTGCAGATTGGGCTCTGTGCTTGAAAGCCTGCCGGTAGCCGTGACCGTCTGGTTAAAGCTGGTCCTTATCCTTCCGTCCTCATCGATGTATTCGTTTAAGCCGTCCGCATATGTGGATTTTAGCTTGGTAAGCTGCCTGTAGTTAAGTATCTTTTCCACTACGGGGTCTTCGATCTTTAACTGTTCGAGTATATCCGCCGAAGTGGAATACCCGGTCTTGGTCTTTTTCCCGCCCGGAAGCTTCAGCTTTTCAAACAATATGACACCGAGCTGCTTGGGTGAATTGATGTTGAATCTCTCACCGCAGCCGGCATATATCTCTTCCTCAAGTACCTTTATATCGGCATCAAGCTTTTGTCCGAAGCTTGCAAGCTCGTCCTTTAATACCGTGATGCCGTTTTCTTCCATCTCTTTTAATACTACCGTTAAGGGCAGCTCTATATCATTATAGAGTGATGACATCCCTGTATCGGAAAGCATGCTTTTAAGCACCGGAGCGCATTTTGCAAGTGTCTCCGCTTCTGTAAAAAGGTAACGCGTAAGGGCTTCTCTTTTTTCCGAATAAGCTTCGACTGCCGTGGTCTTAGCCAGTATATCCTGCCTGGATGCGGGGATGCTTAACTCTGCAACTGATGCGGCTACTGTATAGTCGTAGTTCCCGATGAGGGGATTTATCAGATAAGCAGCAACCGATACGTCAAAACAGCTGCCGTACTCCGATAGCCCTGTATATTTCATGAACTTCTTTAAGTCTGCTACTGCAAGCTCAGCCCCGCTTTTTACCAGGCGTCCCAAATATTCAGCTATGACCGCTCCTGTTATAAAGCCTTCGGTATATACGGCATAATCCTTATCGTTAAAGGAGAATGCTGCTCCTAATATCTTTTCCGGCTTAAATCCGTGGAATCTCGCCGTATCGTCCACTGCTAATGATACTCCCGTTACTGTCCCGGACTTTACGATCTCATCGATAAGCGCCGCAAATTCTGAATAATCGGATATGAGGATCTCCTCGTTCTTTTTTACGGGGGAAGCTTCTTCATCATCCTCTATGCGAAGGGATGAGAACTCCAGCTTCATAAACTCCTGTCTGGCTTTTGCCGTATCAAGGTGCAGCTCTAAGGATCCGAGCGTCACATCGTCTAACGGTATATCGCATTTTATGTCGGCAAGCTTCCTGCTTATCATAGCTGCTTCTTCCCCGACGAGATCGGTATCGCTCTTTTTAAGAAGCTGGCCCATCGGAGACCTTGATATGCCGAGTTTTTCCTTCCATTCGAGGGCTTTGGCCTTCTGTCCTTTTTCGTCTAAGTCCCTTATATCATCATAGAGTGCCTCTACAGACTCGTATGCGGCTATGAGCGATACTGCCGTAGCCGGTCCGATGCCCGGTACACCCTTTATGTTGTCGGATGAATCGCCCTGCAGTCCCTTTAAGGAGCTGATGGACTTAGGCCATACTCCGAACTCGCTTTTTACAAGCTCCGGTGTTAGGTTAAATGCACGGTCAGGCACGGAATCATCGTGCTTTATACCGTATTTTTTATACAGTGCATCCGTTTTATCGGAGCTTGCGTGCATGAGCCAGAGATTGGTCTTATCCGTTACAAGCTGGAGATAATCGTTGTCCTTGGTAAGTATCTTTACCGGGATACTGTCTTCAAACTTGCGTGAAAGCGAACCGCAGAAATCATCCGCCTCGAACCTGTCATCCATGAACTGCTTTATGTTCATAGCGCTAAGGAGCTCTTCGCACAGTATGAACTGCTCCTTTAAGGGTGCGGGTGTCTCACCGCGGTTGCCCTTATAGTCGGCATATATCTCGCGTCTGAACGTATTCCTGCTCTTATCCCATGCTACTGCTAAGTATTTCGGCTTCTGGCTTTTAAGGATCTTTAAGAGTGTACGCATAAAACCGTATACGGCGTTGGTATATACTCCGTTTGCGGTCTGCATGATCTTATGATAATGTTTCTTTTTATCCTCTTCGGTTTTTGCAAATAATATCTCACGCGGAAGGTTGCCGTAATACTGCGTTGTAAGCAGGCTCGAACCGTCCACCAAAAGTAAGTAATCGTTATCCATTTTTCTCCGTCCCGTATTTAGGGTTAGTATCATCCGAACAGCAGAAGCGCCACTCCGGCTATGATCGCGGATACTCCCGCGATAAGGAATCCGTATGCGACATCCGCCCTTTTGTCCCTGGTATCCTTTTTTCCGCCTGCTCCGAGCTTTCTTTCGAGCGTCTCCATATAGTTGGAGGTCTCTTTGTCCGAGTCGCTGTCAAGCTCTTCTATGACGGAAAATATGACGTGATATATCTCAAGCTCCTCATGGCAGGTCTTACATTCTTTTACATGCTCTATAAAGCTCTGCCGGTCATATCCCGAGAGCCTTCCTTCAAGAAAGCTCTCGACCATGGACTGGTATTTTAAACATTCTTTTTTCATATGCTTTTATTCCGCTTAAAGCCTGGATCCGGGCAGTTCTTTTTCGGGAAGTACCAGGATCAGTTTTTCAAGTACAAAGCCCGGTGAAAGGGGACTTATCGTTATGGTATTCTCACCCTTTTTAAGGTCAGCCTGTACCTTTGTCCTTCTTACGTTTTCAAGTACTGCCATGCACCACTCCCTGCAGGAGTTTTCTCCACCGGCATACTTTTCCGGTATGGTATCGATCTGAACCTCTCCGCTTCCGTTTATCTTCAGCATGCAGGATATCCTGTTGGAAGGCGATGAAGGATTGGAAGGTGCGGTATAAAGATACAGCGTATAGCTTCCTGAGACGGGTGCATAGACCTTATATTCCGCTGCCGGTCCGTTTTTAAAGAAGATATCCTGGGGATATGCCTTTATGGCTCCTCCTTCTTCTCCGGGAAGGAGTCTTCCGAAGCTTTCTATCTCCTTAAATTCCCCGTCGTTTCCTTTTATAAGGGCAGAGTATTTATCAGCTGCTATATTGCAAACGGTACCTGTAAATGTGTGTACGTCTTTTCCTGCTGCATCCGCTTTTTCTTCTGCTTTAAGTTCGAAGAATACTTTTATGCTGCCTGCACTTGTCTTTACGATAAATGAGTGCATGCCGCTCGCTGCGCCTTCTTTTGCACTGACTGTTACTACGGCATCATTTTCTGAATCTGCGATACCCGATAATACGAACTTGTTGTCTTTCCCGGAAAACTCTATGTCGGTATCCGTACACTCTATCGTATATGTCACGGGGTTTTTGCCTGCAGAAGATATGGTAAAGCTTCCGCAGCCTCTGTAATCAAATCCGGTGAGCCTCAAAGGACGTGAGGTCCATGCTCCGCCTCCTGTACATGCATCCGAATCGTTGTCCGATACCACCACATCATTTCCTGCTTCAGGCTCCACATATACCATTACCGGCATCCTGCAGCCTTCCTCGTTCCAGTTCTTAAATCCTATGTGCTTGGACATGCCCATGCCGTACCATTTTCCGAATTTCATGGTGTGGAATTGTTCGGTCAGGTCCCTGTCCTTCTTTATGCATTCCTTTATGAGACCGGCATACTTGTTTGCTATCACTCTGCCGGAGTATGCGCATTTTTTATTGTATGCGGAATAGATATGCATCTTTATAAGGTTATATGAAGCAAGTGCCTGGAATCCTATCAGGCTGAAGAATGCGTCCTTTTCATCCGCATCCAGTTTTTCCATGATATTTTCCGTTCTTCTCTCTAAGTCATTGCAGATATCAAGAACCCTGCCTGCTTCGTTATAATGGTTGATACTGAAGGTCTCGGATGAGCATACTTCGGGCTTTATGATGTTGTTGAGTCTCATATAGCCGTCCGCTGTCGCGATGATCTCGCTTACGGTATCGGGATCTGCTCCTGCGAACTGCTTACCTATAAGCTCATTTAAGTATCCCTTATAGTTACCGGGGGCACCTGTTCCGTATTTATCAAAATCATATGCGAGGTCCATGAAATAGCTAAGCGGGATTTCCTGATTCTTTAAGTCGCCCACGTTTACTATCCATATGTCACGGATACCGAAATCATAGGCTGTCGTCATCTGCTCCCAGATCTTGGGCAGATAAGAGCTGTTTATCCATTCGTAGGATACGGGACCTCCGTGATAATCGAAATGATAGTACATTCCGTAACCGCCCTTGTGGTCTCTCTTGCTGTCATCCATCATGAGGCGCAGATTACCGAAGTTGTCATCACATAACATAAGTGTCACGCCGTCAAGTCCTTCCCAGTCCTTTAAGCCGGGTGTGTCGGCGCTTCCTTTATAATACTCCTCCACTTCCTTATATACTGCGAGCATCATGGGCTGGTCGGGCCTTGCATATTTTTCTATCAATGCCCTCTGGCAGGTGATGACGTTTTTAAGTACATTTATATTGTCCTCTAAGGTAGCGTCCGCAAAAAGCTTTGAATCAGCCTCTCCGCGCATACCTACTGTTATGACGTTTTCAAATTTGCCGCTGCGTTTTAATCCGTCCTCCCAGAATGTGGTGACACCCTCGCGGTTGGTCAGATAGCTCCAGTCATTTCCGTACTGCGGATTGGATTTTTTAAGCTTCTGGAACTCCTCTCCCGCACGGCAGCAGGGCTCATGGTGCGAAGTGCCCATGACTACTCCGAGTTCATCTGCCAGCTCGGCTGACTTAAGTCCGGGGCCGTCGGCACTGAATATGGAGCTCCACATAGCGGGCCACATATAATTGCCTTTAAGTCTTAAAAGATATTCAAATACCTTCTCATAGCATTCCGCGGTAAAACCGCCGAAGTGCTTATTGCACCAGTTACCGAAAGCCGGCCATTCGTCATTGATGAAAAAGCCTCTGTATCTTACCGAGGGCTCACGGGATACGCCCGATACGCGTACGATAAGCTCATTTTCTTTTTCGGTACTGCCTAAAGTCTCTTCATCTTCTTTAATGTATATCTTTTTATATTTCTTCGGTACCGTATCGCCGAAATAGCAAAGAGGCGTTACGCCTATAGCTTCCGAAATGTGCAGCAGTCCGTATATGGTTCCTCTTTTTTCGATGCCTGCCACTATCACGGTATCACTTTTAACAAAAATACCGTATACTTCACGTTTTCCTTTTATTAAGCCCGCATCAATCCCATATGCTTCCAAAGCCTTATCTATAAGAGATGACTGCCCTAAAGTACCTGCGATGATGCCTTTTATCGATCTGACATCTGCTATATTTTCTACAGTACTTACTTCTGCCTTTACCCCTGTAACAAGACCTATATCATCAGCCAGCCATCCGGCTGCTTTTTTTACCCCGTTAAATTCTTCAATGTCAAGATATATACCCGAAGCCAAAGTTCCGTCTGAAAGAAGAAATGCCATATAAACCCTCCCGATAGAAAATTTTAAAGTCAATCCGCACAGATAACCAATATACATTCTACCATTTCTAAGGCGAAAAGTAAAGAAAAGTAAAGAAAACCAAAATATTAATTATTTATAAAAATCAAATCGCGACTTGTATTTAATTTCATAATTTGCTATACTACTAAACGTTGTAAGATTTTGCATCTTGTTTTAAAAACTACATTCCATTGAATGTAAAACTACATAGGAAGTAAAAAATGTATAAATACGGTATTGATATAGGATCCACTACCGTTAAAGTAGTGCTCCTGGACGAAAACAACAATAAGCTTTTCAGCGATTACAGAAGGCATTTTGCCAATATTCAGGAAACCTTAGCCGACTTAACGGACGAGGCCTTAAAGCAGTATCCTGATATCGAGGCAGCCTGTTCCATCACAGGTTCGGGCGGACTTGCCATAGCAGAGTTTCTGGGTATCCCTTTTACCCAGGAGGTTATAGCTGTATCCACTGCCATCGAATCGCTCCCCGTTAAGCCCGATGTAGCCATAGAGCTCGGCGGCGAGGATGCAAAGATCATTTATTTCGGCTCCACTATCGAGCAGCGTATGAACGGTATCTGTGCCGGCGGTACAGGCTCGTTCATCGACCAGATGGCATCCTTGCTTAAGACCGATGCCTCAGGTCTTAACGAATATGCAAAAAGCTATAAAGCCATATATCCTATAGCAGCCCGCTGCGGTGTATTCGCCAAGAGCGATATCCAGCCCCTGATCAATGAAGGTGCGACCAAGCCGGACTTAGCGGCTTCCATCTTCCAGGCTGTAGTAAACCAGACCATAAGCGGTCTTGCCTGCGGTAAGCCCATAAGAGGAAAGGTTGTATTTTTAGGCGGTCCTCTTACATTCCTTTCGGAACTTAAGGCAGCTTTTATCCGTACGTTAAATCTCAATGACGAGACAGCCATCTCCCCTAAAGATTCACATCTTTTTGCTGCTGCGGGTGCAGCTCTCTCATCATGTCTTTTACCCGGCGGACATCCTAAGGCCGAAAAGGATATCCAGTTATTCAGTTTAAAGGATTTATATACAACCTTAAGGAATCATGTAAACATCAAGTTCGAAGTAAGCCGTATGGCACCTCTTTTCTCATCGAAGGAGGATTTTGAAGCTTTTAAGAAGAGACATGCTTCCCACTCGGTAAAGAAGGCTTCTCTTGATGACTACAAAGGAAATGCTTATCTTGGTATCGATGCAGGCTCCACTACCACAAAGGTAGCCTTAGTCGGTGAAAGCGGTGAGCTTTTATATTCCTTCTATTCAAATAATAACGGCAGTCCTTTAAAGACTGCCATCAGATCCATAAAAGAAATATACGGTAAGCTGCCCGAGGGCGTAAAGATCGTACGTTCCTGTTCTACAGGCTACGGCGAAGCTCTGATAAAGGCTGCCCTCATGCTCGACCAGGGTGAGGTAGAGACCGTGGCACACTATCAGGCAGCTGCATTCTTTGACCCGGAGGTTGACTGTATCCTCGATATCGGTGGTCAGGACATGAAATGTATCAGGATAAAAGACGGCGCTGTCAACTCCGTACAGCTGAACGAGGCTTGTTCTTCCGGCTGCGGTTCCTTTATCGAGACTTTTGCGAAATCTCTTGATTACGAGATATCGGATTTCTCCGAGATCGCTCTTTTCGCAGAGAATCCTATAGACTTAGGAAGCCGCTGTACCGTATTCATGAATTCAAAGGTTAAGCAGGCCCAGAAGGAAGGCGCTACCGTAGCCGATATCTCAGCCGGTCTTGCTTATTCCGTTATCAAGAATGCTTTATATAAGGTAATAAAGGTTACAGATCCCAAGGACTTAGGCGAGCATATCGTAGTCCAGGGCGGTACCTTCTATAATAATGCAGTATTACGTGCTCTCGAGTCAATCTTAGGCTGCAATGCCATCCGTCCCGATATCGCAGGTATCATGGGCGCTTTCGGTGCCGCACTTATCGCGAGACGTGATTATGACAAGAGCACTCCCACCACCATGCTTACCATCGAGCAGATATCGGCTCTTACTTTTGAGACATCTATGAGCAGATGTAAGGGCTGTACAAATACCTGTATGCTCACTATCAACAAGTTCAGCGACGGCCGCCGCTTCATATCCGGCAACCGCTGTGAGCGTGGTATCGGCGGTGAGAAAAACAAGGATAACATCCCCAATCTTTATGATTATAAGCTGGACAGGGTATTCGGATATACTTCACTGCCTGAAGCAGAAGCTGTACGAGGCACCGTAGGTATCCCCAGAGTATTGAACATATATGAGAATTACCCGTTCTGGCATACCTTCTTTACGAAGCTTAAATACAGGGTAGTGCTTTCTCCTCTTTCAAGCAGGAAGATATACGAGATGGGTATAGAGTCCATCCCTTCGGAGTCGGAGTGCTATCCCGCCAAGCTAGCGCACGGCCATATCATGTGGCTCTTAAAGCAGGGCTGCAAGTTTATCTTCTATCCCTGCATACCTTACGAAAGAATAGAGGCCGAGGGTGCCGGCAACCATTATAACTGCCCCATCGTTACCTCTTACGGCGAAAATATCAAGAACAACGTGGAAGAACTGCGTGCAGACGATATCATCTACATGGATCCTTTCCTTTCATTAGAGAGTGAGGAGATAGTTACCGACAGGCTTGTAAAGCTTTTCTGTGATGAGAAGGCTCCTTATTACAAGGATTTCACTCATGATGAGGTCATGGCTGCAGCAAAGGCCGCATGGCTTGAGCTTAACTCCGCGAGACGCGATGTGGAGAGAAAGGGTGAGGAGACTCTTGAGTATCTGAAGCGTACCGGAAGGAAGGGTATCGTTTTAGCAGGTCGTCCTTACCATATCGATCCCGAGATCAATCACGGTATCCCTGAGATGATCAACTCCTACGGCGTGGCTGTTCTTACAGAAGACAGTATCTCACACTTAGGCAAGGTTGACCGTCCTCTGATAGTCGTAGACCAGTGGATGTACCACTCAAGACTTTATGCAGCAGCATCTTATGTTCGTACCCAGAAGAACTTAGAGCTTGTACAGCTCAACTCCTTCGGATGCGGTCTTGATGCCGTTACCACAGACGGTGTATCGGATATCCTTAATGCCTCCGGCAGGATATACACCGTATTAAAGATCGATGAAGTTAATAACTTAGGTGCTGCAAGGATCAGGATCCGTTCTCTTCTCTCTGCAGTAAAGGACAGGGAAAAGAACAATTACATCCCTCATGTGCATTCCGCAGCTGTAGAGCGTGTGGTATTTACCAAGGCCATGAAGAAGAATTATACCCTGCTCGCTCCCAAGATGTCCCCCATACATTTTGAGGTTCTTGAGGCTGCCATTAAGTCGGCAGGCTACAACCTAGAGATCCTTCAGAATGATGACAGAAGTGCTATAGATGTGGGTCTTAAATATGTTAACAATGATGCCTGCTATCCTTCCCTGATCGTAGTAGGTCAGGTGATCCAGGCTCTTCAGTCCGGCAAATATGATGTGAACCGTGTCGGTGTCATCTATACACAGACCGGCGGCGGCTGCCGTGCTACCAACTATATCGGTCTGATCAGACGTGCACTGGCTAAGGCCGGTATGCCTCAGGTTCCCGTTCTTTCCATAAGTACTCAGGGCTTAGAGAAGAACCCCGGATTTAAGTTTACTCCTGCTTTGATCGTTAAGGTTATGCACGGTCTCTGCTACGGAGATATTTTCCAGAAGGTTCTGTACCGTACCCGTCCTTATGAGCTTGTTCCGGGGTCTGCGAATGCCCTGCACAAGAAATGGCTTGATATTGTTACCAAGTCCCTTTCAAGGAATAATTTCAGTTACACATTCTTCTGGAAGGAGTACAAGAAGAATGTCCGTAATATCATAAAGGAGTTTGATGAGCTTCCTTTGAATGAGAACCTGGTTAAGCCAAAAGTCGGCATAGTCGGCGAGATCTTAGTCAAGTATGCTCCCATGGCCAACAACAACCTTGTCGATCTGCTCGAACGTGAGGGTGCCGAGGCTGTTTGTCCCGAGCTTATCAATTTCATCCTGTATTGCTCGTTTGATGCGAAGTTCAAGTATGAGTGTCTGGGTAAGAGTAAGAGGGATGTTAAGTTTAACAAGATGATCATCAAGATCATAGAGTTCTGCCGTAAGGAGTCCCGTCTTGCTTTTGAAAAGAGTAAGCGTTTTGAGCCTCCTATGCGTATAGAGCAATTAGCCGAGCTTGCTTCTCCTATCTGCTCTCTCGGCAACCAGACCGGTGAAGGCTGGTTCCTAACCGGTGAGATGGTCGAGCTGATCAAGTCAGGTGTCCCGAATATCGTATGTGCACAGCCTTTTGCGTGCCTGCCGAACCATATCGTGGGCAAGGGTGTGATCAAGGAGCTGAGGCGTCAGTATCCCGAGTCCAATATCGTAGCTGTCGACTACGATCCCGGTGCCAGCGAGGTTAACCAGCTGAACCGTATCAAGCTGATGCTGTCGGCGGCTCTGAGGAAGCTGGATGAGTGATCATATGGCACGGGCGGCGTGGATGGCTGCATTGCACGAGGTAACCACAGGGCGGCGGAATGGCTCTTTTTTTCAGTACTTCCATCAAATAATCTGCACTGTTCATTGCCATGCTTTGGTTTCTTATTCAGCTATATAAAAAAAGGCTCTGATATCAGAGCCTTACGGGTATGTTATGTTTATTCAGATAGTCTTTTAGATCGGAGATCTCCATCTCCTTATAGTGGAACAGGGATGCTGCAAGGACTGCATCGGCATGTCCTATCTCGAATGCGTCGAGGAAGTGCTCGAAGGTGCCGGCTCCGCCTGATGCGATGACGGGGATGTCGACTACGTCGGATACTGCACGGGTGAGCTCACAGTCATAGCCTGCCTTGGTTCCGTCACAGTCCATGCTGGTGAGTAAGATCTCGCCGGCTCCGAGCTCATATGCACGTCTTGCCCACTGTACCGCATCTATTCCCATATCTATCCTGCCGCCATGCTTATATATGGTCCAGCCGTTTCCGTCCGCCCTGCGTTTTGCGTCTATAGCGCAGACCACGCACTGGCTTCCGAATTTGCCTGCAGCGTCGCTTATGACCTGCGGATTGTCTATGGCTGCGGAGTTTACCGCTACTTTATCTGCGCCGGCTCTTAGGATGGTCCTGAAGTCTTCTACGGTACGGATGCCGCCGCCTACGGTGAACGGTATGAATACGTTCTCTGCCACCTTACGTACCATGTCTACCACGGTGTTTCGTTTATCGGATGATGCCGTGATATCCAAAAATACGAGTTCGTCGGCTCCGTTTTTACTGTAGTTGGCTCCGACCTCCACGGGATCTCCGGCATCTCTTAAGTTTATAAAATTAGTCCCCTTTACTACCCTTCCGTCTTTTACGTCCAGACAGGGGATGATCCTCTTAGTAAACATACAGATTCCTCATATTATCACAATGTACAGAAGTTTTTAAGTATCTCCATGCCGACATCACCGCTTTTTTCGGGATGGAACTGACAGCCGAATATGTTGTCGTGTTCTATGGCACTGTCAAAGGTAATGCCGTAATCTGTGGTTGCGGCTACATCTGCCCTGTTTACGGCATTGAGGTAATATGAATGGACGAAGTATACGAAGCTTCCGTCATTTATCCCCTTAAACAGTTTGGAGTCTTTATTCACCATATTCAATGAATTCCAGCCCATATGAGGTACCTTTAATACATTGCCTTCATTAAATGCTGCGTTTTCCTTAAATCCCGTGATGCTTCCGGGAAGGATCTTCAGTCCTTCGATACGTGCTTTATCTGTCTCTCCGACGTTTTCGGTACTGAAATCAAACAGCATCTGCATTCCGAGACATATGCCGATAAACGGTGTGCCTTTTGCGATCATCTCTTTTATCGGGTCGATCAGCTTATATTCCCTTACTTTATTCATGCAGTCGGCATATGCTCCGACTCCGGGAAATACTACGTGGTCCGCCCTGTATAATACTGCCGGATCGTTTGACAACTCTACTTCATATCCTAAGTATTTTAGGGCATTCATGACACTCATGGTATTACCGGCATCATAATCTATCACTGCTATTTTTGACATTTCTTTTCCCTTTTTTTAGTCCTTTTTAGGATCGGATCATCTGCATTATTCTAAGATATCCAGTCCTTCATATTCTCCGAGCAGGCTGTATATATATTCGCTGTAATCGACGGAATCATCTACTTCTACCAGCGAGTATGCTTCTGCTTCATTCATATTGAATTCTTTATCAAGTTCGGCCAGTATCTCACTCTTTACATAGTTTAGATCGTCCGTGATATTAAGTATCTGGGCTAACTGGAGATATTTTTCATATCGCTGAAGTCCTTTAAGCAGTGAATCAAGCGCTTTTTCCCTGTTATTGGACGTCATGTAATACTCGTAGGAATTGAGCTGATGGTTTACGAACATAACGGTCATGATCCTGTCATACAGCTCTATATCCTCGTCCTTTATCTTTAACCCGTATACCTCATAATATGCTTCGTTATACTTCTGGACATTGAAGTCTTCCTGAGCGTTTTTGATACTCAGATTATATGAATATATATTGCTTCCGATGATAATGACTATGGTGAGCACCGCAAATATGACAAACAGGATCGTGGCTCCGGCTTTGTTGATCTTGCCATGTTCTACTTCGTATTCGGCTATGGCAAGGGCTGCTTCACGTTTCTGCTTTTCCTTTTCCTTGGCTGCAGCCTTCTTTTCCATGGCGAGTGCCATTTTTCTGTTACGCTCGGCATCCGCTTCTGCCTTTTTCCTGGCTTTTTCCGCTTCGGCTTCGGCTTTCTTTTCTTCCGCTAAGCGTTTCTTTTCTTCTTTTGCCTGAAGTGCTTTTTCTTCTTCTTCCTGCTTTGCTCTGCGGTCTGCCTCGATCATCTCGGGAGTTACATCTTCATTTATGTTTCCGAAGAGACGCTTGAAAAATCCGGGTTTCTTTTTCTTCTTTTTGGGCTGAACGGATATTTCTTCATCTATGGGATTAAAATCCGAAAATGCCGCATGGGGTGATACCATATCCGCATTCTCACCCTGCAGTGTATCGTTTATCTTATGGAGTTCGGAATCATCAGGATCGGGTAAGCCTTCCTGCGCACTCTCTCCTATTCCCGCATCGATGTCCATAAACAGTGCATCTACATCTGCCTGGGACTCGGAAGCCGCTTCACCGTTCTTCCATTCTACATCTATAAGTTCTTCCCCGCCTGCATCGGGTATGCCGGGTGCGGGTGTTTCTTCCGGTATTTCCTGTACAGGCTCCGGGATGTTTTCTTCAATATTGAACAGGCTGTCATCAGGCTGCTTTGCACCGTCTGCAGTTTTTTCTTCCTGCTTGCCGAGTAATGTGGCATAGGCTTCTGCTTCCTCAAAGATGTTTTCGATGTCCTCTTCGGGGATCATATCGCCTTCGGGCTCGATAGGGCCTGCCGAGTCCATATCGGCCAAAAGATCTGACAGCATCTCATCAACTTCTTCGGGCTGCTGTTCCTTAACTGCAGGTGCCTTGGTCTTAGGTTTGGCAGGTGCTTCGGATACAGTCTTTGTGTTTACTTTGGAGCTGTTTATTCCAACAGAACTAAGCAGACTGTCCAAATAAGACTCATCTGCTTTATTCTTCATCTTCTGTTTACAACTGTCACAGTATTTTTGTCCGTCACGGATCTTTTTGTGACACTTAAGACATGTTCCCATCAGTCACCACTTCTGTCAGTTTAGTTTTGAGATATAATGATCGAGTACCTGTACCATGGAGCCTATTTCCGGCTTGGAAAGCTGGGCATCCGCTCCTAACAATTCGCCTTTTCTGCGCATTTCTTCATTAACAAGAGAAGAAAAGATGATGACCGGCAGTTCTTTCAGTTCCGGATCCTCTTTTATCAGCTTGGTCAGATGGTGTCCGTCCATCTGGGGCATTTCTATATCGGTGATAACGCATTTTACTTTTTCATATACATTGTGCTCTGCTTTATACTTGCACAAAAGGTCATATGCTTCCTTACCGTTGGTAGTTAAGGTAATGGATGTATATCCGGCCTTGGAGAGTGAATCGTGTATAAGCTTATTGAGCAGCGGTGAATCCTCTGCTACGAGTATCGGAGAATTGTTGCGCTGTCTGATACCGAGTGCGTCTATGTCGGACATTCTGAGTCCAGTCTCGGGGCTGATATCGGTAACGATCTTTTCAAAGTCAAGTATTACTATGAGCAATCCGTTTATCTTTAAAAATCCGGTAGCAATGCTTCTGCCGGAGTTATTGATCGACTCGTCGGGCTTCGATATATCAGCCCAGGATACTCTGTGTATGCCTACAACGGATTGTACATGGAAAGCCACATTCAGTTTATTGAAGTTTGTTACGATAAACATGTCGCTTTCTTCTTTGGTCACATAATCTACCGCAAGACTCTTATGAAGGTCTATGACAGTGATTATGGCATCTCTCGGCATATATATGCCTTCTATGCAGGGATGAGAGTTGGGGATGGGTGTGGGTCTTTTATACGGAAGTATCTCCCTGACCTTAGCCACATTTATCCCGTAATGCTGGGATCCTACGACAAATTCCAGTATCTCAAGCTCATTGGTACCGCTTTCAAGCAGAATTTTAGTATCCATTTGGAATCCCCCTTAATTTATTTTTATTTCGTACTCTAAACCCGTATTATCTTTTGCGTCAAGTGTATATGTCTTTTCTTCTTCATTTACAAAGAACAATAATACAGCGTCGTATGAACCGCCTGCGGCGATATCGTCATTTAAGAACTGGATGTCATTGGGAAGTGCACATATCTGCGGTCCTAAGACATCTCCGTTGTCACAGTGCAGGAAGTAACTTACCTTACTGTCCTTTGATACAAATTTTTTGGTTTCTTTCGATGTATTTTTGATGAGGAAATAAAGTGCCAATACCTGCTCTCCATCCTTGGGAGTGATGACCGAGTACTCGTTTTCCACATACCGGCTTGAAAGCTTATAATATCCGTATTCTACGATAAAATCGTCCTTGCCGTATAACTTCGTGAGACTTTCCGCGAGATTTTTAGGCTCGGGAGTGATCTCGGGCGTAGGTTCCGGTGTATCCGTTACTTCAGGCTCCTCCGTGGGAGTGGGTGTAGTAACGTCGGGCTCTGATGACGTCGGCGTAGGGGTAACTGCTTCCGTAACTTCATTGCCTTCGTTATATATGGCCTCAAGCTCTTTTTTATCGAGGAGCTTTCTTTCGGCTCTCTTGTTCTTATCGTATTTTAAAAGCAGATAAGCACTGTACTGTGCTATGGCATCGCTTTCGGCATCCGTAAGATTATACTGCGGTTCGGAAGCACAGCCGCAAAGCAGCATAGTTATAAGTAAAATAAATGCAATTATGCTTTTTTTACCTTTCATGCCTTCCTCTCCTTTCAATAACCTCATTCTACAATTTTATCACTTTTGCGTTAATTTTGCAAGAAATTTAGTCTATTGTGAGTTCAAACCAGAATTCAACTCCTGCCTGGTGGTTGATGACACCGTACTCCTCATTATGGGACTCCATGATCGCTTTTACTATGGACAATCCTATGCCGCTTCCGCCATACTCACGGGTACGTGCCTTATCGACCTTGTAGAACTTATCCCATATATTACCGATATCGGCTTCATTTATGATATCTCCGGAATTGAATACCGATACCCTTATCTTTTTATCATGCCTGTTAAAGCTGATATCAATGACGTTGGGATCCTTACAATGGTTTAACGCATTGGACAGATAATTGGTGATGACTTCCTCGATCATGTATTCATCTGCCCAGACGTATATAGGCTCTATGCCGTTGAACACTATATTTATGTTCTTCTGTTTTGCGAGTACTTCCACCGAATCAGCCACTGACTTTACCAGAGCCACTATGTCGAACCTCGAAAGCTCCACATTCGAGTTTCCAAATTCAAGCTCGTTCAATGTGAGGAGTTTCTTTACCATATTGTTCATCTTCTGAGCTTCATCAACTATGACATCGCAATAAAACTGCCTGCTTTCCTCGTCATCGTTTATATTTTCCGCAAGTCCCTCCGCATAGCCCTGTATAAGTGCTATGGGGGTTTTCAGCTCATGGGAGACATTTGACAAAAACTCCCTTCGCATTTCCTCTGCTTCTGTTTTCTTCTTTATATCCTTTTCGAGCTCTATATTTGCGGACTTAAGCTCGCTGATGGTTTTTTCGAGTTTGTCTGAAAGTGTATTTATGCTTCTTCCGAGCTCTCCTATCTCATCCTTTCTCTTCCCTGTATACCTGTTTTCAAACTTAAGCTGGCTCATCTCTTTTGAGATATCGGACAAGTTAAGTATCGGCTTTGTGATGCCGCAGCTGAACAGATATGTCAGTATCGAGCATAATACAAGCAGTATCCCGCCCGAGATCAGAAGGAACTGATTGGATATGACTGCACTTTCGCTGATATTGGAATAGCTGGTTCTGATAAATATCAAGTCCCTGTTTTTAAGATACCCTACCAGATCTATGTATTTCGAATCATAACGTGACTCATAACACATAAATACATCGTAATACTTCTCTTTTGTCTTTAACAGCTCCGGAGTCGTTTCTCCCGGACCCGGTCCGAACAGATAGCGCTGCAATGCGTCTATTATGCGGCGCAGCCTGTCATTTCTGAAAACATTGCCTTCAGAAGAGCCTATGTTGAACGACAGAGGGTAGATAAAGTCCAGTCCGTCGCCGTTTAAGTCCGAAAGGATGTAGATGCTTACATTTGAAACACTTTCCACCTTTTCGGTCGCAGCAACGGCATCATCGCTTTCATGTCCGTACAGACTTACTATCTCATCTATCTTATCGTATACATCTTCCAAAGAATTAACCTTTGTTTTCTCATAATATGCCGGAAGGAAGAAATTATTTGCCATCCAGCATAAAAAAATCATCAAAAACAGCAAAAATGTAAACAATAAAGATATCTTACTTTTTAATGATCTTCCCATAATCAGGCCTCAAATTTATATCCCATGCCCCAGACGGTTTTTATCAGATCGCCTTTTTCTCCCATTTTGCTGCGGAGTTTTTTAACATGGGTATCAATGGTTCTGGCGTCTCCGAAATAATCATAATTCCACACATTGTTAAGTATCTTATCCCTTGATAATGCAACACCCTTATTAGAGATAAAATACTCCAAAAGTTCAAACTCCTTAAGGCTCAGATCGATAAGCTTACCGTCCACATATACTTCATGTGCCTGCTTATCCATCTTTATGCCGCCTATCTCTATCGTTTCATCGCCCATGCCGCCGGTCCTGCGCAGTATGGCATCTATCCTTGCTACAAGTATCTTGGGGCTGAACGGCTTCGATATATATTCGTCCACGCCGAGTTCGAAGCCTAAGAGCTCATCCTTCTCATCTCCGCGGGCAGTAAGCATGATGATGGGAACATTGGAATTGCTCCTGATCTCCCTGCATACCTGCCAGCCGTCCATCTTAGGCATCATGACATCCAGAATGATCAGAGATATATCTTTTTGTTTATAGAAGATATCACAGGCCTCTTCTCCGTTTTCGGCTTCCAAAACCTGTATACCGTTTTTGTTCAGGAAGTCCTTTACCAGCTTACGCATCCTGCTTTCATCATCAGCTATCAGAACTTTGATCGTATCCACTTTCCATCCCTCCGTTTATCTGTTCTTCCCTATATTTTATCGCTTCTTCCCTGGCTGAAAGCTCCTCAGCCCAGCCGGCATACCTGTCCTGCAGATCCTTTTCCGCGTCACTGAACGGTGTATTGCCGCTTGTGATGGCCATGACAAACAATATCACTATGACTATGGCAAGTGCGGAAATGACATAATAGCATTTTTTTAATTTATTCTTATAGTGATCGGCTACGGATTTAAGCTTTTTTTCGCGGTCTACGTGAGTCTGGATATCCCGCTTTAACTGTTTTTCTTCTGCGGAAAACTCTTCCGAGATCTTGTTGTCAAGCTTTTCAAATCCGCTTTTTACCGCTTCTTCTCCTGTCTCGATGGCAGCATCGGTCTCTAACGCTTCCTCGTCGCCGTATGAGGACAGTTTCCCTTTTGCTCCGTTTTCGACCCTGATCGGTATCATCTTTATCTGAGAATCGTCTGCCACTCCGCTCTCTACGCAGTAATCCCTCAGCTGCTTTAAGAACGAGAGTCCGACCACTGTCTTCATATCCTGCCTCTCGAGCAGCTTATAATAGACTATCAGGGCTACCTGCGGATCGTTTACGTTCATTCTCTCCGTGATATAACCGATGATATCCGATTCTTTTTTTGCCAACGCATATTCCATTGAGTCATCGAATTGGAAACCGCCTATTTTCAATCCTTCCCACATTCCTTATCACCCCTTAAAAATACCGTCAATCAGTTTCAATACTTTCAATTATGATATCTGCACCCTCATCTTCACTGTATGAGGCCATTACCTTTTCCAAAATATCAAGTCCTTCATATGCCTGTCCGAATACGGCCGCATGTCCCGTAAGCCACGGAGCACCTCCGTACTCCATGAACAGATCCAGCTCTTCACGCGTAAGCTCCGTCTCATATCCGAACTTGATATAGTCCGAGAAAGTGTATCCTTCATGCTCTATAAGCTCTTCCATGTTTTTCAGTTCATCCGACGGCAGTCCTATTATCTGGAATGCCGATGCATTACGAGTGTCCGCACCGGATCCCGATGCACATAGAGCACCTTTATACGGGTACAGTTTTCCTTTGTGCTCATACTTTGCATTATAAGCAGGATCTGCCGGATTGCAACCCGCTATAAGCACATAATCCTCTATTACGTTTTGAAGGGTCATCCCGTCAAAAACCCCGTTTTTACAGGCTTCTATGAATTTTTCGACCAGCTCCGGCTCCTCGTCCTTATAGAGCCTGAACGATACTGACCCGTAGTCCTTAAAATTGATCCTCGCCAGACGGCATTGCTTTCCGCCGGTAAACTGCACCGGGGTATCGCCCTTATTATCCGAACATCCGGTAAATGCTGCTGCCATACATAATATCATGAGCAGGCATATCATCCGGATAAGCTTTCCATTTACTCTGAACATTTTTATCTCCCGGAATTTTTCAAATATTATTCCATATATAATTGTATTTAAAATAGCTTCATATGTCAACGTTTATATGCACAATACACACAAAATTCATAAATAAAAAAGATATATGGCAGTATTACCCGCTATATATCTTTAATATGGACCAGAGGGGAGTCGAACCCCTGTCCGAAAGCCTATTCACCCCGGTTTCTTCCATCACAGTCTGTATTTTGTTATTCCCTCTGCGATGCGCCCACAGACAGGCTCACCGTTTCGGTAGCTTCATATTTCTACTTCCGGCTCAAAGCTTTGCCGAAAGAGTTCCCCACCTGGATGACGCCGGTTACAGAGGAAAACCCCTGCGGGACCTCACGGCTTCTCCTCCTGCGCAGTGGGCTACGCAGGTCCGACGTGCTGCACGTTAGGCAGCAAATGCTAATTCGTTATTATCAGCGTTTATATTTAGTTATCCGTTTATTAAGGTGAGTCCAGACTCTCACCGATGGCTTCCAAAGCTTCAAAACCCCCGTCGAAACCAGTACTGGCCCGGGTACATTTATAAAAACGCGTTAGTACGCATTTTTAGCCTTAAAATCTTTTTCCTCTTCTCTCTTCCTGTCCTTTTCGGCTATGGTCTCACGCTTGTCATACAATTTCTTACCGCGAGCAAGACCTATAAGGACTTTTACAAGGCCGTGGTCGAGATATACTTCAAGAGGAACTATCGTATATCCTTTTATCTTTACCCCGGCATCAAGCTTACGTATCTCTGCGCGGTGCAAAAGCAGTTTTCTGGTACGTAAGGGGTCCTTATTGAAGATGTTTCCTTTTTCATAGGGACTTACATGCATACCGTATATGAATACTTCTCCGTTATCGATCTTGATGTAGGATTCCTTGATACTGCATTTACCCATGCGCATGGACTTTACTTCCGTACCGTGAAGGGAAATGCCGGCTTCATATTTTTCTTCTATAAAATAATCAAAGTATGCCTTTTTGTTGTTAGCTATAAGCTTTCTGGGCTTTTCCTTTGCCAAGCCTTTCCCCTCCTTTCCGTTAATTCATTATTCTGCGCTAGGCGAAGGATCTTCTTCCTCTTCTTCGTCTACGATCGTAAATATGATGCTCCGCATTAATTTATCGGCTTCTTCGAGTCTTACCTTAACCCTCTGTCCGAGCTTATAGCATTTTTTTTGATTTTTGCCGATAAGCTGATAATGCTCCTCATCAAAGAAATAATAATCATCCTTAAACTCGTCGATCTTCACCATACCTTCTACGGTATTGGGAAGTTCTATATATATGCCCATGGATGATATGCCGGAGATAACGCCGTCAAACGTCTCTCCTATATGCGGCTCCATGAACTCGATCTTTTTAAGCTTCTGAACCTCACGCTCGGCTTCATCAGCGCGTCTTTCGCACTTACTGGACATGAATGCCACATCATTAAGTATCTTCGAATAATGGCTGATACGTTTTTCTCCAAGCTTTCCTCTTAGGTTTTCCTTTATGATCCTGTGTATCTGCAGGTCGGGATAACGTCTGATCGGAGAAGTGAAATGGCAATAATACTTTGATGCAAGACCGAAGTGTCCGTCACAGGTGGTCGTGTACTTTGCCTGCTTCATGGATCTTAAGGTCAGCCTGCTGATGAGTGCTTCCTCATCCGTGCCTTCTATCTTCTCCAATAACTTCTGGAGCTCCTTGGGATGTATATCCTCGGTACCCATCTTGATAGTATATCCGAAGTTATTGATAAATATGCCAAGCTTGGTGATCTTTTCCGGATCGGGAGTATCATGTGTACGGTATACAAACGGAAGCTCCTGCCAGAAATAATCCTCTGCCACGGTCTCATTTGCAACAAGCATGAAATCCTCTATGATCTTGGTAGCCCTGTTGCGGTCATACGGCTTGATCTCGATAGGCTTGCCCTTCTCGTCCACTATGATCTCGCACTCGGGGATATCAAAATCGATGGAGCCTCTCTTATGCCTTCTCTCCCTTAATATCTCGCTGAGTTCCAGGCACAGATCGAACATCTCCGCAAAATCCCTGTATTCATCAAGTGTATCAAGTATCTCTTCCGGAAGCTCTTCTTTAAACTTAAGACTCCTTACATCGGCCTTGTCAACGGTCAGCTTACGGAAAAGCTCCTCCTTGGTACCGTCATACTGAGCTATAGCGTCATTTACCCTCTGAACATTGGTATATGTCATACGTCTGTCAACATTGATAAGAGTTTCTGCTATACGGTGTCCCTTTATCTCTCCTTTGGGAGTGATATCCATTATACAGCTCATGGCCAGGCGGTCTGCTCCCTGATTGAGCGAACATATGCCGTTTGAAAGCTCATGAGGGAGCATGGGGATAACACTGTCTATCAGATAATTGCTTGTTCCGCGCTTTAATGCCTCTTTATCAAGGGGCGAATTCTCGCGTACATATTGGGATACATCCGCTATATGTACTCCGAGTGTATACATTCCGTCTTTTTTCGAGATGGTGATCGCATCGTCAAGGTCTTTTGCAGATTCGCTGTCGATGGTGATGGTTTTTTCATCACGCAGGTCAAGCCTTCCGGTCTTTTCCTCCTCAGCCACTTCAGACGGGACGGTCTTCAGCTCGTTGATCACACCCTCGGGGAATTCAAGCGGTATTCCGAATGCCCTGATGACCGATATGATATCAGTCCCGGGATCGTCGATATGGCCTATGATCTCCGTTACATGTCCTTCGGGATTTTTATCCGGACCTCCGAAATCCGTCATCTCGACCACTACCTTATGTCCCGTTACGGCTCCCTTGGTAAATCCGTGGGGTATAAATATATCCGCTCCGAATTTCCTGTTGTCCGGTATCACGAAGCCATAGGTCTTGGTACGCTGGAAAGTACCTGTGATCCTGTCGTTGGCCCTCTCCAATATGCTTACAACCTCACCCTCACGGCTTCTTCCCCTTGAGGGCTCGTTCAAGATGGATATGAGCACCTTATCCTTATCATGTGCGCTTCCGGTCTTATCGGGCGGGATAAAGATATCCTCATCCTCACCCTCTATACGTACAAAACCGAAGCCTTTTGCGGTACCCATAAAATACCCTGAGGCCATATCGGCTCCTGCCGCCCTGATGCGGCTCTTGGCATCATACAGTACCTTGCCTTCCGATATAAGCTTATCTATCACTTCCTTAAACTCTTCCTTTTCAGGTCTCGGAACCTGAAGCAGGCTTGCGAGTTCCTTCAGCTTCATCGGAACATATTCTTCACTTTGTATAAAGGAATATATCCGTTCTTTCTTCTCCTCTAATTCCTGTATATCCATGTACTTCACCCCTGTTATATTGTAACCCCTTAATATACGTTAATTATACTATGTATCCTTCAATTTATCAAGAAATAAAAAAAGCATGCGGTACTTACCACATGCTTTATGTTCAATCATTATTGAAGTGCGTCAAGGCTGAGCACTACGGAAAGGATAATAAAGAGAGCTGCAAGAACTATCGTAAGCTTGTTGAGCATGCCTTCCTTTGAACGGCCCTTGTTCTTGCTCCAGTATGTTCCGCTTCCTCCGTTGCCCGAAAGAGCTGCTGCAAGTCCCTGTCCCTTAGAATCCTGTAACATAACGATAACAACGATTGCTATGCATATGATAAGATATAAAATTGTTAATGCTGTCTTCAAATCCGTTTCCTCCAAAAAAATCACAAATTAAACTCTCTGATACATTCTTCATTAACGGCTGTCTCATACAGCCTCACGAAATGGCATTATAACACATAGGAAAAAATAATGCAAGCAGTTTTTTAATTTGCTTTTCTTTCATCCAGACCGCTTTCTTCTCCGGCTACCGTCTCTCTCTCATAGATGATGGCTACATAGTCTGAATACCTGTACTCGTTCCAACCCTGCTCTATTCTGTCAAGAACGTTGTCAAGATGCTCCTCGTCTACTTCAGGAAGAAGGATAAGGAACTGGTTGGACTTACTCTTTACCACTACATCGCTCTTTCTTAAGATGTTCTTCAAGATATCTCCGAAGTCATCCATCATGCCCGAGAAATCCTTCTCTAATCCGTCTGTCTCCTTGAACTCGGAAAACGTAAATAATACCTTGCACGCATGTGCTTTGTAGGTTGCGATATATCTTGCAAAGAAACGATAGATATATGAAAATGCCTTGCTGTCAACAAACAGAGCCGTATTGGGATCTTCTTTTTCCTTCAGCTTTCTGTTGAAATGCTCAAGATCGTCTGCCTCATCTACCTCAACACCGGTATGATCGATAGGCTGGTCTGCCTTCTGATCCCCGGACTTGCATTCAGCTGCACAGTCCTTGATATTGATCACCTTTCCGATCACTTCTAAAAGAGCATCGGGTGTGATAGGCTTCTGGATATAAGCAGCTACGCCTAACCCGGAAGTGATATCTTCCGACTCGGTATCATCCTGTGACTTAAGGAAGATAACAGGTATGGGCTTTGTCTGGTTCTTCTTCTCCTGTTCCCTTACAAGCTTTAAGGTATCAGCACCGCTCATGCCGATCATATCGGCTTCAAGAAGGATAAGATCGGGTCTGTTATCCCTTAAAAAGCTTAAAAGAGCCATACCTGAATTCATGCCGCTCATACGCAGGTTGTTGTTGTTAAGGATACGTCCTGCAACTTTAAGTGTAGTAATGTCATCATCTGCTACAGCAATCCACTTTGTCATAATAATCCCCATTTCCTAAAATGTTTTGATTTTACGAGATACCATATATAGTTATATTATCATATATACTCACGATATGCAACTATATTACGAAAAAATGTCTTTTTTTCCATCGGAAAACATCAGCTTACAGCATAAAAAAAAGAGTCAAACACGACTCCTTTTTTTATGCCGCAAGCGGGACTTGAACCCGCACGCTTTTGAGGGCGATGGATTTTGAGTCCATTGCGTCTGCCATTCCGCCATTGCGGCATATATCGCAACACGAAGTGTTGTGATCCAGCCATCATACGAAGTATGATGGTCACCTGCAGCTTAACTTACACCAGTTCGCGCGACGCCTGGCGCGATTCAATCAAAGGAAATCCGAAGCATTTGCTGAGGATTTCTTCCTTCATGCACAGCATGATGACCATCAGTCTGCGCGACGCCTGGCGTGATCCAGTCAGTCTGCGTAACGCCTTACGCTAAAAACCTTTACTATATTATCACTAATGAAAGTAATTGTCAATTATTTTAAGAATCCGTTTACGATCATCTCTTCAGCTTCTTCCTCTGTAAGCCCTAACGACATAAGCTTGATGATCTGCTCTCCGGCGATCTTTCCTATGGCAGCCTCATGAATAAGCGATGCATCCACGCAATTTGCTTCTACCTTCGGTACCGCACCTACCTGACCGTTGTCCATGATGATAGCATCACACTCGGAATGACCTGCACACTTGTTGTTTCCGCGGATATTGGACTTAAACAGCTGAGTGGAATCATCTCTTGCTACGGAACGCGATATAACATTGGTGCTGGAGCCCTCACCGTTAAGATCAACGGTAAAGTCCGTCTCTGCATGCTGCTTTCCGTGTGTCATGATCTTTTCAGAGATGATAAGAGTGGCATTATCGGCTACATCCGCCACTGTGGTACGGATGGTGGAATCAACGCCCTTTATCTGAACCGTGTCCATCTCTAAGTAGCTGCCTGCAGCTAAATGCACGATGGTCTGGGGATTGAGCACTATCTCGCCATTGCCGTCTCCCTCGCCGTAATGCTTTTCAACGTATCTTACCTTAGAATTCTCGCCTACAAAAAATGTATGTATTCCGTCATGCTCCGACTTCTGTGTACCGCAGTTGTGGATACCGCAGCCCGCTATGATGGTAACATCACAGTTTTTACCGATAAAGAAATCATTGTATACCGATTCGGTAAGTCCTGTTTCACTTATAATGACCGGTATATGCACACTTTCCCTTACGGTGTTGTCCGCTATATGTATATCTATGCCGGGCTTATCCTGCTTGGTGGTGATCTCTATATGCTCTGTGGAACGCCTTCCCGCACCTTCTCCGTTGGCTCTTATGTTATAAGCACCTGTGGGGATCTCATGCAGTCCGGCGATCTCAGCCAGTAAATTTTCCTGTATCTTGTCCATTTGTACTCCTTAAATCCTCTATGAGATCTTATTTAAATTTACATTTGAAGGAAGTTCCTGTAAATAAAGGCATTATCTCTTCCTTAGTGCCCTGCTTTACCACTTCTCCGTTAGCTATGAGTATCAGTTCATCAGCTATGTTGATGATCCTCTCCTGATGTGAAATGATGATGATGGATCCCATAGTCTTTTTCTTGAGGTCCTCAAATACCTTGATAAGGTTCGAGAAGCTCCAAAGATCGATACCTGCCTCCGGCTCGTCAAAGATAGTAAGTTTTGTTCCTCTCGCTATGGTGATCGCTATCTCTATACGCTTTAATTCGCCGCCCGAAAGACTTGCGTTGATCTCTCTGTTGATATAATCATGTGCGCATAAGCCCACTTCCGAAAGGTAATCGCATGCCGATGCCTTCATTTCCTTACCTGCGGCAAGCTCCAAGAGGTCCTTTACCGTAAGGCCTTTAAAACGTACCGGCTGCTGGAAAGCAAAGCCTATACCCATTTTAGCCCTGTCGGTGATGGACATATCGGTGATATCGGTACCGTCATATATGATCTTTCCCGATGTCGGCTTGTATATCCCGGCAATGATCTTTGCCAAGGATGATTTTCCGCCGCCATTAGGACCCGTTATTACAAAAAACTTATCATCATCAAGCTTTAATGAGACGTCTTTTAAGATATCCTTATCTTTTCCTTCGTCGTCTACAATATAGCTGATATTCTGAAGTTCTAACATAATTCCTCCACTACTTTTCTATAAATAATACACCCAGTGTGCCGGGACCGCAATGTGATGATATCACTCCTCCGGCCTTTGTAACGAGTATTTCCTTGAAAATATTCAGGCCTTTAAGGATATCCTTTACCTTTTCGACTATTTCCCTTTTTGCGGAATGAGTGATAAATACCCTGTCAGTCCTTGCCTTTTTAAGGACTTCCCTAAGGTCTTCCACATATTTCATGATGACATGTTCTATGGAGCCGCGGTATTTCTTATCCGAACGCATGGCACCGTTTTCGACGATGATCCTCGGATGCAGCTTTAATGCGGAACCGAAAAAGGCAGCGACACTTGAACATCTTCCTCCCCTGTGAAGGAAGGTGAGCGTGTCCACGGTAAAACTGGACCTGACTTTTCCCCGCAGTTCGAGTATGTTCTTCTCGATCTCCTGCATGTTTTTTCCTTCTGAAGCCATAATGGCTGCCTCAATGACAAGGAGTGCGACTCCTGTGGAGAGGTTGGCCGAATCTATCACGGTGATCCTGTCGGAAGCACCCAGCTCCTCTGCTGCCAGCCTGCACACATTATTTGAGGCCGACATCGAGGCAGAAATGGTAAATACAACCAGCTGGTCGTACTTTTCCAGATTCTTCTTATATATCTCAATGACATCGGAAGATGAAGGAGCCGAAGTTTTGGGAGTTGTATTGTTTTGGTCTGACCATGCAAATATCTCTTCAGGTGTGATATCTATACCGTCCAAATGCTCCTCGTCACCAAGCCTTACATGTAAAGGTATGATATCTACATTGTATCTTTCACGGAGTTCTACAGACAGATCGCATGTACTGTCCGATAAAACTTTAACCATAAAACACACCTCCTTTGGAAAATCTTCAAATTAAAGTAGATTATACAACATCTGAAAATATTGTACAATTAAGATTTGCTTAAATTTTTATCTTTTTTCTGCTTCGGTTTCGCAATATAAGCATCTGTAGGTCCTCTTTACGGGATCTGTAAGCTTAAAGATATGAGGAAGTTCCTGCTCTGTGGAGGTAATACATCTGGGATTTTTACACTTTATAATGTTCTTTACCATCTTGGGCAGTTCGATGTGCTTTTTAGCTACTCTTTCATTGTTCATGATGATATTTACAGTGATATTGGGGTCGATGAACCCGAGGATATCAAGGTCAACATCAAGTACTTCATCTACCTTTATGATGTCCTTTTTGCCCATTTTATGGCTTGTTACGTTTTTGATAAGTGCTACCGAGCTTTCAAGCTCTCCTAAGTGAAGGGCATTGTACAGCTCCATCCCTTTTCCGGCTTCGATATGGTCTATTACGAGACCATTGGTAATTCCATCTATATTCATAAACTGTCTCCTATATACTGTTTATAAAACTTCGGTCTTTATTATTTAAGGTAAACATTCCGGTCATCCGTATCTTTAAACCAATGTGTCAGGCAATATCTAACAGCTTAAGTATCAGGGCCATCCTTATGAATTTTCCGTTCTTTACCTGCTTAAAATATGCGGCTCTGGGATCGTCATCCACTGCTACCGAGATCTCGTTTACCCTGGGAAGGGGATGCATGATCGAAAGGTCTTCCTTGGCTGTGGCAAGCTTCTCGGGAGTAAGTATGTAACTGTCCTTCAGTCTTATATAATCTTCTTCGTTGAAGAAACGCTCACGCTGTACTCTGGTCATATAAAGGATGTCAAGATCGGGCATGGCACTTATAAGATCGGTGGTTTCCTTATATTCTATGTTGTTTTTCTCTAAGGTCTCCTGCTTTACATAATTGGGAAGCTTAAGCTCCTCGGGAGATATCAGTACAAACTTTATGCCTTCGTATCTGGACATGGCTTCTATAAGCGAATGTACGGTCCTGCCGAACTTAAGGTCGCCGCAGAGACCGATGGTCATATTGGTCAGCCTGCCTTTTTCGCATTTGATGGTAAGAAGGTCTGTAAGTGTCTGTGTAGGGTGGTTATGTCCGCCGTCACCTGCATTGATGATAGGTACTCCCGCATGCATGGATGCTACTAACGGAGCTCCCTCTTTTGGATGACGCATGGCGATGATATCCGCATAGCAGCCTACGGTCCTGCATGTATCGGCTACGCTCTCGCCTTTGGCTGCCGAGCTGGCCTGTGCTTCGGAGAAGCCCATAACCCTGCCGCCTAAGTCTATCATGGCTGCTTCGAATGACAGCCTGGTACGTGTGGACGGCTCAAAGAAAAGAGTTGCAAGCTTTTTATATTTGCATTTCTCACGGTAATCTGCCGGATGCTTGATGATGTCCTGAGCCTTTTCGATCAGATCGTCTATCTCCGCTGTGGTTAAGTCGGTTATACTGAGTAGATTTTTCATACGAAGTCCTCCACACACCTTTTATATGCTGCTACGGGGTCTTCTGCCTGGGTGATGGGTCTGCCCACTACTATATAGTCAGAACCTATTTCTTTTGCCTGAGCAGGTGTCATGATACGTCTCTGGTCATCTTTTGCGCTGTCTGCGAATCTTACGCCGGGAGTTACGGTTATAAAATTCTTTCCGCATCTTTCCTTCACTATGGCTGCCTCTAAGGGTGAACATACTACACCGTCAAGGCCCGCATCCTTAGCGTTTTCTGCGTAGTGCATGACCGTCTCGGGAAGTGTGGCATTGATGAGCAGTTCGTCTCTCATTCTCTGCTCGTCTGTGGATGTAAGCTGTGTTACAGCTATGAGCAGGGGTCTGGTACCGTCGGGTCTTGTAAGGCCTTCAAGTGCTGCTTCCATCATCGCTTTTGTGCCTGCTGCATGAAGGTTTGTCATGTCTACATCCAGTTTTGAAAGGACTGCCATGGTCTTTTTTACGGTGTTGGGGATATCATGAAGCTTAAGGTCCAAAAATATCTTATGTCCTCTGGCCTTTATCTGTCTTACCATATCGGGGCCGGCTGCATAATAAAGCTCCATTCCGATCTTTACAAACGGCTTAACGTCTGTAAATCTGTCAAGAAACGCTAAGGTTTCTTCTGCGCTTGCGAAATCGCATGCAATGATAACATCTCTTTTCTGTTCCATGTTGATGTCCTCCCGTTTTATATATATTTTTATTGTTACCTGTTTATTTAAGGCCGGCTTCTAAGATCAGCCGTGTGCCTTTCCTATGATGTTGGAGATCTTTTCGATACCGAGCTCGTCGCAGAGTCCGGGCAGTCTTTCTATGATCTTGGGGCATACATAAGGATCCACAAGGTTCTGTGCTCCTATCTCCACTGCGGATGCTCCCGCCATCATCATCTCTATCACATCCTCTGCCGTGGATACTCCGCCCATGCCTATGATCGGGATATTTACGGCGTCATACACCTGATATACCATACGTACCGCTACAGGGAATATGGCAGGTCCGGAAAATCCGCCCATCTTATTTGCTATGACAGGGCGTCCGCGTCTTATATCTATCCTCATGCCGAGCAGTGTATTGATAAGGCTTATGCCGTCAGCTCCGGCAGCCTCGCAGGCCATTGCGATGTCTGTAATGCTGGTCACATTGGGGCTAAGCTTCATATATACCGGCTTATCCGTTACGGATTTTACCGCAGCAGTAACTTCAGCTGCCGCATCGGGACTGGTACCGAACGCCATACCTCCCGCATGTACATTGGGACAACTGATGTTGACTTCGATGATCTCTACCTGTTCTTCTTTATTTATCCTCTCACAGCAGTATTTATATTCGTCTACCGAAAATCCGCTGATATTTGCTATTATAGGCTTATGGAATATCTTTCTTAATTGAGGGAGCTCTTCCGAGATCACTTTGTCTATGCCCGGATTTGCCAGGCCTACCGAATTGATCATGCCTTCACGGCATTCTGCGATCCTGGGAGTGGGATTTCCGAATCTGGGCTCTTTGGTTGTACCCTTAAAAGAGAACGAGCCGAGTATGTTTATATCATACAGATTCTTAAATTCAGCTCCGAAGCCGAATGTCCCGCTGGCCGGTATTATGGGATTGTCAAGCCTTTTTCCGCTAAGTTCTGTACTTATATCTGCCATATCTGTCTCCTTAAATTACAGCATTACGTCCTCGCTCGAGAATACGGGACCGTCCTTGCATACCTTTTTAAACCCGCTGTTGGTGCTTATCGAGCAGCCTACACATGCGCCGAAGCCGCAGCCCATCCTTTCTTCGAAGCTGAGCTGTCCGCATTTCTTCCCGTCATAGTATCTGTAAAGTGCTTTTAACATCGGCATGGGACCGCATGCACAATAATCCGTTATATCATCAAGTCCCTCCAAGCAGTCCGTAACGAATCCTTTTGTACCGTAACTTCCGTCCACGGTGGCTACTCTTACCTCTATCCCGCCTGATTCCTTACCTAATGCTTTAAACTCTTCTTCATAGAACACATCGGCTGCCGAATTAAAGCCGAGTACCACGCTCACTTTTTTGCCCATACCTATAAGAGCCTTGGCAAGCCCGTACATAGGAGGTGTACCGACTCCGCCGCCCACTAAGAGCACATGGTCTCCGCAAGCTTCTACACTAAAGCCGTTTCCGAGTCCCATAAGGCAGCTTAAAGTGTCGCCTGCCTTCATGGTACTTAAATAATCCGTACCGTTTCCCACCACTTTATATATGATGGTGAGGCCTTCACTGTCATAGTCGGATACCGATATGGGTCTTCTTAAGTAAAAGCCCGGCAGCTTTATGTTTATGAACTGTCCCGGAGCCGTAAAGAGCGATGTGTCGCCTTTAAGCACCATTTTAAATACTTTATATGCCGTCTGTTCGTTGGAAACTATTGTAAGTTCCCGGTCAATCTGTTTTTTTATTATATCTTCCAAGCCTGTATACCTCTATTCATTCTTAAAATACCGGGTTCCCGTCTACATAGGTCGCTATACATCTGCCAAATACTTTTCTGCCTTCAAAGGGTGTGAATCTGCCCTTTGACGCAAAGGTGTCGGGATCGATAACATATTCTTCGTCAAGATCGTATACCGTAAGATCTGCAGGCATGCCGGTCTCTATGCCGTGCTCTACATCAAATCTTTCCGAAGGCTTTATGCTCATTAGGTCTATGAGCTTCTCCAAGCTTATGACTCCTGTCCTTACAAGGCCGGTATATAATACCGGAAATGCACATTCAAGTCCTACTACTCCCATCGGACCGTCAAATCCTTTTGATTTTTCTTCCAAAGAATGAGGTGCATGGTCGGTAGCGATCATATCCACCGTACCGTCCTTTATGCCCTCTATCAGGGCTTTACGGTCTTCCTCGCTCCTTATGGGGGGATTCATCTTGAACCGCCCTATGCCGTATTTTATCTTATATCCGTCACCTGTGTTTTTTTCTGCTGCTCTGTCCTGATTTTCAAGTTTATCCTTTAATACTTCTTTAAGTACATCCTCATCATTTAAAAGCAGGTAGTGAGGACCTGTCTCACAGGTGATGTCCACTCCGTCTTTTTTTGCTTTTCGTATCAGCTCCACGCTTTCTTTCGTGGATACATGGCATACATGGTACCTGCAGCCTGTCTCTTTACTTAAGGAAATATCTCTTTCGACCATCTTCCATTCGCTCTCTGATGATATGCCCCTGTAGCCGAGCTCTTTTGCAAGCACTCCGTCATGTACGTTTTTACCGCCTAAGATGCTCTTTATCTCACAATGTGCCGAGATGATGCCGCCTATGGCTGCCACTCTGGTCATGGCTTCTTCCATGTAGTAAGCATCCTCCACTCCGGTACCGTCATCCGAAAATCCCGCAAGCCTTATAGCATGTGATGCAGTATTCTTTTCAAAGTCATCGGTCCTTCCGTCACCGAGAAGCTCGAAGTACTCTGCCATTTCCTCAAAATCCACAAGCTCCTCGCCCTTTTCTCCCTTGGTTATGGAAGCGTACGGATATACCTTTACACATGCCTTTTCATGGATGGCTTTCAGCTCTTCGTTCATGTTTTCTATGCTGTCGGGCACAGGATTCAGGTTCGGCATGGTAAATACGTGCGTGTACCCTCCTTTTGCCGCAGCCCTCGATCCTGTAGCTATGTCTTCCTTATATAAAAAACCCGGCTCGCGAAAATGCACATGCACATCAACGAAACCGGGGAAAATGTATTTTCCGGAATAATCAATAACGCTGACAGAAGGGTCTGCCTCTAAACAGGAAATAGAGTCAGATAAAGAAAAAACCACACCATCTTCTATAAGAACGTTCGTCTCTAAGAAGCTACCGTGGGTAAATACTTTGGCGTTTGAAAGTAAAGTTTTCATGTCCAACCTCCTTCCGAGATATGTTATCATAAACACTTATATGTTGTCAATTGAATTATTTTAAAATCTTAAGAAAAAATGCTTGACAAATGTATCGCCAGACTATATAATGGCTTTTGTTGACGTATACGGGATCTTAGCTCAGCTGGGAGAGCATCTGCCTTACAAGCAGAGGGTCACAGGTTCGAGCCCTGTAGGTCCCATCAGTAACACCCTATATTGTGGCGAGATAGCTCAGTTGGCCAGAGCACGCGGTTCATACCCGCGGTGTCGAGGGTTCGAATCCCCCTCTCGCTACTAAAAAAACCGGACTTTTTAAGTCCGGTTTTCTTTTTTACATATTTTCTTTTATGTTGCCTGTTCTTTTACTTCCGCTTCGGTGTTCAATCCGCCCAAAAGAGCCTCATAATCCTCTTTTATCTTAAGGAATGTCTCCTGATCTCCGTTATCCGAGTCCGGATGAAATACCTTACACAGGTCTCTGTAACGCTTTTTGATCTCATCCTCCGTAGTACAGCCGTTAAAATATCCGACTCCGGGGTTACGTTTCTCCTTCTCGGGCTGTGCTGCTGCTTTTGTTTCTTCCTCAGTACCGGGATCTTTGCTCTCTCCTGCTAAGACTTTATCCCTTATGATATAGATCTCGGTCTTGATATCGGTAACCCTCTTTAAGATAGGGCCGCTGGCTGCACCGTTATAGCTGTATTTTATCCTGGTAGCCTCGTCATACAGGCTTCTTAATGTTCTCATATCCTGATCGGATACTTTGAGTACCTTGTAGTTGGTACTGATATATGCCATGCAGGAATCGATCTTTTCAAGCTGTGCATGGATGCGTGATGATATCTCGGCTCTTACACGTTCCTTTTCTGCCGCGGTCTTGGTCCTGTGTTTTTCTTTTAATCCCATCCTGTAATCAACCGTGGAATCTGCTATTAAATATACCACAAATACCACGATGGCTACGATAAGGGAAGTAAGAAACATCTCCCTGGTAAATTCAAGTCCCGATATCATAAGTTCTCCCGAATAATTGTACTCGGGATCCTTTATGAAATCAAATACCCTGTAGACAAAATCCATAAAGGGTTCGGCCTCTATGACCTTTCCTTTATTGGTACCTATAAGCATCAGGCAGCCGGCCGTGATCATAAACGGAGACGGCATAAGGAGTATTCCGGCCAAGAACCTTGACATGAAGCTTTCCGTCGAGGTGTTTTTTCCGCCGTATATGGCAGAGATATGTATGCCCAGAACTATAAGTGCGGATACGGTATAGTATATCGAAGCTGCCCATCCGGGTAATCCGCCGCAGAAATTCATGATCATAAAGGCGATGATCATATGCTCCGCGGTACCGAACGATACAAGGAATGCGTTTCTGAGCTTGATATACTTCGATACCTCAAATACCAAAAGAAGTATGGCCACATTCATGATAAAGAAGTTAAGCCATCTGTTTTCGAATATCTGGGGATAATATATCTCATATTCACTGTATCCTTCAGCTACCAAAAACCAGATACAGTTCAAAAAAACACCTTTCAGATATGATGATATCTTGATATAGTCCGTGAAAAGCATCATGGTCCCGTATAATAAAAGCAGGACTATCATGATTATCACGGCGGAAACAGCGTGTATCATTTTCTATAACCTTTCATTTATCCGTATACATTTTATTTAAATCATTGACCTTCTCTTTTACGGTCTTAACTACCGATTCGGGTCCTATGATCCTTGCTTTTTCTCCAAGTGAAAATATCCATCCGATAAGCTGCGGATTGATATTAGCCGAAAATCTGATGGTGGACTTACCCTGACTGCCCGGTATTACGGTTATCTCATTTTTCCCGAACCGGTCGATAAAAACTCCAAGTATATCATTCTCGATCTCTACGGTAACGGTACGTTCCTCGCCCTCATACATGCTTATGTTCTTTCTGGTGTAATCGGCAAGGTTGAAGCTCTTAAAAAACTCCGCTCCGCTCCTTTTTTCATCGGTCACCGATATCTTAGACATCTTGTCTACCCTGTAATGCTTGACGATACCGGCTTCGGCGTCGAATCCTATCATATAATAGTTTTCGTTGGTCCAGGCAAGAGCCCAGGGGCTTATATGGTAAAAAGCTCCGCCCTTTTTAAGCTCCAGCTCCTTTTTTAAGTTCCAGCTTCCATACTGGAATTTTATCATACGGTTGTCACCTATGGCATTATATATGGTGTCCACGCTTGTGTATATGCTTTCGTTCATGGACCTTACGCGTCCGTATACATATACCTGCCTCTGCAGCTTGCCTGCTTCATTCCTGCTGCATAAACCCTCGAGCTTGCCGATAAGCTCACCGGATTTCTTTTCTGTTATGAAACGGCAGGACTGGATGGCATCCACAAGGAGCTTCAGCTCAGCCAGCTCAAATTCTCTTTTATCGACACGATAGGTGTATTCCTTACCGCTTTTTTTCTTTTTTACGGACAAGCCCGAGTCCTCAAGTGTCTTAAGATCACGGTATATCGCTTTTCTCTCGGCCTGTATGTCGTTTTTTTCAAGCTCTTCCAATATCTCCTGCATGGTAAGGCCATGGTCCTTGTCGGTTTTTTCAAGGAGAAGGGTCTTGAGATATAAAAGTTTAAGTTTATGGTTTGAAGCCATAGAAATGCCTCTTATAATGTTTACTCGTGTGTTTTGTCCAGCCTACATGGTTCAATACGTTACTATTCACGTCTGCCCAAAACACACTCATAAACCTCCCGGCTTCGCCGTGAGCCGCTGCTAAAGCAGCTTCTGTTTACTCGTGTGTTTTGTCCAGCCTACATGGCATACGCGGTCAGAATGCCTGTCTGCAAGCAAGCTTGCGACAGGCATTCCTGACCGCGTTGCCGTGAATAGTAACTATTTCACATGTCTTCGTACGCGACGACCATGTCGACGTCGTTTTCTTTTGCGAAGCGCAGGGCTTTGTCGGCTAAGTTGATGGTTACGTGGTAATCGCCGCCCTTATATATGGCTACTCCGACCGATACCTTAAATGTGCAGGGGAAATCAGCGGCTTTGGCTACGTATGCCCTGATGCGCTCTCCGATCTCCTTGGTACGGGCAAGTCCCTGGTTGGGTACCAGGATCAGGAACTGTTCGCCGCCCATACGTATGCACACGTCATCAAGTCTGGTGCATATGGTAATGCCCTTATACAGTTCTTTTATGATCTTGTCTCCGGTATCATGTCCGAAATTCTCGTTTATCTTCTTGAAATCGTTTATATCAAGTAAAATAAAGCCCGCATTTTTAAACACCAGCTCATCCGTTTCTTCCATACAGAGCATCTTCAACTTAGTTCTGTTGAACGCTCCTGTGAGCTGATCGTGAAGTGAAATGTCTTCCAGCTTTTTCTGTGCATTATACTGTTCGGCGTATGCATTTTCAAAGATATACTCAAAAGCACATACCGAGACTAATGCAGCTCCGTCCAATGAAATGAACGTATCTATCCCCGTCAGGCCCGAATACATATATGCAAGTACAAATTCTCCGAGCATGAGTACATGGAAGAATAAATGAAAGCTTTTGGGCGCACTGATACCTACTACCAAAAACATCAATGTCATAAGAAGGAAGCTTTCCCTTAAGTTAGTGACATTTCTTATGTTATGACCTACCCAGACTACGGATAGCATGCACGCATGTACCATTATATACGAAAAGACCGTCATGACCTTATATGATGATACATATCTGAATGCTATCAGATATAGGATAAGGGGGATGAGTATGGCAAATCGCGGTAAAAAGGTCTGCTTTGAAAAACCGAGTACGGCGCTGCAGTCCGACACAAAGAATGTCATTTCGACAATACATGAGATGACTACAACCCATAATGTCAGGTTTTTAAAATGATCGTATTTACTCTGATAAAAGTCCCCTCGTTTTTCCTTTGGTATTACTACCGGTTTCAGAATCATTTCTGTCGCCTCCCCGCGATAAAAATAATTACAAACAATACACATCTATTTTACCCGATTTGTAATCTTTTAGCAACAAGTTTTTTCGTACAAGAAAACCCCCGGCAGTAAGTGCCGGGGGTACGCTATAAACAATCGTTATATTACAATATCTGAATGCCTGCCTCAAGTGCCTGCTTCTTCATCTCATCGGGCCATACGGAGGAATGTACCTCGCCGATATGTGCTTTTCTTAAGAAATACATACACATTCTGGACTGGCCGATACCGCCGCCTACGGTGTAGGGAAGCTCCTTGTTTAAGATGGCTTTCTGGAAAGGAAGCTCGGCTCTCTCCTCACAGCCTGCTTTTTTTAGCTGGCTGGCTAAAGAATTCTCATCCACTCTGATACCCATCGAGGATAACTCAAATGAGGAATCAAGCACGGGGTAGTAAACGAGTATGTCACCGTTAAGTGCCCAGTCATCGTAGTCAGGAGCACGTCCGTCATGCCTCTCGCCCGAAGCAAGGATATCTCCTATCTGCATGAGGAATACCGCTTTTTTAAGACGGCAGATATTGTTCTCCCTCTCCTTCGGAGTTGCATCGGGCCACATATTTTCAAGCTCCTGTGTGGTCACGAACGCGATATCATCAGGCAGTATCTCTTCTATATAGGAATACTTGTCTGCTATATAATGCTCAGTATCCTTTAAAGCCTGAAAAATGCTTCTTACGACACCCTTTAATGTATCGATATTTCTCTCATCCTTAAGGATCACTTTCTCCCAGTCCCACTGGTCGACATATATCGAATGAAGGTTATCAAGCTCCTCGTCGCGTCTGATGGCCGTCATATCCGTATAAAGGCCTTCACCGTATCCGAAGCCGTAATCCTTTAATGCCATTCTCTTCCACTTTGCAAGCGAATGAACTACCTCCACGCCTGCTCCGCCTAAATCCTTTATGTCAAATTTAACGGGACGCTCTACACCGTTAAGGTTATCATTAAGTCCTGACTCGGGTCTTACAAAAAGAGGTGCTGATACTCTGGTAAGATTCAGCTGCTTGGCTAACTGACGTTCAAAATGGTCCTTGATGTACTTGATAGCATGCTGAGTCTCTTTGATGCTTAAAGCTGAAGAATAATTTTTCGGAATGTTAAGCTGCGACATATACTCTTCCCTTTTGCCTTGCGGCTTCCTTTCTCCGCTCATATTACGAACGATATGATAGTCCTTAGATAAACCGATAAAAAATAAACAATAAAAAGTATGCCACTTTTATGCGAAAATTTCAAGTTTTTTTTAAACTTTTAAACAATTTTTATTCTTTAAAACAATCTAAATTTTCCTGGGTGGTAAGGAATCCGTTTTTGTACCTCTTATCCCCCGACACCTTTTTCCCGAACCAGCGGGGCTTTTTAAAGCCTGCGGCATCTTCAACGCTTTCAAATTCAACCTCTGCAAATACGAGACCTTCAAGCTTTCCGTGGAAAACATCAAGTTCTATCTTGTATGTTTTGCCTCCTGTCTTATAAGGTATTATATACCGTGTTTTTACTATCGGGTTAAAATCGATCTTTGTTTTAAGATGCTCATATGCATCTAAAGTCAGCGGTGCTTCTATCTCCTCATTGCAGATGGGATCGTTTTCCGATACCTTTTCTTTTTTAAGCTTATAAGTAAGGATGTAATCGTCATTGCTCTTCCTGATCCTAAGTACCGGTGAACGGTTCAGATATCCCTGCTCTATTTCCTTCTTTTTATATTTTGAAAGATCTTTCGGCATTTCCTTTATAAGATACTTATGCTCTATTTCCATAGGTGCTCCTCTCCGTTTGTCTGCACTGTCAATGCCACCTTAAAAACACATTCAGCGTTACCCCGTAAAATAAATAAAGACATCAGCCGACACCCAAATGTGTTCGTCCGACGCCCTTAACAGTTTACTATTATAACTGTTTTTGATTAGAAATCAACAATTATTTTTATAATTATTTAATTTTTGTTTAATATGTACATTATTTTTACGTAATAAATGCCCTGTTTTGTATACTTTTCACAAGTAAAACAGGGCATTTTCATCGTTTCATGTGCCTGAACTTCAGTTAATATCGAACATGTACTTAACTACAGTGTTCAAAGCGTCGTGTTTTTCGGTGATCCTGGTAAATGCTACGCAATATTTGCTTGATGTTTCAAAGCCGTTGATCCTCTCTAAGAACTTCTCTATATTAAGTCCGTATACGGCTTCTTCTCCATACTTAAAATCACCGTTATCTAAAGGATATGTAGGAGTGACCTTGATCTTTATATCATCCGGAAGCTTGTTAAATATATCCTTTGATATAGCCTGGTCCACAGGGATAAGTGCCTCACTGTTGACCTGGTATTTCAGCTCATCCTTATTGAATATCACCATATCCACTTCTCCTGCTGCCATATGCATGGTAAATGCCATACCCGAATTGTAATCGGCGATCAGGGAGCTGTAATTGTTATCAAGAATGATATTTTGATGCTTGGGATCCGTTACCAGCATTTCTTCAAGATCTGCCTTGAACTGATCGTATGCAGTAGGGGTAAACGGGTTGACCACTATAACGGTATATAATGCCGGCTCCTGCCTGGGCTTAAAGAACGAATAGAGAAGCCCGCAGGCAAGTGCTGCTAAGATGATCCCGAATACTACCTTCCCGAAATAATAATCCATAAAATATCTGAACTTATTCTTACCTTTAAGTTCCTTTAAGTTTTCCGAGGCTGTCTTTTCATCCCTGGCCTTATAAAGGGCGATATCCTTATCCTCATCCGGAATGGTGTTCTCCTGTTCGGTTATCTGAAGCAGGCTCTTTCCGCAGTTGATACATTTTTCGGATCCTTCCGCCCTTGCGGTTCCGCAGAAAGGACATTTGGAATAATAATTTACTTTTGCGCCTAATGATATTTTCATATTACACCTTTTTTAAAAAAACTTGACATTTTGTTTTATAGTCTGTATATTAATAGGGTGTGAAAACAAGCTGGGATAGCTCAGTCGGTAGAGCGACTGATTCGTAATCAGTAGGTCGAGGGTTCAAGTCCCTTTCTCAGCTTTATTTTTATGCCCTTTTTCCGGCTCCCATAGCCTCATGCATCTTTAAAAACAGCAGGCCGTAGTCTATGGGCTTCGAGAAGATCATATTTACGCCGTTTTCCTTTGTCTTTACTATGGACTCGGCCACGCCTTTGTTTGAGACTGCAAATACGGGGATACTTTCCGCATCATCCTTGCACGAAAGCCTGATGCAGTGTGCTATCGAATATCCGTCAAGCTCCGGAGTACCCGTATCTACTAGGACCATATCATATGTATGTGCCGGATTTTTTATGAACTCTTTTACGGCATCAGTTCCTACGGGTACCGTAATTACCTCAGCCCCTCTCTTGGACATCATTTCCGCCATTATCTCGCCCGCGAGCTTGCTGTCGGGAACAAGCATCACCTTTTTCCCCGTAAAATCGAAATCTCCGGGATCAGCCGTGGTCCTTATAGCTCCCGTCCCTATCTTACGGATGGTCTTTTCCTCATTTTTTACCTCGATCTTTTCATCATCCTTTTTAAGGTGAGGCTCCTTATGCTGCTCCGAGATAAGGTTTTTGCCTGTCTTGGCCACGAGTTCACGATAGCTCTCATCATCCCTTAAGGCTATCTCTTCGTTCATTTCACGGCTTTCTTTCAGCATCTGCTCCATGAGGGAATCTATTTCATTGGTCTTTTCGACTATGAGTTCAAGACGCTCCATGGTCTTTTCCGTATCGGATACGCTGCTTTTGGCGATATCGGACAGTCCTATGATATCATTTAACGGGTCCTTCATCAGAGATGCAAACTTCTCAAACAGCCCTTTAAGCTGGCTGGAAATCTCTTTTTCATGCATAAGCGATACCGAGAGCAGTTTACGATAGCTCATATCTTCGTCAGAGGCATTGTCTAATATCCTGAAACATACAAAATATCTTTTTTCTTCATCATTACCTTCAGAAGGCATGATGCCTTTTACCTTAACCCAGAAGTATCTGCCGTCGCCGTTATCCATCCTGAAGTTAAGCTTTCTTACAAACACACCGTTCCTTAAGCCTTCTTCTATCACCTTTTTATCAAAAAACTGGATAAAAGCCGTTCTGTCATCAGGATGCACCTGCCGCTGTGCCGTAAGCATCACTTCCAGTTCTATAAAGCCTTTTCTGACATTTCTCCCTTCAGGGTCCATCAGACTTTCAAATGTACCTCTGTCAAGGCTAACATCAAGTATTTCGTCATAGTAGTCACGCCATATCTGCATGAGCAAATCTTCTCTGCTGTTCATATAAACCCCGATCTATATTTATCCCAATCATTCTGTATCCGAAAATACAGCCGCCTTAAAATTATAACCCTTTTTAAGACGGCTGTAAACATAAAATTCTATTAAGTCTTATTACTGCTGCTCGGTAAGTATCTGCATTATCTCATTGCTTCTTTCGATAAATGCGGTCATAGCCTCGGGTGCTAAAGGCTTATGGCTCAGCATGGCGAGATCGTAAAGCTGATGGATTATAAGCTCTGTGTTCTTACCCTTCTTATTGGCGTAAACATATTTTACAAGTGCGTTTTCGCTGTTAAGGGTAAGTGTAGCCTGGCTGCCGAAGCCGTCCATATCCATACCGCCCATGCCGTACATCTTCATCATATCGTTCATACGGCGGCTTTCCTCGGAAAGCGTGATGACTGAAGCTACCTTGTCGTTCTTGAGCTTTTCTACTTTTACTTCAAGCTTGTCGTTTTTAAGGACATCCCTGAACAATTTCTCCAAAGCCTTCTGTTCCTTATCGATATCCTTCTGTTCCTTCTTGTCCACATCGGCTTTTAAGGAATCCGTCACGTCGGCATCAACTCTTAAGAATGCTATCTTCTCATTATCAGCCTCGAGCTGTGAGATGAAAGGATTATCGATATTATGTGTAAGGAGTACTGCATTCATACCCTCATCCTTAAACATCTTTATGTACTGGCTCTGCTGCTTCTCATCGGTTACGTAGTATACCTTCTGCTTCTCGGGCTCTTTTTTCTCATCTTCCTTGTCAGAGCCTTCAGGCTCGCCGTCGGCACCTACAACTTCACCTTCTGCCTTCTCGGGAGCATCCTTCTTATCTGCATCCTTCTCATCATAGAAGCCTTCATCCTTTGAAGCATCGCCCTCGGCGTCCTTCTTGCCGTATTCTGCGTCCAAGTACTCCTGTAAGGTCAGGTATTTGCCGTTTAAGTCCTTAAACAGCATGGTATCTTTTACCTTATCCTTAAACTTGTTGTCTTTTAAGCAGCCGTACTTGATGAAGGGTGAGATGTCATCCCAGTACTTCTCGTAGTTTTCACGGTCTACATTGAACATGCCGGTGAGCTTGTCAGCCACCTTCTTTGTGATATAATCCGAAATCTTCTTAACGAAGCCGTCGTTCTGAAGAGCGCTTCTTGATACGTTAAGAGGCAGATCGGGACAGTCGATGACACCCTTTAAGAGCATGAGGAACTCAGGTATGACTTCCTTGATATTATCTGCGATGAATACCTGGTTGCTGTAAAGCTTGATCACGCCTTCGAGCTTATCATAATCAAGGTTAAGCTTAGGGAAGTAAAGTATACCCTTTAAGTTAAACGGATAATCCATATTCAGATGTATCCAGAATAAGGGCTCCTTATAGTCATGGAATGTGGAACGGTAGAAGGACTTATATTCGTCCTCAGTGCAGTCGTTAGGATGCTTGGTCCAGAGAGGTGCTACCTCATTTATGGGCTTAGGTCCTTTCTTCTCCTCTTCGCCTTCTTTTCCTTCTTCCTTTTTCTCTTCTTTCTTCTCCTCGGGCTTTGCGTTCTCGTTTACGAAGTAGATCGGAACGGGCATGAATGAACAATACTTGTCAAGTACTTCTTTAGCCTTGTACTCGTTGGAGAATTCATAGCTGTCCTCATTCAGATACAGTGTGATCTCGGTACCGCGCTCCGTACGGTCTGAATCGGACATCTCAAACTGCATGCCTTCCTCAGATACCCAATGAACGGCCTTTGCATCCTTTTTATAGGAAAGTGTATCGATGGTAACCTTGTGTGCTACCATAAATGCGGAATAAAATCCGAGTCCGAAGTGACCGATTATCTGGTCCTCGTTGGCCTTATCCTTGTACTTCTCAAGGAAGTCTGCAGCACCGGAAAATGCTATCTGGTTGATGTATTCCTTAACCTCGTCAGCAGTCATACCGATACCGTTATCAATGATCTTTATGGTCTTCTCTTCCTGATTGACCCTTACTTCGATCTTGTACTCGTTATCTTCCGGCTCCTCGAACTCACCTATCATGGAAAGCTTCTTTAACTTTGTGATGGCATCACATCCGTTAGAGATAAGCTCTCTGTAAAAAATATCATGGTCTGAATACAGCCACTTCTTGATTATCGGGAAAATATTCTCCGAATTGATTGATAAATTACCTTTCTCTGTGCTCATATTAAACACCTTGCCTTTTTTTGAATTTAGGCAGAAAATATACTTTCCGCCCGACTGAAATCTATAATAATACACTTATTTCAAAAAGTCAAGAAAAAATTAGCACTCATTTTTATTGAGTGCTAACAAATCTCTTTTATTTAATAAAATATACATATATAAGTCCCAGTACCAGCATATGGGCGGGATAGAAAATATAGAAAAACCACTTTGAACCCTTACCCTTTTCACCGTTATACATCGTGATGGGTATCAATGCGATAAGACCTGCCCATTCAAGCATCTGTCCTAAGGGGATACATATAAATGCCCATACCGTTACGGCGATGATGAGCCTTTTCCCGCTTTTCCTGAAGAAGAAAAAGATAAGTACCAATATAAGTCCCGGATATCCGTGATCCAGCCTTAAAAAGTAAGCCGCAAGTCCGAACAGCGCACATGCGCAGGCTGAAATGATATAATATTTCGGCATTGATTTTTCGGCAAAGAGCTTTTCTATGTATAAGATCACATACATAAGTATAAGCCCCAGCACAAAAAGGATAAGTACGTTCTGATGGGAAAGCCATGTACTCTCATCAAGCGTTCCGTTGCTTAAAAGGTCAAACGGTGCTTCTGCTATAACAGCAAATAAGAGCATCCTTAAAACATATTTTTTAAGATCCTTTGTTAAAAAGAATCCTTCCACCAGTAAAAAGGCAAAGATGATGAATGCCGAACGTCCGAGTCCTCTTCCGATATACCACCATATATTTTCCGTACCCGTAACTATGTCCGTGTATCTCGGGACAAATATGAACGTGATATGGTCTATGAGCATCGAGAGGCAAGCCAAGAGCTTCAGTTTATTTGCTGTCATCTTTCACCTCTTGTTTGTTCCTCTTCCTTTCCCTGCTGATAAAAAGACATATGGTCCTCGCCGGTATCACGACTCTCTGTTCATGCGTGGGTGATTCCTCAAATTTCGGCTCCTGTCCTGTAGTCAGTACCTTTTCCCACTCATTCTTTTTTATCACGGGAAGCTGGAACTCATGCTCCTCCCAATGAGTGTTTAGCAGTATCAGGAAGCTCTGGTCCTTTGCATCCGCCGTTTTGGCCGCATATGCACCGTTAAGGCAGATGCCGGCTGTCCTTGAATAATACCCGAAATCGGGATACCATGCCTTTACCCCGTGGAATGATATATCCGGGATACCGGTATAAGAAAAATCATTGCCGGAAAGATAGGCATTGTTCCTGAACACCGGATGCTCCCTGCGCAGTTTTATAAGGGCCGTGGTGAATTTTTTTATCTCATTTGCACGGCCTGTCCTGTTCCAGATAACCCATCCCTGCTCATTGTCGCAGCAATACGGGTTATTGTTTCCGTCATGCGTATTTCCGAATTCATCGCCCGCAAAAAGCATGGGCACGCCCTGGCTTAAAAACAGTACTGTCAGTGCATTCTTTATCATGCGGTTCCTAAGATCAAGTATCTTACGTTTTTTTGTAGGACCTTCCACACCGCAGTTCCAGCTGTAATTAACCTCACGACCGTCATGGTTATGCTCGCCGTTCTTTTCATTGTGACGGACATCATAGCTGTATACATCATTAAGGGTAAAGCCGTTATGGTCCGCCATATAATTGATCTTGCCGAATCTCCTGCCGTTATCCTTAAAAAGCTCACAGGCGGAAAGAAGCTGACCTTCATCACCCTTTAAGAACCTTCTCATGGTATCCTGGAAGCCGTTGTTCGCTGCAAAGAAACGGTTGCGGTATTCGCTGTCCGAAAGTATATTCTCATCAAATGAAGATCCTATAAACTTGACATTGCACAGATAAGGATCGTCACAAAGCAGCTTGACGGGTACCTGTGATACATTGACCCTGAAGCCGTCCACATGATACTCGCTTACCCAGAATCTTAAGTTTTCCAGGATAAAGCTATCGGATACGCCCGGTATATAATCCATCTCCATTATGACTTCCATTCCTGCAAGATGGATATGCCTTACCATGTCTTTAAACTCCGCACATACCGATTCGGGATTTGATGCATAAGCAGCCTTAGGGGCAAAATACATGCTCTGTGCGCCGTACCCCCAGAAGTTAAGCCGTGATGTGGCATTTGCCTCTTCAGGCTTGCCGAAAAGCCTTGAACGCTGTATATCGAGCAGCGGTGATGCACCGATATTGATATTGTAATCCATCAGCTCGTTAAATTCATAGCAGGGCTGTAAGATAAGCGATGTAATACCGAGATTCTTCAGATATTTAAGCTTTTCGCATACCCCCTTATATGTACCGGGGTGGTTTACCTTTGAGGACTCATGGATGGTAAAGCCCCTTACATGCAGCTCGTAAGCCACCATATCGGATGCGGGTATGCTGATGTGTCTGTCCTTTTTCCAATCAAATCCGTTTTTTTCAACTTCACAGACTTTCCCCAAAGTATCCGAATGTATATTCCTTAATTTCAGATTTTTTGTCTCAACAGCGGGAGGAATCTCGCCGTATCCGTGCCCCGGGATAACCTTTAATGCATGATCGTCCAGGAAAAATCCTTTTTCGCACTCAAAAATGTACTCGTATTTCTTTTTGCCGTCAGCAGCTATCTCACCCGTAAATATCTGCGGATAAAGGGCATGCGGAGAAAGCTTATGCGATACCCATTCCCCGCCTTTTTCGCGGGTAAGGATATTACAGAAGCTGCATCCGCGGCCGTATACTGCTGCGATAAGCTTTTCATTTTTATAAGTGACACCCAAAGTGATTTTATTCTGCATTAAGTTTTCATCCTATATATTAGTCTTCGTCCTCGTTATTGACAGAAAGTACCTGACGGCGTCTTGCCATCTCATCGTTCTCAAGATAATCATCGTATGTTGAGATCTTATCTATAAGCTTGCCGTCGGGAGTGATCTCCATGATACGGTTGGCTATGGTCTGTATAAACTGATGGTCAAGTGCCGTAAAGAGGCATACGCCGGGGAACTTGATCAGGCCGTTGTTAAGAGCGGTGATGGATTCCATGTCAAGGTGGTTGGTAGGCTCATCCATGATAAGAACGTTTGAACCGAGTATCATCATCTTTGACAGCATGACTCTTACTCTCTCACCACCGGACAATACATTGACCTTCTTTACTCCGTCCTCACCGGCAAAAAGCATCCTGCCTAAGAAACCGCGCACATACTGCTGGTCGTCCACAGGTGAATAAGGCATAAGATGGTCAACTATCGTCTCAGTACCCTTAAACTCCTCGGTATTGTCCTTGGGGAAATATGACCTCTGTGTGGTAACACCCCACTTAAAGGACCCTGAATCAGGCTCCATCTCTTCCATAAGGATCTTAAACAACGTGGTAGCAGCTAAGGTATTTGAACCTACAAATGCTATCTTATCATCATGACCCATTACGAATGAGATATTGTCAAGTACCTTTACGCCGTCAATGGTCTTTGAAAGATTGGTAACGGTAAGAACTTCGTTTCCGATCTCGCGGTTGGGCCTGAAATCGATGTAAGGATATTTTCTGCTGGAAGGCTTGATATCATCAAGCTCAATCTTCTCCAATGCCCTCTTTCTGGAGGTTGCCTGTTTGGACTTTGAAGCATTGGCCGAGAACCTCTGAATGAATTCCTGGAGTTCCTTGATCTTCTCTTCCTTTTTCTTATTGGCTTCCTTCATCTGCCTGATCATCAGCTGGCTCGACTCATACCAGAAATCATAGTTGCCGGCATATAGCTGGATCTTCTGATAATCTATATCCGCGATCTGTGTACAAACCTTATTTAAGAAATAACGGTCATGTGATACGACTATAACCGTGTTATTAAAATTGATAAGGAACTCATCCAGCCATCTGATGGCCTCTAAGTCAAGGTGGTTGGTAGGCTCATCGAGCAGAAGGATGTCGGGATTGCCGAACAGAGCCTGTGCTAAAAGTACCTTAACCTTTAACGGTCCGTTAAGCTCGCTCATCTGCTTATAATGATACTCGGTATCTACTCCTAAGCCGTTTAACAGCTGGGCAGCATCCGACTCGGCCTCCCAGCCGTTCATGGATGCAAATTCACCCTCAAGCTCGCTCGCCTTTATACCGTCCTCATCGGTAAAGTCCTCTTTTGCATAGATGGCTTCCTTTTCCTTCATGATATCATAAAGCCTCTGGTTGCCCATGATGACCGTATCAAGTACGGTATATGCATCATACTGGAAATGGTCCTGCTTTAAGAAAGAAAGACGCTGTCCGGGTGTCATCACTACCTCGCCCTTGGTGGGCTCGATCTCGCCGGTAAGTACTTTCAAGAAGGTCGATTTTCCGGCTCCGTTTGCACCTATAAGTCCGTAGCAGTTTCCTTCGGTAAACTTGATGTTTACGTCCTCAAACAGTGCTCTTTTTCCTAGTCTTAATGTTACATTACATGCCTGAATCATTTATTTTTCCTCACTTCAAAAAACATACGTGGACGGCCCCTTAAGTGATACCACAAAAGGAACCGTCCCTTTTGTTATAATTATACCTCAAAAATCAGCTCTCCATAGGTAGGTACGGGCCATAATTCCGCATCCACCTGAAGCTCCAATGCATCTACAGACTCTCTTAATGCCTGCATTGCCTTTACTACATAATCCCTGAAATAATGGGCTTTTTCCTCTTCATTGGAAATTCTTGCCGCAGTATTTACATTATCCGAGAGACGCTTTAATGTACGTCTTGCATCACCTATAAGCTCAAGACACTCACCCAGCATCTCTCTCTCATTGTCGGCTTCACTCTCGTCAAGCGCAGATGAGATGGAATTGATGGCATCTGCCACGACGCCCGCATATTTGATCGCTGCGGGGATGAACTTTCTTGAAGCCATCTCTATCATGGTATTGGCTTCGATATTGGTGGTCTTCGAATAGATCTCATAATCTATCTCGGCTCTCGCCTGAAGCTCTGCCTTGGACATAACTCCGTGTTTTTCAAATACACGTACCGTATTGCCGTAGGTAAGTGCCTCTATAGCATCAACGAAGGATGCCTTATTGGGAAGACCGCGCTTTTCAGCCTCATCCACCCATTCCTTTGAATATCCGTTTCCGTCGAATATGACACGTTTATGCTCATTGATGGTCCTGCATATAAGCTTAAGTACGGCATCATCGAAATTATCCGCTCTTTCAAGCTCGTCAGCCATCTGGCATAAGCTTTCGGCAACAGTGGTATTGAGTACCGTATTGGCATCCGCTATGGACATGGAAGAGCCAACCATACGTAACTCAAATTTGTTACCGGTAAATGCAAATGTCGAGGTACGGTTCCTGTCATTTACATCCTTCTTGATATAAGGCATGGTGCTGACACCGATCTTCAGCATCTCACGCTCCTTCGAGCTCGTAGCCTTTCCGTTTGCTATAAGCTGTGCTAATATATCCTCTAACTGTTCACCGATAAATATCGATACTATCGTAGGCGGCGCCTCAGCTCCTCCGAGTCTGTAATCATTTCCGGGGCATGATGCGGCAAGCCTTATAAGCTCGGCATGCTCATCGGTAGCCTTTATCACCGCTGCAAGGAAAAGAAGGAACTGCATGTTCTCATGAGGCTTCTTTCCGGGTTTCATAAGGTTTTCTCCCGTATCGGTGACCAATGACCAGTTATTGTGCTTTCCTGAACCGTTTACGCCCGCAAAAGGCTTTTCATGGAGCAGACATGCAAGTCCGTGACGTGCTGCTATCTTCTTCATGCATTCCATTACGAGCTGGTTGTGGTCTGTTTCGATATTGACCGTGGAGAAAATGGGGGCAAGCTCATGCTGTGCGGGAGCAGCCTCATTATGCTGGGTCTTAGCATAGATGCCCAGCTTCCAGAGCTCTTCATTTAATTCATGCATAAACAAAGATACTCTTTCCTTTATGGTACCGAAATAATGGTCATCCATCTCCTGTCCCTTAGGAGGTTTTGCTCCGAACAGGGTTCTTCCGGTATATATCAGATCGTCACGCTTAAGATACTTATCTCTGTCAATTAAGAAATATTCCTGCTCTGCGCCTACGCATACATCTACGTGTTTTACGTCTTTCTTTCCGAAGAGACGTAGTACACGGAGTGCCTGCTTGTTTATAGCCTCCATGGAACGGAGCAGAGGTGTTTTCTTATCCAGTGCTTCACCTGTATACGAGCAGAATGCGGTAGGGATGCATAATGTCACACCCGATACGTCCTCACGCAGGAATGCGGGTGATGTACAGTCCCAGGCTGTATATCCCCTTGCCTCAAATGTAGCTCTCAGTCCTCCCGAAGGGAATGACGAAGCATCGGGTTCGCCTTTTATAAGCTCTTTTCCGGAGAATTCCATCATGACCCTGCCGTTTTCTCCTTTTGAAAGGAAGGAATCATGCTTTTCGGCGGTGACACCCGTCATAGGCTGAAACCAGTGTGTAAAGTGCGTAGCACCTCTCTCCATAGCCCACTGCTTCATGGCATTTGCTACGGTATCGGCTATGTCACTGCTCAGTTCCTCACCGTTCTCAATAGTCTTTTTTAATGCCTTGTACACTCCTAAAGGGAGCCTTTCCTTCATCACGGCATCGTTAAAAGTGTTTGATCCGAAATATTGTGTCAGATCCATGTAAAAATCCTCCTGAAGTACTCTTTTTTATTTGGATGTAGGTTTAATAGGTGTTACCTTAACCTTTTTCTTCTTTACCTGAGTACCTGTTTTTTTCTCGACAGGTTCAGCCTTTACCGGTACGGGCTTATATTCAAATATGCATACCGAAAGAGGAGGAAGAACCATCTCTATGGAATTGTTCTGACCGTCTTTAGGCATGGGACGTGATTTTCTCACTCTCGAATTAACCCTGCCCGAGCCGCCGTATTTCTCGGCATCGCTGTTGAGTATCTCTTTCCAGTTGCCTGCATAAGGAACAGCCTGGATAAAGTAGCTGTATACAACAGGTGTAAAGTTAAATACTAACAGGAGCGTGTTCTCCTTCTTTCCGTCATATCTTATAAAGCTTACTATACTGTGGTCCGCATCAAGACAGCTCATCCATTTGAATCCGTTAGGATCGTTATCAAGCTCGGTAAATGCAGGTCTTGTAGTATAAAGTTTATTCAGATCGGCACAGAATTTCTGCATCTTCTGATGGTCGTCATCATCAAGGAGCTCCCAGTCAAGGCTTCTTGCCTCACTCCACTCACGCTCCTGGGCAAACTCCTGACCCATGAACAGCAGTTTCTTTCCGGGGTGTCCCATCATAAACCCGTATGCGGCGCGGAGATTTGCAAACTTATCCGACCTGTATCCGGGCATCTTGTTAAACATCGAGCACTTTCCGTGTACTACCTCATCATGTGAAAGCACAAGCACGAATTTCTCGCTGTAGGCATACATCATACTGAATGTGAGCATACCGTGGCAGCCCTTTCTGAACAGGGGATCCTGCTTCATATAGCCGGTGAAATCGTTCATCCAGCCCATATTCCACTTAAGATCAAAGCCCAATCCATCATCCTCTACCTTACCGGTGATCCTCGGCCATGCCGTGGACTCCTCGGCTATGATGACTGCGCCGTCGTTGCGCTTATGGAAAATGGAATTAAGATGCTTTAAAAGCTCTATAGCTTCCAGGTTCTCGTTGCTTCCGTACTTATTGGCTACCCACTCGCCGTCCCTGCGGCCGTAATCGAGATAAAGCATTGATGCCACCGCATCCATACGTATGCCGTCAGCATGATACTTCTTTACCCAGAACAGTGCATTGGCAATAAGGAAATTGGATACTTCTGGTCTTCCGAAGTCAAATATCAATGTACCCCAGTCGGGATGCTCGCCGAGTCTCGGATCTTTATGTTCATAAAGGCATGTGCCGTCAAACTTTGCAAGTCCGAAAGCATCTTTAGGGAAATGAGCGGGTACCCAGTCAAGGATAACTCCTATATTTTCCTTATGCATATGGTTCATGAAGAACATAAAGTCCTGAGGCGTTCCGTATCTTGAGGTGGCTGCGTAATATCCTGTCACCTGGTATCCCCATGATCCGTCAAACGGATGCTCCATTACGGGCAGTAGCTCGATATGGGTATAGCCCATCTTCTTCACATATTTGGCAAGCTTTACGGCTATCTCCCTGTAGTTATAGAAATCACTGTCTCCGTCACCCTTTTTAAGCCATGAGCCTAAGTGTACCTCATATATGGACATCGGGAGCTTGTCAAGATTCTGGTTCTTTCTTTTCTCTATCCACTCGGAATCAGTCCAGTCAAAATCAAGCTTTGTCACTATGGCAGCAGTATCGGGCCTCATCTCAAAGGCATTGCCGTAAGGGTCGCTCTTTAAGAATGCCAGGCCGTTCTTTGCCTTGATCTCAAATTTATATACCATGCCTTCTTTAAGCTCAGGTATAAAAAGCTCATATACGCCCGAAGCACGGAGTTTTCTCATGGGATGCCTTCTGCCGTCCCACATGTTAAAGTCGCCTACCACGCTTACTCTCTCGGCATCCGGTGCCCAGACAGCAAAATAAACGCCCTTTATTCCGTTGATCTCCATAACATGGGCGCCGAGTTTTTCATATACATCATAATGTATGCCTCTGATAAATCTGTCCTCATCATCCGAATTGAACTGGGGACCGAAAGCATACGGATCGTACACTTCAGATACGACATCATTATCATATGTCACTATAAGTTTGTAATCCTTAATGGATTTGTCCTTTACAAGCGCAGAGAAATTACCGCTCTCATCGGTAGGTTCCATCTTGACGGACTGTGTTTTGAATTTTACCGATACCGATTTTGCCGTCGGAAAAAATGCATTGTAAAGTATTCCGTTCTTGGTCTTATGCGGACCAAGCCAGCTGTGAGGATCGTCACATTCCGAATACTCAAGTGCCTCCATCATGCCCCAATTCAAAACATCATACAATTCTTTTTCCATACCATGCCTCCTGTGAAAGCTATAATTTTAAAGTACAGATATATACCGTCATTCTGCATACCATGCATCAACCTCGGTCTCGGAATCCTCGTTGGGATCTCCTGTGATGCGCTTAAATACGGGCTCTATGATAAAAGAACGGATAAGTGCCGAAACAGAAGGGATAACTATAGGTATAAATATCAGGAACTGATATATATATTCAAAAAAGTGGAAGAAACAGTATCCCATTCCGATCCACAGAGCCGACATGATTATCGTTCTGAAGATATTTTTCACGGCCAGGACCATGCTGTTTTTAATGAGGTCTTTAACCTTAAGCTCAAATCTTGAAAGGAGCGGATACATCCATACAAGGATAAATACCACAACGACTCCCATACCTAAGAATACACCCTTGATATAAGGCTGCAGGCTTTCATCAAACGGAAGGGTAGCCGGTGCAAATATGATATCCAGTAAAAGGATAGCCGTAACCAGACCCAATATCATAGAACTGATAAAGCCGACTTTAAAGTTCACCTTAAATGCATGGAAGAAGCATTTTGTCGCATAACTTCTCTCACGTCTTACGGACTTCACTACCGCATAATAAAGTGCCGCTGAAGCGGGACCGACGGTAAAGCTTGCTATCGGAAGACCGATAAGGAGTATCAGCAGACCCTGCGTCCCGTTATTGTCAAAATACTGAAGTACAAAAGTAAATAAAAGGAAAAGCAGGGGCAGGCAGCATGCCGACCAAAGTATGCTGAGCCACATCATATCCACGATCTTGTTAATGGTTGTAAAAAACTTGTTGTCTACGCTAAAAAACTTACTCATTTCTCATTTCCCTTGTCTGTATTTTCTTCATCCCCGTTTTCAGCCTCCGCATCTTCCCCGGGGAGTTCATTTTCCTTACGTATCCTTTCTTCGTATTCATCCTTAAATATCTTTACCGGATCCTCATTCGGGTCTATGACCACCATCTCATGTTCGTCCACACTGTCCAGGTTATAGTAATATCCCGTCTCCGGATGCAGACCCTTACGTTTCAGCCTGTATTCCACGATCTCCTTGATGATCATATATATACATGCCATGCCCGGTACACCGAGAAGCATTCCGGGAAGTCCGAACAACGCACCGAATACTACACAGGCAAAAAGTACCCAGAAGGGTGAAAGCCCGATAGAATCGCCCACGATGTGAGGTGTGAGCAGATTACAGTCAAACTGCTGCAGTATTATGATGAATATTACAAAATATAAAGCCTTTAAAGGATCGAAGCACAGTATAAGGAATGCAGACGGGATACCGCCGATATAGGGACCGAAGAAAGGTATAACATTCGTTACGGCCACTATAACACTGATAAGTACCCTGTAAGGAAGGTCCATAATAAACATTCCTATAAAGCAAAGAACACCGATGATGATCGAATCGACTATCTTACCCGTAATAGCACCGGTAAACTTGAAATGGCACTGTCTTGCCACTCTTATGATAACATTGGCTCTTCTTCTCTTAAACAGCGAGTATACGATCTTCTTGGCATGAGCGCCGAAGGTATCCTTAGCCAAAAGGATATATACTGAAAATACGATACCGATTATGATATCATATACGATACCGAATACACTCCATACACCGCTTGCAACATATCCGACTATATCGGAGGTATAATTGAACACCTTGTCATTGATAAAGTCTTCGATATATGTCGTTCCCTTTTCAAATGCATCCCTGAGCCATAAGGAGAACTTCGAATCGCCGTTTAATACGCCGCTGAACCATTCCTTTAAGTTCTCGCTCTGCTTGGGCAGGATATCCACAAGACCGTCTTCATTATCGGTACCCATAACTGTTTTGGTAAGCTCCGGGACAAGGAGATACAGTACTACGGAAAAGCACAGTATAAGTATTACCATCGTAAGTACCAGGCTGATAACCCTGCATATCTTTTTTGCTCTTGTTATCTTTCTGGCATGTTTGCACAGTACACGGCTCAGTCCGTTTTCGAAAAAACTCATAAACGGATTTAGCAGATAAGCAAGCACTATACCTACTATAACGGGAGACATAGCTCCGAATATGGTCGAGAGGAAATTGGAAAACTCATCAAAACGAAGGCAGATAAATACCAAAAGAACAGCTGCGGCAATAACAAGGAAAGCTATCACGCCTATACTGGCAAACTTTTTCCCCTGCCCGTTTGTTCTTCTCTCTCTTATGAGCTTATCCCCTTCCATTATCTTCCTCCGTTACACTGACTTATCTTTTTTGTCAGAGTATTTCTTTTATCTTTAACTTTCTGAGCTTGGCCAGATCCACGAAATCATTCTTGACCTGGATGACAGGCTTTGCCAGCTCGTTTCTGTTGATCATGACTATCTTGCCCACCGCATCGTTTGAAAGCTTTACAGTATGGTTGATATATACCTCCGTGATCTGCTCTAAGAGAGGTATGAGGAAATTGGCATTGTACTTGTCATTTCCGTCCTCCAGTATCTGTACCACATCAAACGGGCATATCCTCGGTCTGTAGACTCTGTCCGAGGTCATGGCATCATATACGTCGGCTATCGCCACTATCATGGCAAAAGGCTCTATCTCATCTCCGGATTTACCGTAAGGATAACCGGTCCTGTCAGCACGCTCGTGATGCTGGAGCGCTATCATCCTGATCCTGTCATCTACTTTCTTTTCTTTAAGGATCTCATACCCTTTTGTGGTATGCGTCTTTATCACTTCATACTCTTCCGCGGTCAGGGTATCGGGCTTTAAAAGGATATTTCGCGGTATACATATCTTTCCGATATCGTGAAGAAGACCGCCCAATGTGATTATCTGTTTTTCCTCCTCGCTCATCTCGAGCCATTTGGCAAAGCAGTTGCATATCAGGGAAACATTCACGCTGTGGACATAGGTCATCTCATCATAATCCCTTATACAGTGCAGCATGTTGAATATGCGGGAATTGTTCCCCGTATGGTCTATGATATACTCAATCTCCCCCAGGAGCTCTTCTCCGTCAATCTCCCTGTTCTCAGAGATAACCCCGTTCACGGTATCCTTAAAATAATTGACTGTTTTATCGTACCTCTGTGAAAACTCTCTGAATTCGACACTTTCCTTAAGCTTTTCGGTAAGTGTCTTTTCGTTTTCTTCGTCCATCCTGTATACAGTGATGGTCTCTACAGAGTAGAACATTATCTTGGATATCTTCTGGGCATCCAAAACAGACCCGCGCCCGAGTACCATCTGGTCATTACGCGAATATATATCCCTTGCGAGTTCCATCCCCGGAACCGCACGGCTTATAGGTATACGTTCTATTGTTCTGTTGTCAAAAGTTGGTTCCATAAAAACCTCCTTTATATAAGCAAAAAACACAATAAACAATAATACACCTTATAGAATACCACATTTTTCTTCAAATGTCTATAATTTCATATGTCAAATGCATTAAAACATACCACTGCGGGGATACCGACCGCAACAGCGGCAATACCGTAAAAACCGCCCATGAACATACCGGCGCTCCATGCAACAAAAAATGCAGATAAAGCCAGTTTTTTTAAGGTTTTAAGTATCTTCTTTAAGTTTAATGCTTTTTTCATGATGTACCTCCGTTAAAAATTTCCCTTCATCTTTAACTTTAAGATACACCATTAACTGTCCCGTTTTTGGGACTATTTGTAAAAATTCGCCGCATATCTGAAATTATTTTCCAATGCTCTTCCGATAGCGGATTTCTTGACTCCTTCCGTCATTCTCGTAATATATGACGAAAGCTTCTGCATATATTCCTCTTCCTTTATCTCACCCTCGGCCACACCGGTCAGTCCTTTTTCCCAGCTGGCCGTAAGCTCGGGATTAAGTAAGCTTTTTATGGTTGCGTTCACCACCTCATACACAACCTCGCCCTTAAGATTCGGAGTGATTATCTGCGTCTTCTTGTTCAGCGACAGATAGGATATGCGCACAAGCTTATTAAGTATCTCGGCACGTGTCGCACTGGTACCTATACCGCTTCCCTTTATCTGGGCTCTTAAGTCCTCATCTTCTATAAGCTGGCCCGCATTTTCCATGGCAAGTATCATGGATCCGGAATTATATCTTTTAGGAGGCGCTGTCTCTCCGGTTTTTATACTGAAATCGGAGATGGCGAGCGTTGCGCCCTTCTTAAGCTTTCCTACCGCTTCAAGTATATCGGTACCGAACTCCTCGGTCTCCGTCTCCCCGTCCTTATTGTCGGATGAAGCGTCATCGCCTGCCTGCGGGTCTTTATCTGCTGACTTATCCGCACTCTTTCCCTTTACGGGTTTTGCCACCTTATACCAGCCTTCGGACTCCAAAGCCTTAAAATTCGCGACAAACTTTTCTCCTTCACGTTCTACGGTAAGGCTTATCTTTCTGTATACCGCTGCAGGATAAAATATACTTAAAAATCTTCTGCATATAAGCTCATATACCTTTGCCGCAAGCGGTTTTACGGAAGACAGTGCCGAAAATCCCTGTCCTGTGGGGATAATCGCATAGTGGTCCGTTATCTGCTTGTCATTTACGTATTTGGTTTTTTCCAGTCCCGTATATTTCTTTTCGTCAAGTATCTCCCCTGCAAATGTGCTTACCGGAGGAAAATTCTTAAGTCCGGCGATATTCTTGCTTATCTCCTTTGCCACAGCTGTCGAAAGGACTCTGGCATCGGTTCTCGGATATGTCACAAGCTTCTTTTCATAAAGCTCCTGTGTGATGGCCAATGTTTCATCGGGGCTTATCTTAAACAGCCTGGAACACTCATTCTGTAACTCGGCAAGGTTAAACAACAGCGGAGGATTCTTTGCTTCCTTCTTTTTTTCTACCGAATCTACGGTCGCTATTATCCCTTCGCCGCATTCCGTCACATAGCCTGTCAAAGGTATATTCTGGGCAGCCTGTTCCTCTGCTGCCTTTGCATCGGATGCGGGGATCACGACACTCTGGTTCCCTTTTCCGTAAATATATGAATAGACCACATCCGCGGGTTCTTCTTTTTTCATGAGCCCGATCAGTTCCTTGGCCTTATCAAGCTCCTTAAACCCGTTTTCCTTATACATCGCAGGGGTATTATAATATCTTGAACCCTCTACGGCACGGAATTCACACGGAAGTGCGGGAAGTCCTTCTTCTTTCAGCTTTGCTCCCGCTATTACCCTGTAAAAAGCGGTCTTTTTAAAGGCACGTATCTCTCTTTCGCGTCTGACCACCATTCCCAGCACGCAGGTCATGACTCTGCCGACCGATATGGCTCCGCCCTTTTCTTCATGCAGGAAACGTCTCACATCATTGCCGTACTTTAAAGTGAGGACTCTGGAAAAATTAATACCCATCAGATAATCCTCTTTAGCACGCAGATATGCCGCATCGGAAAGATTGTCATATTCCGAGAGCAGCTTTGCCTCACGTATCCCGCGCATGACTTCTTCTTCGGTCTGGGAATCTATCCAGACACGGCGTCTCTCTTTATCGGCAGGTACCTTTGCCATACTGTCGACAAGCCTGTATATATACTCTCCTTCGCGTCCCGAGTCGGTACACACATATATCTTTGAAACATCGGCACGGGTGAGCAGACCTTTGACTATATTAAACTGTTTTTTTACATTGTCTATAACCTCATATTTGAACGTATCAGGGATAAAAGGTATAGTTTCAAGACTCCATTTTTTAAGAGCCGCATCATAAGCTTCGGGATAACTCATGGTGACCAGATGTCCTACGCACCATGTAACCACACAGTCATCCGATTCCAAAAAGCCGTCGCCCTTTTTAAAGCTCTGCTTGGAGTTATGCGATATGGCATCCGCAAACTGCTGTGCCACGCTCGGTTTTTCAGCTATAAATAAAGATTTGCCCATTTAAAGGTATTCCTTTCGGCTTTAGTCAGCAAACGATACTCTCATGTATACGGGATTATGGTCTGTATTCCTGAAATTACAGTTGATCGTAGCTATAAAATCACATTTCAGATTCGGTGAAAGTATAAAACCATCGAGACAAAAAGTCTGATGACCGTCAAGCCCGGTAAAAGGCTGGTTTATCGATCTGCAGGAAGGTGCATCAAGATTGTAGCATACTTCCCATCCCGCAGGGAACATATTCGGGTCGATCTTGCCCGGACGCCACATATCTCCGGGTATCTCGGGGAATTTTTCTTCGGCGCCGGGGAAGCTCTGGTTAAAATCTCCGCCGGCTACCACGTAATTGCCCTTTGCATATTCCTCTTTGATAAAATCCACTACCACCTTTGTCTGCTCGGTCTTGGTCTTATCATCATCGTATGCCTCAAGATGGAAGTTTACCATGACAAGCTGCTTGTCGGAATCCTTTAAGGGGATCCTGTTTACCAGCATACATCTTTTGAGCATGAACATAGATTTAGGCCAGCTCTGGTTGTTCGGAAGGCCTATACGCTCGGCGGAATCCATCTTATGGGTGGATAATGTCATGACACCGCTGTCAACGCTTCCTATCATGTGTGCTACCGGGTAAGGTACCCATTTGCATACATAGTTCTGTGCATATGCTCTTGATGCATATTCCTTTTTTAAATATCCGGTCTCATCAATATGATATGATCTGGATGAGTCCCTGTCGATCTCCTGTAAAAAATAGAAATCGGGCTGAGCCAGGTTAAGTGCATTTTCAATCCCGGCAAGGTTAGTCCTTACCCTTTCTTCCGATTCGGGATTAACACCCTCTCCGCCATCCATGAAAAAGTCCATCTCTTCTCCGAGTCCCGCATACCCGATATTTAAAGTCATGATATCAAAGCTTTCCTTTTCCATCACATCGAGCGAGCTTACAAAATCCACATCCTCCCTTGCAGCCGGTTTGTACTCGGTAGCCGCCGCAAAAAAGAAAAATGCTATGATAAGTAATACGACCGCACCTAAAGCTATCCCTGCGATCTTTAAAATCTTTTTGATCATATTTTTTGTATTTCTGTTCACTGTATAGTCCTCCCGTAAAAGCCCGTTTTCCAAAAAAAACAAAGCCTAAGGACTATTATATCCCAGGCTTTGAATTTTGTAAAGAAAACAATCAATTAAAACTATTTAATTATTTTTTATTTTTTTCAACTTCAGCCATCTTCATAGCTCTTACCTTAAGTGAAAGTCCGAACAGGTTGATGAATCCTTCTGCATCATGATGATCGTAAAGCTCACCTGTTGTAAAGGATGCAAGAGACTCACTGTAAAGTGAATAAGGAGATGTGGTACCCTGCCTGATGATATTGCCCTTGTAGAGCTTCATCTTAACTTCACCTGTTACATACTGCTGTGTGCTCTCAACAAATGCCTGAAGAGCCTCACGGAGAGGTGTGAACCACTTGCCCTCGTATACTACGTCAGCAAACTTGTTGCCGATCTCTTTTTTCACTGTCATGGTAGCTCTGTCAAGGATAAGCTCCTCAAGCTGCTCATGTGCTGCCATAAGGATGGTTCCGCCGGGTGTCTCATATACGCCACGTGACTTCATGCCTACTACACGGTTCTCAACGATATCGACAATACCGATACCGTGCTTTCCGCCGAGCTTGTTTAACTTCTTGATGATCTCGGTAGCACTCATCTTTTCGCCGTTAAGGGATGTAGGGATACCTTTTTCAAATGTCATACTGATGGTCTCGCCCTCATCGGGTGCCTTCTCAGGTGATACACCGAGTACAAGGAGATGATCGTAATCAGGTGCATTTGCGGGATCCTCAAGTTCTAAGCCCTCATGGCTGATATGCCAGAGATTTCTGTCACGGCTGTAGCTGTTGTCGGCAGAGAAAGGAAGGTCGATGCCGTGCTTCTTGCAGTACTCGATCTCTTCTTCACGTGAGCTCATGCCCCACTTCTCAGTCATTCTCCAGGGAGCGATGATCTTGATATCGGGAGCAAGTGCCTTGATGCCGAGCTCGAAACGTACCTGATCGTTACCCTTGCCTGTAGCACCGTGGCAGATGGCTGTAGCGCCTTCCTTACGTGCTATCTCAACAAGCTTCTTAGCGATAAGAGGTCTTGCCATTGAAGTACCGAGCAGATATTTATGCTCATAAACTGCGCCTGCCTTTACACAGGGCATGATATAATCATCTACGAATTCCTCAGTAAGATGCTCGATGTAAAGCTTCTCGGCTCCTGAAAGCTTTGCTCTCTCCTCTAAGCCGTCAAGCTCGCTCTCCTGTCCTACATCGATACAGCAGCATACTACATCGTAGTCAAAGTTCTCCTTAAGCCACGGAATGATAGCTGTGGTATCAAGTCCGCCTGAATAAGCTAAAATAACTTTCTCTTTCATTTTGTCGTTCTCCTTTGTATGGTGGTTATTTTAATAAATATACATTATTCTGGTCCTTCAATGAATATAAATTCACCAAGCTTGTTTTAGAATATACTCCTATTAATCGTGTTTGTCAAGTGTATATTTTTAAATTTTTATGTATTTTTATACATTGTTTTGTATAATGTTTATAAATGCACCTGTGGCTGTTTCTTAAACAGATCCGAAGGATACAGCGTCTTTCCCATATTGTAGCTTTTATACAGCTTAAGTGCAATGAAACATGCAACTCCGATGACAAAGAGAAGATATATCGTAAGCGGTATCTTGCTTCCCATTGCCAGCGCATCGGCATTGAACTTTTCAACCGCACCGGGTACCGTACACAATCCGCGGAATATAACAGCCATCCAGAAGTACTGTATGATGTTCTTCTTAACCGAATAGAATATGATCACCGACAGTGAAATATGCATGATAAAATATGCGACTCTCTGAACTGCCAGCATTATGACATCCATGACGGTAATGGATTCTATGACGCTAAGAGTATCTTCAATATTAAGGTTTTCTATATCCTTATAGAATTCCCTGAATCCGTCCTCTCCCACTTCATTAAGCTTAGTCGCATATGCGATGTATGCCGCAAGTGCCAAAAAGCAGACCATGATCACTTCAAACCAGGCATTTCCGAGTGCCAGAGTGATGGGAGTCTCTTTTTCATCGTATCCCGGGATTATCTTCTTAAATGCCAGAAGAAATCCGAATTCTTCGAGTACACCTACCACTACCGCAAAGTAAAGCGAATAAGCGACTACATTTCCGTTAAGGAAATTATAAGTAGGCCTTCCGGGGTTTAAGAAAATGGTATGTATGACCGTTGTGGAAAAGACTCCGAACGTAAAATATACCAAAAGTCCCAAAAGGAAGGGAGAAAATTTGATTTTTCTCTTTATCTTCATCAGTATGATTATCATTATCGGAAACGTAACGATAGCCACCAGCAAAGTATAAAGAGAGATTACAACTCCGTTGTTTACCATGTCTGATACCGCCTAACTTCTATTCTTCCTGTCTGCCCATAAACACAACAGCACACATAGGTGAACCTGTATGTGATCCGATGACAGGACCTATCTTCTGGATTATGCAGTCACTTACCCTGCCTGTTGCAAGGAGCAGATTTTTAAGTTCCTCTGCAAGCTCCGGGGATGCGGCATGTGCCACCATTATCCTGTGTCCGTCTCCCGGGAAAGCATTATTTTCAAAACGCTCACACAGCTTTAAAAGAGCCTTTTTCATTCCCCGTACCTTTTCCGATACTTTGAGCTTACCCGCATCATCCGTTGTAAGTATGGGATGTATATTTAATATAGAACCGAGCTTTGCCAAAGCGGGATTGATCCTTCCGCCGCGGGCTAGCTGGTCAAGATTGCCCACTACAAACCAGTGGCATACCTGTCTTTTTATTTCTTCCGTATACCGGAGCAGTTCCTCAAAGGAAGCTCCTTCATCACGCTTTCTGCACACTTCCCGTAAAAGATAGCCCTCTCCTACCGAAGCACATAATGAATCCACTACTTCGATCCTTATACCGGGATGCTCCTCCATGTATTCCCCGGCCCCGATCACAGCAGATCCGTAATTACCGCTTAACCCCGATGAAAAGCATAAATACAGGATGTTTTTATATTCTTTTGCTATTTTCTCATAAAAGTCAGTAAAGATCGTAGGCGGATTTTGCGATGTCGACACCGGTATCCCCGCATTTACCTTTTCATAAAAACCGTCATGGTCTATATCCTGTTCCAGGGGATTGCAGAAATTCTCTTTTCCGTCAAGAACATAGATCATCGGGATGATCCTTACGTTAAGCTGTTCAAGTATCGATCTGTCAAGATCCACGGTAGCGTCCGATACGATTATATAGTCATTGTCTTTCATAAAGCTTTCCTTCCGTTTTACAAAAAGTCGATCAAGCATGCCGGTTACGTATTATACCATTTGTAATAACGATAAGCAAGCCTTTGCAGAAAAACTTTCGGAAAATTCTGTAAATATACTATGAACATAATATTAATAATAAAAGTTCATCTGTTTGGGAAGTGGAGCTCCTTCTTTTCTTTTTTTCCTCTTTTTACACATATATATGATGATCAGCGTTACAGCCCCTATTATGATCGTCAGCAGTATCGTGATCAGGCACCGCATGAAAAACTCTTCGGGCAGTATCCTTATCACAGGGTCTGTCTCGGGATCGAACAGCCAGTCGTCATTATTAAACGCTATCTTATGGAATATCACAAAAAGCCTGTCAAAATCGATAGCACAGAACAGTCCTAAAAGTACGGGTACTGCAATACTCGTTATGGCGCATACCCTGTAAAACCTTATCTCCTTATTTCGGATCCTCTTTATAAAACCGAATACCGTGATAACGGCTGCTATCACTCCTATTATATAAAATATGACCATCAGCCTTTTTGCCTCGGCGAAATGAGACAGTCCCGATACCGATGCTTTTAATGTCGGGAATGATAGTTCTCCGAAATGAAACGGACTGCAGTAAGATATCAGAGCATCATAGTTCAGTATGATCTCTTCCCTGTCAAGGCCGCTTGCCTTTTCAAGTTCGTATTTGTCAATACATGAATAATAGATCGGTTTAAAATTAATGGCTATAAAAAGTCCCAGACCCAAAAGTGCAAAGAAGAAAAACACTCCGAGCAGGATATCCCTCGGTTTAAAAGAATCCGAATTATCATAACTTATGGCACTTGCCATATTCTTATCTTTATTTTGATCGTCCATAATATTCCCTATCTCAATTTCCCGGATCAGGCCCTTATATCAAAGTTGTACTTGAACTCAGGCAGATTTTCCGAACCGCCCGAAAGAGCCTCGACCATATGCCGGGTCTCGACGGTACGCACGTTAAACTCCGATGTCACCTGGAAATTCTTATTTGAAAGTGCGGTTTCAAGCTCTCCGAAATGATCCGAAAGTATATTTTTAGACAGCTCATTTTCGCAGTAAAAACGAAGCTTCAAAAATCCGGATTTCAGTTCCATGTGTACATCTGTGGGTCCTAAGCTATCCATATCAAGATGCAGCAGTACACTTTTGGAATCACCCGGATCGGCATTGTTCCTGCCTTTTTTAAACACATACAGTTCCCCGTGGGTCTTTCCCTCATTAAGCTTTAACGGCAGCTGGATATAAGGGAACACATTGTTAAGAGTATCCATGAACTTCATATTGTCCATGGGCTTTGAAAGCTTATCCGCCATGGCAGAGTCCTTGCCCACCATTTCCTGCAGTTTGCTTAAAGCCTTAAAAGTCTCTTTATAATAATCGTTTATAGAATCAGCAGAGTCTATATCTTCAGCATTAAGCGTAAACTTTTCTCCCAAAGCTTTTCCTATAAGTTTTCTGTATGGCTCTGACTGGAAAAGTTCCTTAAGCTCCGCTTCACTTAAATTATTAATATTTTCATAGATATTTTTAAGTACCTGTGCGGATGAGGCATCGGGATCCGCTCCTGCCTCCTTACCGAACAGTCTGCTCTGAAGGCTGTTCAGTTCATTTATCTCACTTTCCGAAAGCAGCGACGACAAAGGCACTTCCTGTCCCTCTGAAGCGGTATTCTCAGATCCCGCATTTGCGGTAAGGCTGCCTTTCCCGTTATCCATATTGTACTCGTTAAAAGCATCGGAGGTAAGCCCGCTTTCATCTGTACCGAAGCCGTTCATCCAGTTGGCACCGCTGCCTTCCGCGTCTGTACCGAGTTCATTTATCACATTTGTCACCGATTCGGTTTGGAGCATGTTAAGTACTTCTGCCTCCTCGACATTTGCAGCCGCACCCTGTCCTGCTGCCGCAATTACAGCTTCCGATCCGCCCTGTCCCGTCATAAGGACGTTCATTACATTGGCTTCCCCTCCGGCTAAGGCTTCTATATTCTCTGCAGCTACCTGTGCCGCAGTGACTTCCGCTGCAGTACCTGCTGCATCCGCTATAGCTTCATTCGTACCGGTCAGAAGCTCTAAGACGCCGATGTTAACCGCAGGAGTACCCGATGCGGCATCCCCGGCCAGGTATTCCATCAGGCTGTTTATGACATCTCCCATCTGTTCCGACAGATTCTGTTCGTTATTTATATATGCCTGAAGCTGTGCCGCCGTAAAATGTGTCACGGGCATATTATTCTTATTCATGAGAAGAAGCGTGGAAATATCAGCCTCTCTGAACATATTTGCCTGCTGTACCACACGTGAAAGGCTGTCCTTGTCTATGGACATCTGATTTTCAAGCATCTGGCGCACAATACCGCTGTTACGCTCATTCTTCGGCAATCCTGCTTCCTCTAAGGCTTTTTGGACAGCAGCATTAACCCCTCCCGCAGCAGCCTGGTTCTCTGCCATCTCAGGGGCTTTTAAGACATTCTGGGCAGATTCGGTTACCTTGGCAGCGGTACTCCCGCTGTCCGTCTGCTGAATCTGGCTCCGCATGTCATCATATACAGTTACCCTTTGTTCGTCAAGTCTGATCCCGTTGATCATCAATTAACCACCCATCCAGCCATTTGATACGTTTTTCGGTCCATGATATAAGATTTTCCGCCTTTTTACAGGCACTGTTACCTTGCTTTGCGAGGTCCTTGTTATACTTTTCCAGCAATTCTCTTTCTTCCTTAAGGCAAGCCGAGATAAGGTCCGTACCTGTGTCCGCATCTATGGTCCTAAGTTCAGCCCATCTGCGTCTTACCCTTTCCTTAAACCAGTCCTGCCTGATCAAAAGAATGAACCACGGATTGGAACGCTCTTCAAATACTTCGACAAAGCTCTCCGTATTAAAGACCGCCGCATATTTTCCCGAAGAAGACCCTTCGTATGCCCATTCGAAATCCCACGGGCATGTAAATGTAAGCCTGTGGTCCTCGCTTTCCGGAGAAAAGTCTGCATACATATAAAAACTGCCTTCTCCGACATCCCTGTCCTTAGTGATCTCATATACAAGATAAAGATCTGCCACAGCATCAAGGTCTATGACTCTTTCAGCCACTACCTCTGCGGGGTCCTTAAGATTTCCGTCCTCGTCTTTTACTTTAAGTTTTTTCTTTTTGGCAGCGACAAGGTCGTTATTCTTATCAAGAAAATAATAATTCCCGTTTTCGCATGCCTCATACAGAACCTTAAAAACGTTGTTGATATATTTCTTTATATACTGTGTCTGCTTGTTTGAATATACATCGCTTTTTACAGAATAATACTTTGTCTTAAACTGCTTTGTGACTCCGTTGTCATCAGTGAACGAAGCTCCGGCATAGTTTACCGTAAAGTTGGGCTTTTCACCGTAATTGTCTATCTCTACCAGATATCCCGTATCGGTCCCTTCATACCCTTCGGGAGTCTCAGCTATATTTATCCTGTGTTTATTTATCTGGCTTTGCTCACACAGCTCATATACACCCTTAAAAACACCGTTAAGATATACATGCACCGGAATACCGTCCGAGCAATAATTATATTCGTGAATGATCGTTCTTCCGAGCCGGAATGCTATATCGTTTTTGAGCAGGTCGTATTCGGCTCTGAGCAAAACCCAGCTTTTACACTCCGCCGCGTCATTTAATCCGAACAGATTTGTTTTCTTATCGAATTTTATCCTGTAGGGCACCTGGTTCTTTCTTATCATCCCTACATTTCCGCCAAACGCGGTGGAATTGCCTCTTACCCTGATCCCGGCTGCACTACCGAAAAGCCTGTACTCGTCTTCGCAGTTTATCGTATATACGGTACAGTTTACATAATCCTCCCTAGATACTACCTCCGCATTCTCCTCGGTATATACGAGTATGGTGGGGATATCGGTTGTTTTTTCCAGATTCTTGGCAAACTTACGTATAGTCTTATCGGCTATCTTTGTTTTCTGTGCCTTTGATACCTCTTTTGAGGAATTCTTTTCCTCAGGTGTGACCGTTATGTCCGTGACAGCCGGGTCCTCTTCCGGTATATCGATGACCGTTAGGTCTTCATCCGGTATTTCAGTGACCGGTATATCTTCATCGGGTATTTCGGTGACCGGTATGTCTTCATCAGGTATCTCCGTAACATTTGCAACCACGTCCGGTGTCTCTGCCGTCGGGAGTACCGTATCAGACGGAGCCGCAGTGATATCCTGCCCGATGTCATCAGAATTAACCGTTTCATCCTCCGGCACCGTATCCGTCATATTTTTGGAACATGCTCCGGCAGTTATGCATATCATAAGCAAAAACAGGAAAATCCTCATTTTTGCACTGTATTTTGTTTTCATTTTTATTGCTGACCTTTCTTTCCTCTAATCCATGATAATATCACAGAATTCTACAAAATGCAATTATTCTTGACTTGAAAGGCTTTTTTTTGTAAAATCAAAACATTAATCCCGACGGAGTACATATTACTTAAAGGAGAATTTCAATGGCTGCCCCGAAAGACAGATTTACATATATGACGGAGACTCCGGTCCCGAAGCTTATAAAACAGCTTGCCATACCGACCGTTATAAGCATGCTGGTTACAGGTATATATAATACCGCCGACACCTACTTTGTAGGAAGGATCCCCGATATCGCGATACAGGCGACGGCAGCAGTCGGCATAGTATTCCCTGTTATGGCTGTAATACAGGCCTTCGGCTTTCTTTTCGGACACGGATCGGGCAACTTTCTTTCGAGGATGCTCGGTGCCGGTAAAAAGAAAGAGGCAAACGAAATGGCCTCTACCGGTTTTTTACTTGCTATATCCTTAGGACTTTTAGCGGCAATACTCGGCAATCTTTTTATAGATGACCTGGTAAGCCTGCTTGTATCGGATGATGTGTCCGCATCCACCATAGAAATGACCAAAAGCTACGCCGGTATCATATTGTTCGGTGCTCCTTTCATGATGGGACAGTTCGTGGTAAATAACCAGTTGAGGTTTCAGGGAAGCGCCATGTATGCCATGATCGGTCTTGTATCCGGTGCCGTCATGAACATAATCCTTGATCCTATCCTTATACTGGGCATGGGGCTGGGTGTAAAAGGAGCTGCCATAGCTACGGTAGCCGGACAGATCACAAGCTTCTTTATACTGCTTATAAGCAGCCGCAAGGGCGAGAATATCAGGCTTTCCGTAAAAAATATCCGTATCAACGGTTATTATGTTTTAGAGATCATAAACGGCGGCATACCTTCACTATTCAGGCAAGGCTTGGCTGCCATAGCCACTACATTGCTCAACCGTACCGCAGGTGAATTAGGCGGGGACGCTGCCATATCCGGAATGTCCATAACCACCAGGGTAATGATGCTGCTCATATCCGCACTCATAGGCTTCGGCCAGGGCTACCAGCCCGTGTGCTCATTCAACTACGGTGCCGGCAAAAAAGAAAGAGTCCGTGAAGGTTTCTTCTTCTGTGTAAAATGGGGTACCATATTCCTTGCCGCACTCGGTATAATATGCTTCGTATTCGCCCCCGGTATTATCGAGCTTTTTATCCACGATACCGAAAACACCGATCCTGCATTACGTATGCAGGTAATAAATGTCGGACAGACGGCACTCAGATGTCAGGCCGCAATACTACCGATAAACGCATTTATCGTCATGACCAATATGATGCTGCAGTCCATGGGTAAAGGTATAAAGGCTTCCATAACGGCATCCGCCAGAAACGGTCTGTTCTTTATTCCGGCTATCCTGATACTTCCCGTTTTCTTCGGTCTTACAGGTGTTGAGATAACCCAGTCGGTAGCCGATGTGCTCACTCTTTTAATGAGCATACCTTTTGCCGTACAGGAACTTAAAAAACTAAAATAGTGATCGATAAAAACAGGGCTCGTTTCGGAATCTTCCCGTCACGAGCCCTGTTTTTTTACAAATATTATTTTTAATTTCAATTAAAAACGTTTGACCAGATCTTATATTCCTGGTTTGCGTTCTTTCCCTTATATTGGAAAAGCTCGCTTAATGTAACAAACTGATAACCCTGGTTTTTCAGCCCTTCTATGATCTGTGAAAGAGCCTGTACGGTCTGATAATTTCCTTCAAAATCATGAAGCATGATGATCTGACCGTCTCTTGCCGCATTAAGTGCATTGTTTACTCTCTGCTGAACGGATGTACCGTTTTCCCAGTCGTTTAACATGGCACCCTGGACAAATGCAAGGTCTATAGCCTGATACATTGTATTGTTGATTGAAATATAAGGCGGACGGAAAAACTTAGGTGTCTGTCCTGTGTACTGCCTGATAAGATTATTTGTACGATTGATCTCATCCTGGATAGCACTATATGACATCCTTGTCATATCACTGTGAGTAAACGAATGATTTGCAAGCTCATGTCCGGCACTGTTCTGGCGCTGCATGATGGCACGTGTTCCGTCGTTAATGTTCTGTCCGATCAGGAAGAATGTAGCCTTTACATCGTAACGGTCCAATACGTCAAGTACCTGACCTGTGGTAGTTGCTGAAGGTCCGTCATCAAAGGTGAGCGCGATCATTTTGCCGTTGGGGTCGATATTGCCTTTACTACCTGCGTTACTTCCCTGATTGTTTGCGGTATTGTTGCCTGCATTGTTATTGGCATTGTAGGTATTGCCTGCATTCGCACCGTTCTCATTCTGTACTGTACCTGCTCCGCTTATGGACAGATAATCCACATAAGCATCCCAGTTTCCGTCATCTGCGGTAACCACCAGTTTTACTGTCTGGTTGCCTGTTCCGTGGGATACATTCTTGATCGTATATTCCGCTGCATTGGCATCACCGAAATAGAATGTTCCCTTCGTCTGATTTCCTATTACCAGATCAACCTTAGCCATCTGGGAATTATTGGATGCTCCCCTTAAGGTAAAGTCATGTGTACCCTCAGAGAAATACTGGGTATACGATACAGCATCATTATTTGCATATAATGCTACACCGCCGAACGGATTGTTGATATTGCCGGTATACTGACCGCTCTTCTGCATATCTTCAGCCTGCTTTACTTTAGCTGAAGAACCGGTACCGGCATTATTTTTATTATTATTGTTTATATTGTTGTTATTATTATTGTT
>JAFRSU010000088.1 GCA_017427415.1 Lachnospiraceae bacterium | reverse complement strand
TCCGGAGCCGCTTCCTGAAATGTTCAGTAGGGATAGACGGGTGCGCCCGATATTGCGCAAAGTGTGTGATGGCACATGATGAGGAGTGTTTTGTGAGAAGCACTTAAATAGAGGTGGTACCGCGGATTTTTCGCCCTCTGTTCCATAACCGGAGCAGAGGGTTTTATTTTGCTCCGAGATTAACAGGTATTTGTTTTACGAAAGGAGAAACACTATGGGAATCTATGAAGAACTGATTGAGCGTGGACTTATAGCTCAGACTACCGATGAGGCACAGATAAGAGATCTGGTCAACAACGGAAAAGCAACATTTTATATCGGGTTTGACTGTACGGCAGACTCTCTTACCGCAGGTCATTTTATGGCACTTACACTTATGAAGAGACTTCAGCAGGCAGGCAATAAGCCGATAGCTTTGATAGGCGGCGGCACCACTATGATAGGTGACCCTTCCGGCAGAAGCGACATGAGAAAGATGCTTACAAGAGAAGATATCGATCACAATGCGGAGTGCTTTAAGAAGCAGATGGAGAGATTTATTGATTTTTCCGACGGAAAAGCTATGATGGTCAATAATGCCGACTGGCTTATGAACCTTAATTACATTGAGCTGTTAAGAGAGGTAGGTGCCTGCTTCTCCGTTAACAACATGCTCCGTGCCGAGTGCTACAAGCAGCGTATGGAGAAAGGACTTTCCTTCCTGGAGTTTAACTACATGATCATGCAGTCCTACGACTTCTATTACATGTTCCAGAAGTACAACTGCAACCTTGAGTTCGGCGGCGATGACCAGTGGAGCAATATGCTGGGCGGTACAGAGCTTATCAGACGTAAACTCGGCAAGGACGCTCATGCTATGACTATCACTCTTCTTACCGATTCCAACGGCAACAAGATGGGCAAGACCGCAGGCAATGCAGTATGGCTTGATCCCGAGAAGACTTCACCTTACGATTTCTACCAGTACTGGAGAAATATCGGTGATGCCGATGTGGATAAGTGTATCAAGATGCTTACGTTTCTTCCTATGGAGCAGATCCGTGAGATCGAGAAGTGGGATGGTTCACGTATAAATGAGAAAAAGATGCTGCTGGCACATGAGCTTACCGAGCTTGTACACGGTAAGGAAGAGGCTGATAAGGCAGAGGCTACCGCTAAGGCGCTTTTTGCAGGCGGCGGAGATGATGCAAATATGCCTACCACTACATTAAATGCTGCTGATATCCCTGCTGAGGGTCTCGGCATCATCGATCTTTTAAGCCGGTGCGGACTTATCCCTTCCAAGGGCGAGGGCAGACGTCTTGTTGAGCAAGGCGGTGTCAGCGTGGACGGCGAGAAGATCCCTTCATTTGATACCAAGATCTCTAAGGATGCACTGCTTGCCGGCGTTAAGATCAAGAAGGGCAAGAAGGTATTCCATAAGGCGATTGCTGAGTAAGAAAGTATAGATTTTTATATGATTGACATATAAGTGCGGTTATGCTATATATACATCATATAGTATTAAGCTGTTTGTAAACGACAAAATAGCGGTTGGAGAAGATAATGGATTCGATAGTACAGGCATTATACCTTCACGCACAGGAGAGTCCGGAGCGTGTGGCGGTTATAGCGGATGATGAGAAGATAACATACGGCGAGCTGTGGAAAGAGGTGCAGGGCTTTGCGGAGTTTTTACGTAAGCAGGGCTTTCCCAAAGGCTCCAGGATCACGGTAAAGGCGGCTCCTTCCATATGGTTTGCGGTATCGTGCTTCGGCATACATCTTTCAGGTAACGTACATGTGCCCATGGAAAAGACCATAGGTCCCGACGGTATCATAAATATCGCCGATGAGCTTGCTGCTTCCATGATAGTGGCTGATGCGGACCTTTCGGATAAACTTGAAGGAAAGCAGTATACCTGTATTTCTTCGGCGGATGTGAGAAGCATAGCCCGTGAGAACTACCGTGACGGCCTGGAGTTTGAGTTCCCGACTTTGGATATGACATGCGATATCATGTTTACCACCGGTACCACAGGTAAGTCAAAGGGTGTTATGGAGTCACACAGGGCGGTAGTGGCCGTATCGGAAAACGTACAATACGGTGCGGATATACCCAAGGACAATATCTATCTTGTGCCTGCACCCATCAACCATGCTTCAGCCATAAGAAAGCTGTATGTAAGTATACTTACGGGTACCACTGTGGTACTGCTCGACGGCTTTACCGATGTTAAGAAGTTTTTCGATTATGTGGAGAAATATAAGGTTACTTCCATTCTTATGCCCCCCGCAGCGGTCAGGATGATACTTTTACTGGCGGCCAAGAATCTCGCCAAGTATTCGGACCAGCTGCATCATATCCATACCGGTTCGGCGGCATTCCCCGAGGCTGATAAGGATAAGCTGTGCGAGATACTTCCCAACACAAGGCTTTATTTTGCGTACGGGTCTTCCGAGGCCGGCTGTGTTTCGATGTATGATTATTCGAAGAACCGCGGTCTTATCAGCTGCGTAGGCAAGCCCAACAAGAATGCGAATATTTTTATAGTGGATGATAACCGCAATCCCATAAAGTCTTCCAAGGAGAACCAGGGTCTCATCGCCATCTCCGGCGGCATGGTCATGCAGGGATATTATAATGCTCCCAAGCTTACCAAGGAAGTGCTCAAAGATGGTGTGGTATATACCAACGATATAGGTTATATCGATGATGAGGGTTATGTATACATGCTCGGAAGAAAGGGCGACGTTATAAATATCGGCGGACTGAAAATAGCTCCGACCGAGGTGGAGAACGTAGTGCTCCGCTACCCTGATATAGCCGAATGTGCATGCTTTGCCGTAGAGGACAGGATGGGCGGTGTGGTGCCTAAGCTGAATGTAGTGATGAAGAAGGGCTGCGAGCTTGATACTGCAGCACTCCGCGCACATATGGCCAAGCACCTGGAAGCGTTCAAGATACCGAAGCAGATAGTAAAGGTGGATGAGCTTCCGAAGACTTCCAACGGGAAGCTTGACAGGAAGAATCTAAAATAAGCTATACGAAAGGAAAAAGATATGTTAGACAGAATTATTGAAATCCTCCAGGGTATCCGTGATGATATTGATTATTATTCGGAAGATTCCCTGATCGATGACGGTCTCCTTGATTCATTCGATATCGTAGGTCTTGTAAGCGAGCTTAAGGACGAGTTCGATATCGATATCATCATTGATGACCTCACTCCCGCCAACTTTAACAGTGCAGAAAGCATCTGTGCACTTGTAAAGAAGCTTCAGGACGAGGACTGACGGCAGAGTATATTCTGTAATGGGATATAAATGAATCTTTTATAAGGTTTAATACTTCTTTTTCAGGGAGAGAAGCATTAAGCCTTATAGTTGTGTGTATGAATTTGGAGAAACTTTATGGCTTTGACATCATTTAACTTCTTATGCTTCCTGGCAGTGGTGCTGGTACTTTATTATATAGTACCGAAGTGTTTCCAGTGGATGCTGCTGCTTGTGGCGAGCTATGCTTTTTATCTGTACAGCGGAGTGGCACAGGTATTTTTCTTGCTTGGCACGACGCTTGTAACCTACGGCTCCGGTATGCTCATGCAGAAGCGCAGGAACAGGTATAAGGCAGAACTTTCGGCAGAGCCTTCCATGGAGAAGGAGAAAAAGCAGGCATTAAAGAAAAAGACTGCAGCGGATATCCATAAGATACAGGTGCTGACCGTAGTACTCGATCTGGTGGTGCTTGCTGTTGTTAAGTATTCCGATTTTGCGATCAAAAACATCAATGATGTCATAAAGGCACTGGGTGGCGGCAAGAATGCACTCCCCGGGCTTAATCTTATAGTACCGTTAGGTATTTCTTTCTATACATTTATGGCGATGGGTTATGTCATAGATATAGGAAGGGGTAAGTACGAGGCAGAGAAAAATCCGGCGAAGCTGGCTCTGTTCCTTTCGTTCTTCCCTTCGATAGTGCAGGGTCCCATTAGCCGTTTTGATGATGTGGGTAAAAAGCTCGTTGAACAGCATAAGCTGAATTACGAGAACATCACCTACGGAGCGCAGCTTATCATGTGGGGCTTTTTCAAGAAGCTTGTCATAGCCGACAGGGTGGCTCCGGTCGTTTCCCAGATATTTTCCGTAAAGATGTTTGACAAGCTGTCGGGAACCACGATGTTTTTCGGCATGCTCTGCTATGCGGTGCAGATATATTGTGACTTCTCCGGCGGTATCGATATCACACGCGGTGTGGCTCAGATGATGGGCATAGAGCTTCCGCTTAACTTCGAGAGACCGTACTTTTCGACATCGGTAGCCGAGTATTGGAGAAGATGGCATATCACTCTGGGCGCATGGATGAGAGAGTACGTATTCTACCCCATCATGCTTTCAAAGCCCATGTCCAAGCTCAGCAAAAAGGTTAAGGATAAGCACGGACAGAAGGCGGCGAAATACGTGCCCTCGGTCATCACACCGTTTATAGTATTTATCCTTATAGGTATCTGGCACGGTGCAAACTGGAGATATGTGGCTTTCGGTCTGTATAATGCCGTGATAGTGGCAGGAAGCGTGGCACTGGAGCCGGTGTTTAAAAAGATGGCCGAAAAGCTTCATATAAATACGGAGAGCAAGGGCTGGAAGGTATTTAAGATAGTTAGAACTTTCCTTATATTAGGTATATCTAAGATACTGGTCAAGGCAGCAAGCCTTAAGATGGCGGTAAAGACCATCGTTAAGATATTTACGAGCTTTAATCTTGCTTTCGGAAGCGAAATGGTGAAGTACGGATTTGACTTAGGCTACAAGAACAATATAGTGCTCGGTCTCGCAGTACTCCTGCTTTTTATCATAAGCCTGCTTCAGGAAAACGGAGTGAAGATAAGGGAGAGCGTGGGAAAGAAGTTTATAGTCGTAAGATGGCTGCTTTACTTCCTGCTGCTTATCATCATACTTGTATTCGGTATCTACGGACCGGAGTATGATGCGGCCAGCTTTATTTATCAGACATATTAAAGCTGTCAGCTTTAGCTGACTGATGAGGGGAAAGGTTCCGTTAATGAATTTAAAACAGATTATCAAAATAGTGGTTTTTGTAGCCATATTCGGAGTTATCCTGTATTTCCTGTGCGATATTTTCGAATATAAGAATAACTATATGGCTAAGGGATATGAGACCTTAAAGGCATGCGAGGATGATACCGTGGATGCGGTATTTATCGGTACCAGCGGTGTAAGCCGTTCCTGGATAGCTGTTCAAGGCTATGCGGATTACGGAATGACTGTCATGTCGTTTGCCATCGATGCTCTTCCCTGTTGGCTTGCGATCGATATGATAAAGGAAACATACAAGTACCAGCATCCGGATCTGCTTTTGCTTGATATGCGTATGTTTACCTTATATGATCCTGCGAAGGTGCCGGATCTATCGGTCACACGTTCAAGGCGAGTGATCGATACGCTTGATTTCTTTTCACCCAACAGGCTTGATGCGGTAAACAGGACCTTGAAGCTTGCAAGCGGTTTTGAGAATTATGATATGTCAAGGTTTGACCCGTCGCTTTATCTTAGCTTTATCCAATATCACGGGATGTGGGCTGATGACGGTTTCAAGCCGTTTGAACAGATAGGGAGTCCTGCGGCTAAGTATCTGGGCTTTTATGTAAACGGCAAAAACAGTGTACGGGCAAAAGAGCTGGATATACCGGAGTGGACGGATGAGAGCATAGAGCTTCCTGCGATTTCCATTGACAGCCTGAATGAGGTGTTAGATTACTGCAGCGATAATAATATAGAAGTTTTATTTGTAGATACACCGCATTATCTGTCTAAGGTTGAGAGCAAGAGGAATAATGCTCTGTGTAAGATACTGGATGAAAAGGGTATTAAATATGTGATGTATTCGGGACCTGAGTGGTATCTTGGGGATGAGGAGGCGCAAGCCGGAAATTCAGAGGAGCTTAAGTTTAACAGGTTCACGCATTTTTATGACAGCTCACATTTAAATTACTATGGGGCAGTGGTATTTACCAAGTTGTTTTCCGCGTATCTTGATGAGCATTATGATCTTCCCGATCACAGGGGGGATGAGAGATGCCCCGAGTGGGAAGGCAAGAATGATAAGCTCATAAAGAAGATGCAGAGCTTAAAAGAAGCCAGAGAAACTAAGAACGATGATGACGGCGGCTCCGCCGAGGCCGATCAGGAGGCAAAGGAGCGCCAGGAAGCACTGGATGCCGCTAAGAATATAGGAGAATAATAAAAAAGGGCTATAATTGTCTGAAATATGGTTTATTGACTCAAAACAGACAATTAGGGCTCTTTTTTTTAATTAATGGTTGACATAATTAAAAAGTTATGATATACATAAGATGTTTGCGATAACTATATGTGAAAGAAGGAAAAAGTTATGGGAATGTCATTTGCATACTTAGGAGTGATGATAGCAGTTACTCTTCTTTGGGTGCTCCTTATCAAAAGACCTATCTATGAAGCTATCTTGGTCAGCTTCCTGGTAGTTGTGACCATGGGAGGAAAATGGGGAAATATATTTACATATATCGAATCCGGTCTAAAAACCTCTCTTCTTTATTCTATGTTTGTATTTACCGCCATGTCCATAATACTTACAAAGACAGGTATTATCGATGCGACGGTTGAGATCATCCTGGCACTGCTCGGACGCTTTACGGGAGGTGCAGGATACGTAGCAGTTATTGCAAGTACATTTATGGGTGCTCTTTCAGGTTCGGGCCCCGGCAATGTTATGGCTACCGGTTCTATCAGTATCCCTGCCATGAAGAAGTCCAATTTCCCGCCCGAGCTGGCAGGAAATATCGAGGTGGCTTCAAGCTGTCTCGGCAATATGATACCTCCTTCGGCTACTATCGTGGCTGCACTGGGTGTGCTTAACGGTCTGCATCCGGAAACAGAGTACTCTACCGGACAGTTCTGGATCGCATGCTGGGGATGTTCTGTATGGTTCATACTTCAAAGACTTGTTATGGTCTATATCTTCTGTAAGAAATATAAGGTTAAGCCTTTACCCAAAGAAGAGATCCCGAAGCTCGGCGAGACCATCAAAAAAGGCTGGAGAGGCTTGCTTCTTCCTTTCATTATATTTATACCGTTCCTTCTTGACTATCTGTTCAAGGATAATTTCTTTACTGACAGGCTCGGAAAAGACGGAGCAAAGTTCATGTCAAGTTCGCTTCTGTACTTTGTAGCGGGCGTTGCAGTGCTTTATGCTATGCTTGTAGTAAAGAAAAAGGATCATGTAAAGCTTCCTGCTATGGTCAAAGGCTTCGGAGAGAGCATAAAGAGCATAGTGCCTACCATCGCCGTGTGTCTTGTAGGATATATGTTTGGTTCGTTATTTAACGACCTCGATATCGCAGGCGGTATCCAGGAGGGTATAGGTACTCTTAACCTCGGCAGACTGGGACTCAGCATCATCATCCCTCTTCTTACCTGTGTAATGGGTATCGCGATAGTCGGCTCGTCCATGGTAGTAGTATTCGGTGCCATCTTTATCTCACTGTTTACCGCTGTAGGTGTGGATCCTCTGCTCGTAGCAGCTATGCTTCCCTGTATCTGTGCAGTTATGTCGAACATGGTTCCGCCCATCGCTCCTGCATTCCTTGCCGGTACCACACTATCGGGAGGAGATTTCAATAAGGCGGTAAAGAACGATATCTGGTGGATCGTGGTACAGTATGTTCTTGAAGTAGTAATACTCCTGGGTGCACTTCCCGTATTCGGAGTGTAACGTAAGGATCATAAGGACATATGTTAGAGCAGGACTACCTGCGGAAAGGAAAAGGACAAGATATGAAAGATAAGCTTGTTAATATTATAAAGATAATATTCGGTATAGGCACTGTAATATGTCTATTAGTCGGCGGCTTAAGTTTTTTCGGATATCTCGCTGCTATTATAATAGGAGGGGATACCGCCGCTTCCATATGTAAGTTTATATATAAGGATATGTATCCTGTACTCGTGCTTATATCTACCAGCATGATAGTGCTCGGTGTCATTAAGCTGTACATATGCGGCGAGACCGAGTCCATGAGCAAGAAAAAGAAAAAGGCGGAGTAAGTGATAAAATTAATATTAAGATGATAAAAATCGCTCAGGGCAGAGGTACTGAGCGATTTTTCGTCACAGTGATCAGGGTTTGAATAAGCACGAAAATCCTTGATAAATCAAGCTTTTCAGGTGAGTTCGTGATGGTAAAATAAAAAAATCAAAAAAAGATTAAAAAAAGTGTTGACAATCAAAAAAACGGGTGATATAATACCATTTGCTGACGCGCTCCGGGGAGTTGTTCCGAAGGAGTGGGAAGGCACACAGAACCTTGATAACTGAATAGCATGACAACCTTGAAATTTCCTAAAATTTCATCACATGATATTTCATGTGAGTCACTTTAAGAAGTGACGAGTTGAACGGGTAACATAAGCAATTATGTTACAACCCAAACACAGTAATAACGGACATAATGAAGCTTACTAAGTAAGCTGGCGTTAATCCAAAAGAAAAGATACAAACTT
>JAFRSU010000087.1 GCA_017427415.1 Lachnospiraceae bacterium | reverse complement strand
TGGTATCCTCTTCAAACGACAAAAAATATCAAGAAATACAACTATTTTTAATAAAACTGAAGAATACGATGAGATTAAAAATTTACAGGGACATGGAATGGGAAGAAACTACTTAAAATAGGTTACTTTTTCAGTGGTCTCAGAAAGTCCCCTGTTTCCGTATTTTGATGTGGCATTGATATCTTATGAGCAGGGAATATGCAAACCGGAGCAGGAAATGTTTGGCAGGATGACGGAGCAGCTTGGGGTTGCTGCAGAAGAGTGTTTATATGTAGGTGACGGAGGTTCAAATGAACTATACGCCGCAAGGGAAGCAGGCATGCATCCTGTACAGTGCACATGGTTCCACGACAAAGCATTCGAGCCGCATATACCTTGTCAGATCCTTGAGGAGTTTGATCATGCAGACCATCAGTTTGATGTACTTGATTATTTATTTGCAAAATAATGGACCACTAACCCCGTCCCCATGGTCCAATTTAATTGCTTTCAAACAAAATAGAAGATGCGGAGCATCATTTGAACTTTAGGGAAACGCGGAATACGGTTTCGGGGTGACATTGAAGTTTGGGATACGAAAATGAAAATAGACATAAAAAAGATATCCGAGGGGGAAGAGAGCATCACTGTGAGATACAGGGAACTTACCCCGAAATTAAATAAGATAATAGGACTTTTGCGGAATGACGGAAAGATCTGGGGAAAACTTGATGAAGAAAGTGTGAGCCTGGATCCGTATGATATTCTGTATATAGAGTCTGTAGATGACAAGGTATTTGCCTATACTCCGGACAAGGTGATAAAACTGGACGGGACGCTTAATTCCTTTGTCAGTGATATCGCAGATGAGAGTTTTTTCAGATGCAGCAAGGCCATGATCATTAACGTAAATAAAGTGGTGTCATTAAAGAGCCTTTCGTCCAACAGGATCGATGCGACAATGGAAGGCGGAGAGCACATACTTATATCAAGAAGATATGCGTCGGAGTTTAGAAGATTATTGCGAGGGGAGAGATAGATATGGACGGGAAAAAGAAGATATCCCTCTGGGAAGCATATCTGACCAGGGAAATAGGTATAGAGTTTAAGGCATGCCTGTACTTTTTTGCAATACTGTTTTTTTACTGTGTATACAGGCTGATCAATGGGAGCAGGGAAGCCGGGATACTTGAGATGGCAGAGATGATAGTCACCTGCTATATCATAGGTTACATCCAGGTGTATGTATTCGGAAATTTTGATGAGGCAGAAAATCTTAAACTTAAGGAATGGCTGGGAATGGTGGTATGCACAGGACTATATTCATTAGTATCATTTATCGGGAAATGGTTTGACGGAGAAATTCCGGCAACCCTGATATTTGCGGGATACTTGCTGATCACATATATCTGTGTATTTTTCATATACAGGTCAAAAAGAAGGATAGATGATAAAAAGCTTAATGAAGATCTGAAGCTTTTTCAGACGGAACATAAGAAAAGTGAATCATGAGGGTAAATAAGTGCATCTTACGGGAACAGGTATTGTTCCCGTTTTCTTTTTATGTTATGTTGGTATCAGTGATAAAACAATAAAGAAAGGACGAAGAAATGGATAACGTTATAGAGATCAGTAATCTTACGAAAAATTACGGGAAAAACAGAGGAGTCATCGACGTCTCCATGAACGTTAAAAGGGGAGATATATTCGGTTTTATCGGGCCCAATGGTGCAGGAAAGTCAACGACCATCCGCTCGATGCTCGGATTTTTGAAATACGACAGCGGAAGCATAAAGATACTGGGTATGGATAGCGTAAAGGACCACGTAAGTATTCTTAAAGAAGTCGGATATATGCCTTCCGAAGCATGGTTTTACGGATCCATGAGAGTGTCTGAGGTGATCAGATATGCAGCAGATATAAGAAAAAAAGACTGCCGGGCTGAAGCTGAAAAGCTATGCGAAAGATTAAAGGTGGATGTTAACAAAAGGATAAAGGAGCTTTCATACGGTAACAGGAAAAAAGTAAGCATAGTCTGTGCTATGCAGCACAGGCCAAAGCTTTTTATCTTTGATGAACCTACGGGAGGTTTGGATCCGCTGATACAGAAGCATTTCTTTGACCTGATAACCGAATATGTGGAAGAAGGGGCTACATGCATCTTGTCAACCCATGTTCTTTCGGAGGTCAATAAATACTGCCGCAGTGCCGCGATAATGCGGGAGGGCAGACTTACAATGCTGGAGTCACCCAAAATAGATGATGAGGAATTCTTAAAGTATTACGAGGAGTGATCTATATGATAATAATATTAAAAAAAGAATTACGATTAAATATCAAAGCGTTTCTTGTCTGGAGCATAGTGGTCGGAGGCCTGGGAATGGCATGTATACTTTTATATTCAAGCATGCAGGGCACTATGAAGGATATGGCAGATGCTTTTTCAAATATGGGAGCTTTTTCCGATGCATTCGGGATGAGTACACTGAGCATTGCAACAATAGAAGGTTATTTTGCAACAGAAGTGGGTGTCTTACACAGTCTCGGCGGCGGGATGTTTGCAGCTATTTTGAGTATCGCGATCCTGTCAAAAGAAGAAGAGGGACATACCGGAGAATTCCTGTATTCCCTCCCGGTCTCAAGAAATATGGTAGTGGCAGCCAAGAGTTTGGGCGTAGTGATATTGCTTGTGATGTTTACTGCATTATGCGGATGTTTATATGCATTGGGATTTACTTTTTTGGGAGAGACGATCCCTGTCCGGGAATTTCTCATATTTTTGGCAGGACAGTTATTGCTTGACCTGGAGATAGCCGGAATATGTCTAGCCATATCAGCCATCTCCGGAAAAAACAGGATCGGACTCGGACTTGGCATAACACTTTTACTATATATGTATGATATTATCGGAAGGGTTGTCCCCTCGCTAAAAGAATACCTGTTTTTAGGACCATATTCGTACGCCAATGCTTCCGTGATCTTTTCAGATGGAGATATATCAGTCGGAGCTTATGTGATGGCAGCCTGTGTTCTGGTTGCTGCTGTCGCATTTACATTCACGTATTACGATAAAAGAGACCTGGCAAGCTAATGGACCACTAACCTCGTCCCCCCGGTCCAAAATACAAGATAAAGAACAAGTAAAACTTCGTATGGCAAAGAAGGCTATCCTATGATATAATGCATGAGTAGCAATTAAGGTAGTAAATAAAGTGGCAAATAGAATGAGATGTCTCATATTCCATATGGTTCTGGGATTTTAGGAAAACGAGCGGGAATCCTCGGTTCTTCAAGTGCCGAGATGAAAGCGACTTGATTTTTATTAATACTATGCAAGAAAGCGACGAAATACATGAACAGTTGTTCGTTTTTTCTTGCTTTTTTATTTCTCATGTGGTATACTATATGCATGAAAGAAAATCTTATACATTATCGCACATCTATGTGCAATATCAATTACCATGTGGTATGGTCTGTAAAATACCGTCGCAAAGTCCTGGATACTGAGGTCGAGCTATATCTAAAGGATCTGGTTTGTCAGATAGCCGCGGACAAGGGTTTTACGGTACAGCTTTTTGAATGCGGTGAATGTGATCATGTCCACTGCTTCGTAACTGCTCCGCCTAAGCTTTCAGTTACAGATATCGTAAAATATCTGAAAGGGATCACCGGACGAAAGTTGTTTGAACGGTTTCCTGCGATACGGCAGAAACTGTGGAAGGGCGAGCTTTGGAACCATTCGTATTATTGTGAGACAATCGGTTCCGTATCCGAGGAAAACATCCGCAGATACATTGAACACCAAAGCAAATCATACTGAGGGAGGAATAACCATGCTGCTGTCACATGAGACCACTGTCAGGCCGGATGACTCATCTGCAAACATTATCGGACATATGTGCTATGCAGCATCCAAGCTTTGGAATGTCTGCAATTACGAACGGAACAACTATAAGGAACTGGGTCTTGCAAGGTATCCTGACTGGTATTATCAGAAGTCTGCACACAAAGCCAACATCTGGTATAAGTCCCTGCCGTCCCAGACTGCTCAGGAGATATGCAAGCTGCTGGACAAATCCTGGAAGTCTTTCTACCGGCTGCTGAAGACCGGAGGGATCCAGAACCCCAGGCCTCCCCGTTATAAACAGGATAATATAGCCATTACCTACATGCAGAACGGCATCGTCCATGAACCGGGTTCTGACACTGTCAGACTGTCAATCCCTAAGGCATTAAAGGGATATATGTTGTCTGAATATGGCATCGGTAACAACTACCTTTTTTTGAAAAACAGGATTTTTCAAAGTACTGATGTCATAAAACAGATCAGGATATATCCTCCACAGAATAACGGGATATGCAGACTGATAGTCGTCTACGAGATAGCCGATATTGATACACTGCCCGATAATGGAAAGTACCTGTCAATAGATCTCGGCCTGCATAACCTTATGACCTGTTATGACAATAGTGGGAAGAGCTTTATAGCCGGCAGAAAATACCTTTCCATAGCCCACAGGTTTGATAAGGAAATATCAAGGGTACAGTCACAGTGGGCGAAAGTTCAGGCAGCCAAGGGCATAAAGTATCCAAAACCATCCGGACATTTACTGAAACTTTATAGGGATAAGCGGCACGCAATAAAGGATTATCTTCATAAGATAACAAGGTACATAGCGGATTACTGTAGGAGTAACGGTATCAATATGGTCGTGATCGGTGATATCACAGGTATACGCAGGGACAATGACCTTGGGCATAAGACCAACCAGAAACTGCATTCCCTGCCTTTCGCTCAGATCTATACAATGCTGGAGTACAAGCTGAAGATGTACGGGATCAGGCTGATAAAACAGGAAGAATCGTATTCCAGCCAGTGTGCTCCGACATCGGAATATGTATCTGAAACATTTGCCGCCAAAAAGAATCGGGTTAAACGTGGTCTGTATATTGACGATAAGCATCTGTATAACGCGGATGCAGTCGGGGCCTATAATATCCTTCGGAAGTATAGTGCTGTTTTGGGTGTCACAATAGCTATGCCCGTTTCCGGGCTTGATAACACAATGATAATTAAAGTAGCTGTGTAACCTTTACAGGTAGCAGTATGGGTGTCATGGACGCACCTCAAGACCTACGTGGCTTGCCACGCGCACTTGATGCTCGGTAATTCAATTACCGATGTAGTTCACGCAGTTACAAGAGGAATAACAATCATGAATGAAAAGACTTTGCAAGATATATTGGCATTGAATTACGGAATAGAATCCCCGTCTTTGGAATTCTTAAGGGAAGGTGGCACCACTACATATATTGTCAATGGAAGGTCTAAGTACCTGCTTAAGGTTATTGGATCTGCTTTTTCGGATACAGCAAGACAGTCTGCATCTATTATGAGATATTTGGAAGGGAACGGTTTTCCTGTACCTAAAACGATACTTACAAAAAGCGGAGAAACTATTTTTGAAACAGAAGCTGATGGGGAGAAGATCCTGATAGTTCTCATGGACTTCATTGACGGGGACGAGCCGGAACTTGAAAAATGTGCATCCGAAGTAGGCAGGCTTGTCGGCAGATTTCATCAATTGATGGAGGAGTATCCCTCGGAGCTTGTCTACCGCGACAAAGAATTCTTTATAGGTCGATATATTGAGTTCCTTCGTAAAAAGAAATACCCACGTATCAAAGAGTATGAGGAACTGGGAGAGCGTTTGTGGGATAAGGTTAAAAATCTTCCGCAGGGGAATTGCCACGGAGATCTTCACAGGGGGAACCTGTTGCAGAATGCGGATGGGAAGATTTATCTTGTGGATTTTGATACTGCTTGCAAGGCTTCAGTTATGTTCGATGTCATGGTTATGTGTGACATGACGGATTATTTTAATCTGAAGCAGGAAGATATTGAACTTACTAAGGTAGTGTATCGGGAATTTCTTTCGGGATATGTAGGTTATCATAAGTTGAGCTGTGAGGATATTCTTTCTTTTCCGTATTGGGTTGCAATCAGGCATTTTCAATTGCAGGCTACAATTCTTGAGATATATGGAGTGGACTGCATAGATGAAGGGTTTATAGATGGTCAGCTTTACTGGCTTAACAAGTGGCAGGAAGCAATCCCAGGATTTACAGAAGGGCATTAAGGATATTAAAAGGAGTTTATGACATGATAAGAGTACTTTTTGTCTGCCACGGCAATATCTGCCGCTCGACGATGGCAGAAAGTGTATTTACATATATGGTTAAAGAGCGTGGACTTGAGAAGAGATTTACTATCGATTCGGCGGCAACCAGTACAGAAGAGATAGGAAACAGGTCTCATTACGGGACTGTGGCAAAGCTAAGAGAGGTCGGGATACCTCTGGTGCCGCACAGAGCCAGGCAGATGACAAGAAGGGATTATGATGAGTTTGACTATATCATAGGTATGGACTCTGCCAATATCAGGAATATGGGACGTATCAGCGGTGGGGATCCGTACGGGAAATTTTACCGTATGCTGGAATTTGCAGGTTCTTTGAGGGACGTGGCAGATCCATGGTATACGGATGATTTTGATGCTACATACAGGGATATAACGGAAGGCCTTGAAGGATTTTTTAAGTTTTTAAAGGATCGCGGAGAAATCTGATATAATAAAACAGAGGTGACATTGACTAAGCATTACTGTGATGAAAGAGGATAACGTGGAAAATAAAGAAGAATTACTGCACGACGGTGAACGCCTCGATGAGCTTAACCGGAATAATCTTATGATAATACAGGATCCCTCCAGGTTCTGCTTTGGGATGGATGCGGTACTGCTTTCGGGCTATGCAAAGGTGAAGGCAGGAGAAAAAGCGATAGACTTAGGTACCGGGAACGGTATAATACCCATATTGCTGTCAGCTAAAACAGAAGGGGAACATTTTACCGGGCTGGAGATACAGCCGGAAAACGTGGATATCGCTGTAAGAAGTGTTAAATATAACAACCTGGAAGAAAAGATAGATATAGTGGAAGGCGATATAGTGAGTGCATCCGCACAGTTCGGAAGGTCGGTATTTGACGTGGTAACCTCTAACCCTCCCTATATGATAGGGCAGCATGGGCTGACCAATCCGGATTCCGCGAAGGCCATAGCCAGACATGAAGTAAAATGCACATTTGAAGATGTGGCCAGGGAGACAGCGGCACTTCTTAAACCCGGCGGAAGGTTTTACCTGGTACACCGCCCGTTCAGACTTGCGGAGCTTATAGTGACTCTTACAAAATATAAGCTTGAGCCGAAGCGTATGAAGCTGGTGTACCCGTTTATCGACAAGGAACCCAATATGGTACTTATGGAGTGCGTAAGGGGCGGGAACTCCCGCATGACGGTAGAAGCCCCTCTCATAGTATACAAGGAACCCGGGGTATACACGGATGAGATATATGATATATATGGTTACTGATATGTATGGGTATTGATATGTGTATGGGTACTGATATATGATAAATATGAGCACTGACATCCGGGTGTAATCCATAAGTGACGATTTTACGTAAGGGTGTGATCATATCAATTACGATCAAAATGGGGAATAAGGTAATAAAAGGGGTCTGTATGAAGAAAAAATTATTGGTTTTAATATGCCTGATACTGTCATTTGTATTGTGCACGGGCTGCAGCAGGGAGCCGGAGCAGTCAAACGAACCGTCTCTTCTCTTAGGCTTCAGCCAGATAGGCTCGGAGAGCGCATGGCGTATCGGGAATACACGTGATATCGAGGAAGCGGCAGGCAAGCAGGGGATAAGCCTGATGCTTGAAAATGCCAATCAGAAGCAGGAGAACCAGATAGCTGCCATCCGCAGGTTTATAGCCTATAAGGTGGATGTCATAGCTTTTTCGCCGATAGTTGAAGACGGCTGGGACAATGTGCTTAAAGAGGCAAAGGATGCCGGTATCCCCGTGATACTGGTCGATCGTGATATCAGTACGGAAAAGGAAGGCCTGACTTCGTGTCTTATCGGGGCTGATTTTTACCGCGAAGGCCAGATGGCAGGTGAGTATCTTATAAGGAAAGCGGACAGCTTAGGCCTTGAAAACGTGAATATTGTGGAGATTACAGGTACGGTTAACTCCACTCCCATGCGTCAGCGCCAGGCGGGATTTATGGATGCGATAGCCGGGGATACGAGGATGAACGTAATGGAAAGTATCGACGGGGACTTCCTTAAAAGCCGCGGTGAAGAAAATATGAGATACCTGCTGGATAAGTACGGCGAGAATATAGATGTGGTTTTTTCACATAACGATGAGATGACCTTAGGCGCTCTGCCGGAGATAGAAAAAGCAGGTTTTATACCGGGAAAAGACATGATCATAATCTCTATCGACGGCGGACAGGATGCCATCAATGTTTTAAAAGAGGGTAAGATCAACTGCGTGGTAGAGTGTACACCCAAGCTGGGCGGCATACTTATGGATACGGCACTGAAACTAAAAGCGGGAGAAGCCGTCAAAGAGATAATCCATCCTGATGAGCAGGTATTCAGTGACGAGCAGGATACCGCGAAGATAGAACCGAGAGGGTATTGAGGCTTAAGAGGAAAGCTTTATATATGGATAAACACAGGATAAAAAAAGAAAAAAGCATACTCGGGCGAATAAACGACTTAAGCCATAAGCTGGTGTTTATGCTGGTGGTACCTATCGTACTCAGTCTGGTCCTGATGCTTGTGTATGCCGGGAAATATCATAATTCCATCGAAAGAATGGAGACTATAGCGAATCTTAAGACTATAGTGGCATCCGATATCCCGGGAGCTGCCTGGAACATCATAAGCGGCAGGGATGATTTTGACAGGAGCAATATATATGTTAAGATCCACGAGGTAGAGAGTACTATAGAGACCATAACCGAAAGCACGGATTCCGAGAACAGATTGTCCCTGATAGTGGCGGGACGTACTATGCAGACTTTGGAGAACTATGTGGACCGTATAAGGGACAATATTAAGGACCGGGTCCCCGTGGTGGAAAATGAAGCGGTGCTCGTGGAGGTAAGGGATGTCGCATCTCTTGTCGACAGCATGCTTAACGAGTATATATCCAAAGAGATAGAATCCACCGGAAAAATGAGCGGCAGCCTGCAGTTAGTCATATTGATGACAGCTATCGCCGAGGTTATCATAGTGGTGGTATCTTTATTGGTAAGAAATAAGTCGGTCAAGACCACGGCTCAGTTTGTCAGAAAGCCCATAGAACATCTCGAGGAGATGACTGCCAAGCTTTCAGAAGGTACTCTTGATGCAAGGCTTGCCGATACCGATGTAACGGAGCTTAGAAACCTGACGGCACAGGTTAACACGATGGCCAAGAGGCTTAAAAGCATGATGGAGAAAAGCTCCCATGATGCCAGGACCTTAAGAAAGGCGGAGCTTCGTACCCTGCAGGCCCAGATCAATCCTCACTTTTTGTATAATACCCTTGATGCCATCATATGGAAGGCCGAAGCAGGGGAAAAGGATGAGGTCATACAGCTGACCAGTGCCCTGAGCGATTTCTTCCGTATCAGCCTTTCGTCGGGTGCAGACTGGATACCGATAAAACAGGAGAAAAAGCACATCGAAGGATATCTTAAGATACAGCAGACAAGATACAGGGATATTTTGGATTATGAGATAGATATACCTGACGAAATAGGAGACTTTTATATATTGAAGCTCTTGGTACAGCCGTTAGTAGAAAATGCACTTTATCACGGGATAAAGATCAAGCGCGGCGGTGGAAAGATCACGGTTTCCGCAAAAGAGGAAAACGGTATGCTGACGTTTTCCGTTAAAGATACCGGATGCGGTATGACGCCTGAACAGCTTGAGGACTTAAACGACAGGATGAAGAAGGAATTACCCATGATAAGCCGTGAAGGCGGCGGCTTCGGTCTGGTAAATGTTAACTTGAGGATAAGACTTTATTATAACCAGACTGACGGACTGAAGATAAAGAGCGGACCTGAAGGAACGGAGGTAAGCTTTACGGTTCCGTGCAGAGATGAAAAGGAGATTTCTGAAAATGAAAGTGTTTTTGGCTGATGATGAGATAGTGGTAAGAGAAGGCATACGGGAGTCCTTCCCCTGGGATGATACTCCGTATACACTGGTCGGGGAAGCACCGGACGGTGAGATGGCTCTTCCCATCATAAGAGATACCAATCCCGATATAGTTATCACGGATATCAGAATGCCGTTTATGGACGGTCTGGAGCTGTGCCGGACATTGAGGTCCCAGATGCCCTGGATAGGTATCATTGTTTTAAGCGGATACGACGAATTTGAATATGCCCGCCAGTGCATACGCTTAGGCGTCAGAGAATATCTGTTAAAACCAATAAATGCCGAAAAGTTAAAGGAAGTACTTGATAAGGTAAGTGCACAGATATTGGAGGAAAGAAAGACACTTGAACATGCGGCCAGCTTAAGGGCTCGTATGGAAAGTGATGACAAATTCATAAAAGAGAAGCTGATAGGGCTTTTTTACAACGATGAGGCGGCGGATGAGGATGTCCCGAATGCCTTAAAACAGTTAAGTGCTATGGGCTGCAACATAAATGCACCGTTTTATGCGGTTGTGGATGCTGCGTTTTCTCCGGAAAGAAAGGGACAGGAGGCGGCATCTGAGCTTGCATACGGCAGCGGAGGCGTCATGTATGCTTCGGCAAGCCGTACGGGCAGCAGGCTGCTGGTGCTGGGCAGCACCGTAGAAGAAGCAGAGGAACGTGCATATGCTTTTGCTTCGTCGCTTGTACGGGAGCTCGAACGCCTGGAATGCGGAAGTATCAGGGTTGGCATAGGAGATATGGTGGACAGCCCCGAAAAAATATATAATAGCTTCAGAACCGCCAGACATATACGGCACCTTATAGCAGAGCGTACGGATGAGAATGCCGTTATCTTAGGTGCGAGGGAAATGGGAGAAGTGGATGGAGATAAAAAGGTATCTTCGGTGATCAGTGATGCCAAGCTTTTCATGCTCGAGCATTTTACCGATCCCAATCTTATGCTGCAGGATGTGGCAAAGGAAGTAGGCATGAGCAACAGCAGATTTTCTACCGTATTTTCACAGCAGACAGGGCAGACCTTTACCGAATATCTTATGTACTTAAGGCTTAATAAGGCGAAAGAACTGCTCCGCACTACTGATATCAAGAATACACAGATCGCCGGTGAGGCGGGATACAACGATGCTCATTACTTCAGTTATATCTTTAAGAAAAATACCGGCATCACCCCCACGGAATACCGCTCACAATATCAAAACCAGCCCGGATAAAATGATTTTTAACCGGAATAAAATAAAAATTAACCGTTTGTCAAAAACGGTTTTTTTTATGCGATTAAATTCAACCAAGTCAAAACCATTATGGATTTACCTCCGATTTTGTATATGCTACGATACATTACAGTAAACGGCAGGGACAAAAAAGGACCGTCATCTGCCTATACGCACACCGCCTTATTAAGGCGGAGAATTTAAGGAGGAAATTATAAATGAAACGAGCAAAAACTTTAGTTTTGGCGGTAGTACTTGTATTGAGCCTGGTTCTTTGCGCATGTGCAAAAGATTCCGGTGACAAGAAAGGCAGTTCGGGCAACGACAATGCCGGAACAACCAATACCTCAAGCGGACCTATCAAGGTAGGCGTTGTAAACAACCCCCCTTCAGAGTCAGGTTACCGTGAGGCTAACGTAAAGGACATGGAAGCTGTTTTTTCTAAGGCTAACGGATATGATCTTAAGACAGCTTATAGCTTAAAGAATGACGATCAGCTTCAGGCTGCACAGGGCTTTATCACAGAGGGTGTTGATTACCTTCTTATCTCTGCAGCTGAGACAACAGGCTGGGATGATGTATTAAAGAAGGCAAAGGAAGCCGGCATCAAGGTATTCCTTTTTGACCGTATGATCGATGTAGATGAAAGCCTTTATGAGGCAGCAGTAGTTTCAGATATGGCTAAGGAAGGCGAGACCGCTGTTAAGTGGCTGCTTGACCAGAATCTTTCAGAGTACAATGTAATCCATATCCAGGGTGCAATGGGTTCGGACGCTCAGATCGGACGTACAGGCGCTCTTGATGAGCAGTTTGCTTCAAAGAAGATGAACAAGGTTGTACAGCAGACAGCTACATGGGATGAGGCAGAAGCTAAGAAGATCGTTGAGTCCGTTATCAACAGCAAGGCTTCTTTCAACGTAATATATGCTGAGAACGACGGTATGGCTAAGGGCGCTGTTGCAGCTCTTGACGACGCAGGTATCACTCATGGTGTTGACGGCCAGGTTATCGTAATGGGATTTGACTGCAATAAGTGGGCATTAAGAGAGCTCCTTGCAGGAAAGTGGAATTATGACGGACAGTGCTCACCTTTCCAGGCACAGATAATCAGTGACATAATCCAGGGAAAGAAGACAGTTACTTCAAAGAAGATCATCAACGAAGAAAAGGGATTTGACGCTAAGTCTCTTACACAGGCTGATATCGATAATTATGGTTTAGGTGAATAATTTTTTCAGCTGGCAAGATAGCGCAGCTGGGCTGTAAGCTATAAGCAGCTCAGCTGCTTTTTTTGGACGGAGCTCCATACAGGATATGGAGCAAAATATCGGTTATAAATACGAAAGAAGGTAGAAAGTATGGATAATCCTATCCTGCTGACGATGCGCCATATAGAAAAACGTTTCCCCGGTGTACTCGCACTGAATAATGTGGATTTTACCTTGAGAAAGGGCGAGATCCATGCGCTTATGGGGGAAAACGGCGCGGGTAAATCAACTTTGATAAAAATCCTCACCGGAGTCTATCAGATGGACGGCGGAGAGGTGACTATAGAAGGACAGCCTGTGGTCATACATTCGCCTCAGGATGCCCAAAACAGCGGTATCAGTACTGTATATCAGGAGATTACCTTATGTCCCAATCTGACCGTTGCCGAAAATATGTTTATAGGACGTGAAGATTCTGCGTGGATACAACGGAAGGAATATGAAAAAAAAGCGGATGAGATACTTGGCCGATTGGAGATCCCGACAAGGGGTGCAAGGATACTCGGAAGATGCTCTTTAGCGATCCAGCAGATGGTGGCCATAGCACGTGCCGTTGATATGAACTGTAAGGTCCTGATCCTTGATGAGCCTACTTCTTCTCTCGATGACAAGGAAGTAAACATGCTGTTTAAGCTTATGAGGGACTTAAAGGCACAGGGCGTAGGCATAATATTTGTTACTCACTTCTTAGAGCAGGTATATGAGGTAAGTGACCGCATCACGGTCCTAAGAAACGGTGAACTGGTCGGCGAATACCCGGCAAGCGATCTTCCGCAGGTTCAGCTGGTATCTAAGATGTTGGGAGAGAATCTGATAGAAGAGCTTCCGGAAGTTCAGACGGAAACCAAGATGATCGGTAAGAATCAGGATGGAGTGAGTCTCGTTGGTGATATGATCAGGAATGAGATCAAGAAGAACAGCGGCGTATTTTACGAGGCGGAGTCGCTTTCGAGCGCTCAGGCTCTTCCGTTTGACTTTAAGATACGTAAGGGAGAGGTTAACGGATTTACCGGGCTTTTAGGTTCCGGACGAAGTGAGAGCGTCAGGGCGATCTTCGGTGCGGATAAGGTGACCGGCGGAAAGGTAAAGATAAAAGGTGAACAGGTTAAGATCAATCGTCCGATAGATGCCATGAAGCACGGTATAGGATATCTTGCCGAGGACAGAAAGAGGGACGGTATAATCGCAGACTTAAGCGTACGTGAAAACATAATCCTTGCCCTGCAGGTTATGAACGGATTCTTTAAGCCGATAAGCAGGAGTGAATCCGAGGCTTTTGCCGATGAATACATAAAGGTGCTGAATATTAAGACTGCCAGCCGTGAGACTCCTGTCGGGTCATTGTCCGGAGGAAATCAGCAGAAGGTAATACTTGCCAGATGGCTGCTCACACATCCCGATTATCTGATACTTGACGAGCCCACGAGAGGTATAGATATAGGTACCAAATGGGAGATCCAGAAGCTTGTATTAAAGCTCGCTGAAGAGGGAGTGAGCGTAACATTTATTTCCTCAGAGATAGAAGAAATGCTCAGAACCTGCAGCCGTCTTATCGTAATGCGGGACAGACATATCGTGGGTGAGCTTACGGGTGAGGATCTGAATCAGGCACAGGTAATGAAAACTATAGCGGGAGGTGAAGCCTGACCATGATTAATAAATTAAAGAATCCCTTTCGTAACGGGTTGGGACAGCTTACCATCCCATTAATAGCTATCATTATCCTTGTGGTATTTAACCTGATAAGAGATCCGAGCTTTTTCGGTATAGAGATCATACAGAATAATGATGGAAACAACGTACTTTCAGGTAACCTTATAAGTATCATCAACGGAGCCAGCGAGCTTGCGATACTTGCCATGGGTATGACTCTTGTTACGGCAGCCTGCGGAGGACAGGATATAAGTGTCGGTGCGGCAGCAGCCATAGCGGGAAGTGCCTTTGTAAAGATTTTAAAGTCCGGGGATTCGATATCCGGCGGAAAAGTCCTGCTGGCATTCCTTTTTGCATGTGTGGTTGCCATGCTCTTCGGAGCCTTTAACGGAACACTTGTTGCAGTATTTAAGATCCAGCCTATGATAGCTACTCTTATACTTTATACCTGCGGACGTTCTATAGCATACTGGATAAACGGCGGTGCCACACCTACTGTTACCAGTCCGATCATCAATGCTATCGGAAGCTTTATACCGGGTATACCGGTACCGACTCCGGTACTTATAGTAGTTATAGTCGGTGTGATATTTAAGTTGGTATTCCGTCTGACATCGTTAGAGATATTTACCCAGTCAGTAGGTATTAACGGAAGTGCCGCAAGGCTTAACGGTATCAATTCGACATTTATTAAGCTTTTATCATTTATCATACTCGGGGTATGTGTAGCTATCTCGGGAAGTATCGGTGTAAGCCGTCTCGGACTTATCAATCACGAAACTCTTCTGCTTGATGTAGAAATGGATACGATCCTGGCTGTTGCCATCGGCGGTAATAATCTGGGCGGCGGTAAGTTCAAGGTTGGCGGCAGCATAATCGGAGCATATGTTATCCAGATGCTTACCATCACACTTTATGCCATGAAGGTGTCATCCACGGATGTTAAGGCATATAAGGCTATAGTTATAGTGCTTCTCGTAGTTATCGGATCACCTGTGGTTAAGGCAAAATTTGAAAAGTATATGTCGCAGCTTCGTGCAAAAAAGGCTGCGGTAAATACGAAAGGAGCTGATCAGTCATGATGAAGAATAACGGTTTAAGAAAAGAACCTGTTTCGGATACCCAGCTCCTTATGACCATCACGATCAGTATCTTTGTTGCGATGTATCTGATGGCAATGTTCGGATTGGGCGGAGGTTTTTTGCATGTACAGCAGATATTTGATATGCTGAATGACAATGCAAGCCTTATCATAGTCTCCTGCGGACTGACCATAGTTATGATCGGAGGCGGTATAGATATAAGTGTCGGCGCTGTTACTTCGCTGGTGGTTATGAGCTGTGTATTGTATTTAAACAGAGGCGGAAATATTTTTGTGGCGATACTGTTGGCACTGGGTATAGGACTTGCGTTCGGAGTGGTACACGGCTTACTTATCAGTTACCTGGAGATACAGCCGTTCATCGTAACGCTGGCGGGAATGTTTTTTGCCAGAGGCATGACGACCATCCTTTCGGTAAATCCCCAGAAGGTTTCACATGAAGGTTTCACGGCACTTCGTGATACAAAAATAGAGATTCCGTGGCTTGGTTATACGGCCAAGAACGGAAATCTGGTTCCGGCCCGCATGGAGCTCGGCGTCCTGGTTGCATTTGTATGTGTTGTTTTGGTATTCATCCTTCTTAAAAATCATCGACTGGGACGCAGCTTCTATGCGATGGGAGGCAATCAGCAGAGTGCACTCATGCTTGGTATAAACGTAAAAAGAACCCGCTTTATAAGCTATGTTATAAGCGGGGCTTTAAGCGGTATATCGGGATTTGTATTTATGATGCATACCGGAGCGGGTAACGCGACTAATGCTGCCGGCATGGAGATGAATGCGATAGCAGCATCCATTATCGGCGGCACGCTTCTTACCGGCGGTGTGGGTAATGTAGCAGGTACCTTTTTTGGCGTTATGACGCTTACCACTATCAAGAAGATAGTAGTGTCAAGCGGTCTTAACGATCCCTGGTGGCAGAATATCACCACGGGAGGTATGCTGTGCTTCTTTATCCTTCTTCAGAGCGTGGTACTCAGCCGCAGAAACGGAAAGAAGAAGACATTGTAAAAATGCAGGTCATGAATTCAGGAGCTCCCTATATATTTCCTGCTTGGATACCCCTCTATCCTTAGCAGCTGACTTCATGGCCTCTTTTTTATCCATGCCCTGTTCCATGTACATATTGACATGTTCTTCTATGGAGAGCTTCTGCCATTCGGCACGGCTCTCCTCTTTTAATTCGGAAAAAGTACGGCCTTCTATAAGGATCACGCATTCACCTTTGGGCTCGTTCTCGTTATAAAACTTAAGAGCGGTACTTAAGGTGGTGAGGAATACGGTCTCGTGCTTTTTGGTAAGCTCCCTGCATATGGTGGCACGGCGGTCTCCTAAGGTCTCAAGAAGTTCTTCTAAGGTTTTTATGAGCCTGTGAGGAGCTTCGTAGAGGATAATGGTGCGGGTTTCGTTTTTAAGGGTATCGAGGATATCCTTACGCTCTTTTTTATCCGAAGGAAGAAAGGCCTCGAATGCAAAACGCCTGGTGGGAAGTCCCGATACGGTAAGTGCGGTGATGCATGCACATGCACCGGGAAGGGATGTGACGGTTATCCCTGCTTCGTGTGCCATTTTTACCAGCTCCTCTCCCGGATCGGAGATAGCGGGGGTGCCGGCATCGGTGATGAGGGCGATGTTCTGACCCTCGAGAAGCTTTGAGATAAGGATTCTTCCTTTTTCTATCTTATTAAATTCATGATAGCTGGTCATGGGGGTATTTATCTCAAAATGATTTAAGAGCTTGATGCTGTTGCGGGTATCCTCGGCAGCTATCAAGTCCGCTTCTTTTAAGGTCTTTAATACTCTGTAGGTTATATCTTCAAGATTTCCTATGGGTGTGGCGCACAGGTAAAGGGTTCCGGACATGGCAGGTCTCCTCGGCAGTATAAGATTCTTCGCTTCGCTCGGAATGACAAACGAAATCATAAACATGTACAATCAGTATAACATTAAGGTTTTTAATTTGCAAGTATGCCCGGGCAGCGGAAAAGAGATGTTTTATCTTGTAAGGTTTGTTAAAAATTCATAAAAATAAAAAAAAGGTAGTGACATTTACAAAAAAGTGTGTATAATATATACTCGAAAGAAAATGGGCTACCCGGTAGACGTGCCGTAGATTTTATTTTTGGGATTAAAGGCTCGGGAAACGGGGTGCACAACATATAAAAAGAAAAGGAGTATGTATTATGGCACTTGATTTAACAAAGTACGGCATTACCGGTACTACAGAGATCGTTTACAATCCTTCATATGAGGATCTGTACAAGGAAGAGATGAAGCCTGAGCTTACAGGTTTCGACAAGGGTGTTGAGACTGAACTTAACGCAGTTAATGTTATGACAGGTATCTATACCGGACGTTCACCCAAAGATAAGTACATCGTTATGGATGAGAATTCAAAGGACACCGTATGGTGGACTTCTGATGAGTACAAGAACGACAATCATCCCATGGATGAGAAGACCTGGGGTATTGTTAAGGAGCTTGCTAAGAAGCAGCTTTCAGGCAAGAGACTTTTCGTAGTTGATGCTTTCTGTGGCGCAAACAAGGACACCCGTATGGCAGTTCGTTTCATCATGGAAGTAGCTTGGCAGGCACATTTCGTTACAAACATGTTCATCAAGCCTACCGCTGAAGAGCTTGCAAACTTCGAGCCCAACTTCGTAGTTTACACAGCATCTAAGGCAAAGGTTGACAACTACGCAGAGCTTGGTCTTAATTCAGAGACATGTGTAGCATTCAACGTAACAAGCCGTGAGCAGGTTATCCTTAACACATGGTACGGCGGCGAGATGAAGAAGGGTATGTTCTCAATGATGAACTATTACCTTCCTCTTCAGGGCATCGCTTCTATGCACTGCTCAGCTAACACAGATATGGAAGGCAAGAACACCGCTATCTTCTTCGGTCTTTCAGGAACAGGTAAGACCACTCTTTCTACCGATCCTAAGAGACTTCTTATCGGTGATGATGAGCACGGTTGGGATGACAACGGCGTATTCAACTTCGAGGGCGGCTGCTATGCTAAGGTTATCAACCTTGACAAGGATTCAGAGCCTGATATCTACAACGCTATCAAGCGTGATGCTCTCTTAGAGAACGTTACAGTAGATGCTAACGGCAAGATCGATTTCGCTGACAAGAGCGTTACCGAGAACACCCGTGTATCATATCCTATCAACCACATCAAGAATATCGTTCTTAATGTTAACCCTACATCTTCAGGTCCCGCTGCAGAGAACGTAATCTTCCTTTCAGCAGATGCATTCGGAGTACTTCCTCCTGTATCCATCCTTACACCTGAGCAGACACAGTACTACTTCTTAAGCGGTTTCACAGCTAAGCTTGCAGGTACAGAGCGTGGTATCACCGAGCCTACACCTACATTCTCAGCTTGCTTCGGACAGGCATTCCTTGAGTTACATCCTACCAAGTACGGTGAGGAGCTTGTAAAGAAGATGCAGAAGAGCGGTGCTAAGGCTTACCTTGTTAACACAGGTTGGAACGGAACAGGCAAGCGTATCTCCATCAAGGATACACGTGGTATCATCGATGCTATCCTTAACGGTGATGTACTTAAGGCTCCTACAAAGAAGATCCCGATCTTCGATTTCGAAGTTCCTACAGCTCTTCCCGGAGTTGATCCCGCAATCCTTGATCCTCGTGATACATATAAGGATGCTTCTGAGTGGGATGCTAAGGCTAAGGATCTTGCAGGTCGTTTCGTAAAGAACTTCAAGAAGTATGAAGGAAACGATGCAGGTAAGGCACTTGTTGCTGCAGGCCCTAAGGCTTGAGTTTAAGCTTTGATCACATACGTTTATAATACATAATACAGAATCCCGTCGGGTTAGTCCCCGGCGGGATTTTTTGTGGAGAACTATTCCCCGGGCCGAGGCAGCGGCTCCGGATATAAAACCCGTCTGCGTTTCGCAGGATATGC
>JAFRSU010000086.1 GCA_017427415.1 Lachnospiraceae bacterium | reverse complement strand
TTTACGGTTACGGGCTTTTCATTTGCAGCCGTTTTACTATCGACGTCAGCTTCACCGTTCGCTGAGGCTTCTCCTTCTGTTATATAATCATCGATATTACGGTTTTTTAAGATCGCATCGATCTCTTCCTGCGTGATCTTGCGTCTTATCGTATATTCCTTTGAAGGGAAGGAATAATCCTTTATTATATCCGTTACCTGTATATCGGTTATGTTCTCATATGATAAAATGTCCTTTAACCCGCAGCCGTTCTTGAAATTGTTTTCGTTAAATGCTTCTATCTCTTCCGGTGTTTTTATTATAACGTTATCGGCATAGTTTTCCTTCCACCATTTTGTATCATTTAGCTTAATATCGTTTGTCGATACATTCTGCTCGGCTGTCCCGGATCTGAATGCATATGAGGCATTGATACTTACCGGGATATCACAGGTAATCGTACAGCCCTTGCAGAGTACATTTACGGTCACATCCGCATATCGGCTTCCCTTTATGGTAAGGCTGGTCTTTTTCTTAAGATTGACAGTAACCTTTGCACCATTTAATGCTTCTACGGATACCTTTGCACCCTTCTTTTTGCAGATGAGATTTTCTATGGTCACATCCGTACCTGCAAAGACTTTTGCATCAGGACGAACGACATAAAGGTATTTTACCGTGCTGTCTTTTTTTATGTATACAGTATCGGTATCACCTTTAAGCACTATCTTTTTATATTCCTCAGCCTTAGTACTTTTAAAAGGTATAAAAGCCAATATGACCAAACCACATAATATCAAAGATAAAATACATTTTTTGAATGACTTCATAGTATTGATACCTCTTTATATTGAACCCATTTCTTTTAATTTACGCTTGCGTTCATACATCTTTTTATCGGCACGCACAAAGATGGAATTAAAACTGTTGTCGGCTGCGGGATCGTATCTGTCAAATCCTGTGGATACGATGACCGAATGCTTTATTATGTTCTCTTCTATCTGCCTGTCAAATCCGGACAGCAGAGTATCGATATCATTATAGTCCGAGCCTTCTATAAGAGCGACGAATTCATCTCCGCCGATACGGAATACTGCACTGTGCCTGAAGGTCTCACATATCAATTTGCAGGCATCCTTAAGATATGTATCACCCATCTCATGCCCGTAGGTGTCATTTATGTATTTCAGACCGTTAAGGTCAAAAACGATGATACCGAAATCTTTAAGTTCATGTTCGGTTATCTTCTTATCAATCTCAGCTTCGATTTCTACATAGGCGTGCTTGTTCCTTACGTGGGTAAGTGCATCAGTATAGGCGACATATCTTGTGGTAGCTAATTCTTCCTTCTGTCTCTTCTCGTTTTCAAGCAACAGCTGTAACCTTGTTACCTGTTCGTGTTTTAAGTCCTCTAAGAAGAAAGTATGAAGCAGACATGTACCTGCAAGATATCCTGCCGAATAAAAAGGAAGCAGTGGATAAAATGCCTGAGCAATGATAAATGCAGTCATGATAAGACCGAATACAGCTACAGCTCTCCTACGGAATTTTTTCCTTCCGTCGGATTTGGATGCAACATACAACAGATATGCAGAACTCATCAGGAACATGATGATCTGGATAAGCATGGAGGCATATCTTAAGTTTTTGGCAATATATTCTTTGTTTTCATCGATCAAAAATAATACCGGGGTAAACAGGTTTATAAGTACTACGCACCACTGTGCAAGTAAAAAGAACAAACCTGTATATCTGAATACTTTGGCAAAAGAGCTCTGGTCATTAAGATATGCTATAACGAATCTGGTCCATAAGAATACGGCGAAAGCCATCTCCGTAAAGAACAGCATGGTATCAATGTACAGCAGCGTAACCAGTTTAATTGCTTCGAGATAACCCCATAACAGGTCGGCTATAAAGAATAAAAGAACGGAGTACAGAAACCATCTGTATTCTTTTACGGCAGGAACTATATTTTTAAAGTCCTCCTGCTTTTTTAACATGATATCATAATTTATGATCATGAAGCAGACAAGCGCCAAAAACGCAACCGATGAGTAATACATAAGATAAAATCCTTTCAATTATCTTAGTTGATTATTATGATCGTTCTTGATTTTCAGTCAGATAGAGCTTTTAACCTGGCATATTGATCGTTTATCTCTTTTAAAAGTACGGAATAATCCGTATCCGTCCTGCTGCGTAACAGCTCGGTTATTTCTATAACCGGTTTGGACAAAGGTGTAAGCGATAGATTGGCATACATACCTTTAAGGGCATGTGCACTCTCAAAAGCACCGTCCAGATCCTTAACGGCTACCTGCTCATTGAGCAGTTCAAGTCTTTTATCGGCTAACGCCTTTCCGATAAGCATCAGATAAAAACTTTCATTGTTCATGCATCTGGTTAAGCCTTCGTTAACATCGGCTCCAAAACTTTTAAGTTTATCAATTGTAAGCATACAACTCTCCTTTTTCGGATACTTTGAAGCATCACACGATAAGTTTCTTAAACTCTTCAGGCGGCAGGGGCTTCGAGAAGTAGTACCCCTGAATAATATCGCAGCCTATGGATTTTAACAGTTCCATCTGTTCTTTTGTCTCTACGCCTTCCGCTATAACGGGGACCTCCAAAAGCCTTGCGATATCTATCATGATACCGACCAGTCTGCTGGCTTTTGTATCCTCGGTGATATTCCGGATAAACTTCATATCGAGCTTCAAAGCATCTATCGGTAGCGATGTCAGCATATTGAGCGATGAATAGCCGCTTCCGAAATCGTCCATCTCGATCTTGAATCCGTTTTTCCTCAATCCCTTTACGGTATCGATTATCTCCTGTGAATTATCCGTATATGCTGACTCGGTTATCTCTAAAAGCAGCTTCTCCGGAGCAAATCCGTTTATTTTAATGAGATCGGAAAGTATGCTGCCGAGCATGGGATTAAAAATATCAACTCTTGATACATTGACCGATACGGGTATATATATACCGAACTCATCTTTCCAGCGCTTTATCTGGGCAGCAGCTTCGGTCCATACAAATCTGTCAAGTTTCTGTATCAGGCCGTTATCCTCAAACAGCGGGATGAACTCTCCAGGGCTCACCATTCCGAACTCGGGATGGAACCACCTGATAAGTGCTTCGGCACTTGAAAGCAAGGGCTTATCGCCTTTGATATTGTACTTGGGCTGATAGTATACCTTAAACTGTTTCTCGATAAGAGCCCTCTCCATATCGCTTATGAGGCGCTCTTTATGAAGCTCTTTGCTGTGCAGTTCTTCGTTATAAAAATCAAAACAGGTCGAATAACTGTGCCTTAACTTGTTACATGCAAGTCTGGCCCGGTCAAAACGCTGTTCCATATTAAGACCGCATCCTTCGTCTTCATATACACCCATACGTATAGTGATATTGCTGTCGGTAAGACTGGCATTTATCTTATCAAGACCATCAGATATGATCTTGTTCAGGTCGTGTCCGTGGGGAATATAGACATAAAAACCGTTGCTGTCGAAACGACATGCAAGACCGCCGTGATATTTTACAAGGTCGTGTATACGGTCTCCGATCTTTTTGAGCACTATATCGCCATATTCATGGCCATACAGTTCGTTTACGATATGAAAACGGTTGATATCGATGACAAGTGCATCCATAGGCATATTGTCATTCTGTATATCGAGACGTTTGCCGTATTCAAAGAAAAACTCTTTATTGAAAAGTCCCGTAAGCTCATCACGTTCCGTCTCGTGTATGATGACGCTGTTTTCTGCAAGTTCTATGGAATGTTGCACTCTGGCTCTTACAACATCGGGCATGTCATAAGGTTTGGTGATAAAATCTGCAGCACCTAACTGAAGGCTTTTTATCTCAGCATCCTTTTCGGATGTAAGTACTATGACAGGTATACGGCGGAGTTCACTTCCGGAACGCATGGCCTCGAGCACACTGTAGCCGTCCACTTCCGGCATATGCAGATCGAGAAGTACCAAGGAAAGCGTAAACTTATCCTTATCTATAATATCGAGTGCTTCACGTCCGTTACCGGCGTATACGATATCATACAGGTCACTTAACATGGCCCCGAGCATTTCTCTCTCTATAAATTCATCATCCACTATCAGAACTTTCCTACGAAGTCCTTTTTTCCTCTCAAGAAGTTCCTGCATAATATCCCTCCATTCAATCACCGGGACGGTTCTCTGATTGATTTTTCAAGAAATTGATACTTAGATCCACTTGATATGAAATAACGTTCTCATTCTCTTCTTTATCATATCCTGATCATAAGGCTTGCAGATAAAATCACTGATAAGATACGGTAACGTCTTTACCAGATTTTCCTCGGTACTTTCGGAAGTTACGATGATGACGGGTATACCATATATCTTATGCTCTTTCATTAATTCAAGAACATGGAACCCGTCCAGGATTGGCATATGAAGGTCAAGTAATATCCCGTCGTATCTGTTCCTGTGCTCGATAAGCTGCTTTAAGCCCTCGTAACCGTTCTCGGCCTCAGTAACAGTAAAATCATCGATAAGGATATTTTTTAATATACTTCTGTCTATTTCAGAATCATCAATGATCAACAGATTTTTTTTCTCTATCATAAACCTTCTCTCCTTTTGATACCCGCAATCAAACAATAAGAAAATACATAGTTATTTTACCACAAAATCCATGAAACAACAAGTTATAATGACATAAAACATATAAAAAGATAAAGTATCATATTTAAAATTGATATTGTATCTTGATGATTATTATGATATGATTGTTATATAAGTTACGATATAAGCGTTTTTGACGTAATAATATCAATTAAATATAAAGGAGTAAGTTCCATGCCCGCAAAAAAATTAACAGAATCCCCTTTTATTAAATATATGATCACAGATGCACCCGGATTTGAAAAATTTAATGAGAAGTATCTGCCCATAGTAGTCGAGGCATTAAATGACATACATATAAATCTGACTGTGACCGAGGAAGGTGAACTCTCCCTCTTTATCCCCGCATCATACTACAATGAATATCATAAAAGAAACGCAGGCCGCAGACGTAAGATCATGTCCGAGACCGGTGTCTATGAAAAATATGAAATAAACGGTCAGATAAAGACCTTCTATTCCGGGAAAAAGCTTACATATGCCGCATTCCTTATTCTTATGCTCACCAAAAGCGATGCAGCCATAATAAAGGAATTGAACATACCCCGAGCTACTTATTACCGTCATAAAAAATCACTTACTGAAAGCAGGTATTATAATTCACTTGATAAAGAAAAATTGACAAAAGAATTTGCAATGTCAGCAGAAGCACCCGCATACTTTAATTCCATACAGGGCGGGGACACGGCATTCTGATATAACACTGATCGTTTATGTTTACATCTTATTATACGTAACATAATTCGTATCTTTGATAGTTATAAGATATTTTAATATAAAAAGCAAAAAGCAGGTCAGGATGATTCCGACCTGCTTTCATACTATTTATAAATATTGTACCGTTATCAGTCTATGATCATACGATCACGAAGAACTTGATTATAAACAATATAGATATAACATAAGTCAGTACAGATACTTCCCTTGCCTTGCCAGAGAAAAGCTTAATGAATGTGTAGCTGATCATAGCAAGTCCGATGCCGTGTCCGATAGAACCGGAAATAGGCATAGCCAGAAGCATGATAACTATAGGAACAAACTGGTCAAGATCATGGAAATCAACCTTACTCAATCCCTGAAGCATTACGATACCGACATAGATAAGAGCTGAGCTTGTAGCAGCTGCAGGAATAATGGCAGCTATAGGAGCGATAAAGATACAAGCTAAGAATACAAGACCTGCTGTAAGAGCTGTAAGACCTGTTCTTCCGCCTGCCTCAACGCCTGATGCAGACTCAACGAATGTGGTAACTGTTGAAGTACCTGTGCAGGCACCTGCTACTGTACCGACTGCGTCAGAAAGTAAAGCTTCCTTCATATTAGGCATATTGCCGTCCTTATCAACCATGTTGGCCTTTGAAGCAGTACCAACGAGAGTTCCGATAGTATCGAACATATCGATCATACAGAATGTGATGATAAGTGTGATAGCGGTAAATATACCTATATCAAACAATCCCTTAAAATCAAATTTGAATAATGTGGTATCGAACATATCCTTGAAAGGAGGAACAAATGAAGCTGTCTTTAATGAAGCAAAAGGATTCTCTCCGAGTACAGTTGCATCACAGATCCAGTAAAGGATGGAAGCAACGAGCATACCAATCAGAACTGCTGCTTTGATGCCCTTCTTGGCAAGTAATACGATAATGATAAGTCCGATAAACATAGTGATGACGGTAACAACCATCTTGTCGTAGTCAGCACCCATGTCATCCTTAAGCAACTTGGGAGTCATAGCACCGAAGAAATCCCTCATTACATAGAAAGGACCACCATCCTTTGCATAAATACCTACGTTGGAACCGAAACCGATATTCATAAGCATAAGACCTATAGCGGGTCCGATACCAAGTCTGATACCGAGCGGTATAGCAGTAACTATCTTCTCTCTTACATTGAGTACTGAAAGAAGGATGAATACGATACCTTCGATAAGGATGATGCTTAACGCTGCCTGGAAGGCATTGTCATAACTTGTATCGTTGATAACTGCGATATTGGCTACTACAACTGCGAAGAATGAGTTGAGGCCCATACCGGGAGCCATAACGAAGGGCTTGTTGGCAAGGAAAGCCATACAGATGGTACCTATAGCCGAAGCCAGACATGTTGCAAGGAATACACCGTTCCAAAGGGGTGTTCCTACTGCAAAACCGGTAAGAAGGTTGGGGTTCAGGGCTATGATGTAAGCCATAGTCATGAAAGTGGTAAGACCTGCAAGGATTTCAGTCCTGACATTGGTCTTGTTCTCTTTCAACTTAAAGAATTTTTCCATTGTAAACCTCCGATCATTTAATGTTGCTTTCTAAAGAAATATCTTTGAAACCCACAAAAAAATTATAACTCTAGCCCGTATAAAACGCAAGGACAATTTAATAAAATTTTTATAATTGTGTGACAAGGGGACGGTTCTCTTGTCACATTTATACTTCCTAACGGGTGAGTGCAAATAAATTGTGCCACATCGCAGAAAAACGACAGACATTTTAGGAATGTTAAAAAGGTCAGGCTCGGATGTGTTTCGCTACTCGCTATCCGCGCAAGCGCAGACTTTTTGCGGTTAGCGAGCCGGGGCTGCTCGCTGCAAAAACGTCTGATAAGGATTTTGCATATAACATATATATAAATAAGACTAAAAGTATAATATGCAAAATCCGATAAACGAGCGATGTAGCGAAATATATCCGAGCCTGACCGTTAAAGAGACAAAAAAGGCAGGAGAACTATCTCCTGCCATAAGGGTTTTATTAAATTAGCATTTGCCGTTATCAAAAGCTTCCTGAACTGCAACTGCAACAGAAACTGTAGCACCAACCATAGGGTTGTTACCCATACCGATAAGACCCATCATCTCAACGTGAGCGGGAACTGATGAAGAACCTGCAAACTGAGCATCTGAATGCATACGGCCCATGGTATCTGTCATACCGTAAGAAGCAGGACCTGCAGCCATGTTATCGGGATGAAGTGTACGGCCTGTGCCGCCGCCTGATGCTACTGAGAAGTACTTCTTACCCTTCTCGTTGCATTCCTTCTTGTAGGTACCTGCAACGGGATGCTGGAAACGGGTAGGGTTGGTTGAGTTACCGGTGATGGAAACGTCAACGCCTTCCTTCCACATGATAGCAACGCCCTCTGTAACGTCATCTGCACCATAGCAGTTAACCTTAGCACGAGGTCCGTTAGAATATGACTTACGGCTGATCTCTTTAACTTCGCCACTGAAGTAATCCATCTGTGTCTCAACGAATGTGAAGCCGTTGATACGTGAAATGATCTGAGCAGCATCCTTACCTAAACCGTTAAGGATAACTCTAAGGGGCTTCTTACGAACACGGTTAGCCTTCTCAGCGATACCGATAGCACCCTCTGCTGCTGCGAAGGACTCATGACCTGCTAAGAAGCAGAAGCAATCTGTATCTTCTTCAAGAAGCATCTTGCCAAGGTTGCCATGTCCAAGACCAACCTTACGATGGTCAGCAACCGATCCGGGGATACAGAAAGCCTGAAGACCCTCGCCGATAGCAGCTGCAGCATCTGCTGCTCTTCTTGCACCCTTCTTGATTGCGATAGCTGCACCTACGGTGTAAGCCCAGCATGCATTCTCAAAGCAGATAGGCTGGATCTTCTTAACCATAGCATAAACATCAAGACCTGCATTCTTGCAGATTGTCTCGCATTCCTCTATAGAGGAGATGCCATACTGTGAAATGACCTTGTTGATCTGGTCAATTCTTCTCTCATATGATTCAAATAATGCCATTATAATCTCCTCCTGTTATCATTCTTTTCTGGGATCAATGATCTTAACTGCGTCATCAACACGTCCGTACTGTCCCTTAGCCTTTTCCCAAGCTGTTGTGGGATCGTCACCCTTCTTGATGAAGTCAGTCATCTTTCCAAGTGAAACGAACTGATATCCGATGATCTCATCGTTCTCGTCAAGAGCGATGCCTGTTACATAACCTTCTGCCATCTCTAAGTAGCGGGGTCCCTTCTCTAATGTACCATACATGGTACCAACCTGGCTTCTTAAGCCCTTTCCGAGATCCTCAAGTCCTGCACCGATTGCAAGTCCGTCATCTGAGAATGCAGACTGTGTACGGCCGTAGATGATCTGAAGAGCGAGCTCTCTCATAGCGGTGTTGATAGCATCACATACGAGGTCAGAGTTCATAGCCTCTAAAACGGTCTTGCCGGGTAATATCTCAGCTGCCATAGCTGCTGAATGAGTCATACCTGAACATCCGATAGTCTCAACAAGAGCTTCCTGGATAACGCCGTTCTTTACATTAAGAGTAAGCTTACATGCGCCCTGCTGAGGTGCACACCAGCCAATACCATGTGTAAAGCCGTTGATTTCTTCAACCTTTTTAACCTTGGTCCACTGTCCTTCCTGAGGGATAGGAGCCGGATCATGCTTTGCGCCCTTAGCTACGGGACACATAGTTTGTACTTCATGAGTGTAAGTCATGTTAATACTCCTTTCAGATTGTAAAATAAAAATTGAGTATTTTAAAAACCCATCACACCTATTTTCGCACAAAAACTAAGATTTGTAAAGATAATTTTTAACTTAAAAGACCCTCTGCAAAATGCAGAAGGTCTTTTCGTTACTTAGCATAATCAATTGTTCGTGATTCTCTGATGACATTAACCTTGATCTGTCCGGGATATTCAAGTTCATTTTCAATCTTCTTTGAAATATCATGTGCAAGGAGAACCATATCATCATCACTGATCTGTTCGGGTACTACCATTACCCTCACTTCTCTACCGGCCTGGATAGCGAAAGATTTTTCAACTCCCTTAAAGCTTGCGGTAATATCTTCTAACTGTTTAAGTCTTGTGGTGTAAGTTTCTACTGTCTCACGTCTTGCACCAGGACGTGCTGCGGATATAGCATCAGCGGCCTGAACTATGCAGGCGATAAGTGACTGGAATTCCACATCACCGTGATGAGCCTCAACCGCATTGATAACGATGGCAGATTCTTTGTATTTTCTACAAAGGTCAACACCGATCTGTACATGCGTACCTTCCATTTCCTGATCGACCGACTTACCGATATCATGTAACAGACCTGCACGTCTGGCAAGTCTTACATCACAACCGAGTTCACCGGCTAAATGACCTGAAAGGATAGCTACTTCGATGGAATGTCTTAATGCGTTCTGTCCGTAACTTGTTCTGAACTTCATCTTACCGAGCAGTCTGACTAATTCAGGATGAAGGTTATGAACACCGGCTTCAAGCATAGCTGCTTCACCTTCGTCGCGGATCATCTGTTCAACTTCTTTCTGAGCCTTCTCTACCATCTCTTCGATTCTTGCGGGATGGATACGTCCATCAAAAATAAGTCTTTCAAGTGCGATCCTTGCAACTTCTCTTCTTACGGGATCGAAGCATGACAATACAACTGCCTCGGGAGTATCATCAATGATAAGATCTACTCCTGTCATGGTCTCTAAGGTCCTTATATTACGTCCCTCACGACCGATGATCCTTCCTTTCATCTCGTCACTTGGCAGCTGCACGACGGATATCGTAGCTTCTGCCACGTGATCTGCCGCTGTCTTCTGAATGGCTGTAATGATCAGCTCTTTGGCTTTCTTGTCAGCTTCCTCTCTGGCCTTGGTCTCAAGATCCTTAATAAGTACGGCAGTTTCATGTTTCACTTCATCTTCAACAGTTTTAAGCAGATATTCCTTGGCTTGTTCGGAGGTTAACCCTGAAATCTTTTCAAGTTCCTGAATCTCTTTTGCATGAGCTTCATCAAGCTCTGCCTTTAACTTGTCGAGTTCAAGCTCTTTGAGGGTTATCTTTGCTTCCTTGCGTTCTAACGCTTCGGTTTTTCTGTCGAGGTTCTCTTCCTTCTTCAACACTCTGTTCTCATAATGCTGAAGTTCGTTCTTACGGTCCCTGGTTTCTTTTTCCAGTTCCTTCTTAGAACGGAGAGACTCCTCTTTGACTTCCACCAAAGCTTCCCGTTTAGCGGATTCGGCATCTACTTTAGCTTTGTCGAGTATTTCCTTAGCCTTGTTCTTTGCATTGTTAAGATCTTCAGCTTCAGCTTTATCGCGTTTGTCATTAACGATCTTTTTTGTTACAAAGAAGGCTATAACGGCACCGACAATCAGACCGATCACCGCTCCTATAACGTATTCCACAGGAGCACCTCCAATATTAAGTTTTTTTGTATAAATATATGCATAAAAGATCAATATCTTTAAAGCACAATCACACAAACATATATTTTAGTAGTTTTCAACAAATATGTCAAGCAATTTTTGTATATTTTTTATAATTATCTTAATCAACACAAAAAAAATAGGACTCCGAAAAATCCGAAGTCCTATGACGAATAAGGGAATCGAACCCTTGTTTCCGCCGTGAGAGGGCGGCGTCTTAGCCGCTTGACCAATTCGCCAATATCGCCGTTGCTTTTCGCAACGTTGATATATTATCACAGATATTTTAAAAATGCAAGTACTTTTTTATATTTTTCCAAAAAAATCTTCAAATGACATCTGGTCTGACTTGGGAAGCATGCTTAAGATGCCTAACTCAGCCATAGCTTCAACTGTGGTTTCACCCAGCTTACTCTTCTGCTTAAAGTCCTGACGAGATACGAACTTGTACTTTGAAGCAGCATCCTCTATCTGTTCTGCAGCTTTTTCGCCAAGTCCGTTTATGGAAGCCAGTGAAGGCATGAGCTTACCATCCACTATCTGGAAGTGTCTTGCCTTAGCTTTATAGATGTCTATCGGCATGAATTCAAAGCCTCGCTCATAAAACTCAAGTACCAGACGCATGTCATCATACATACCCGACTCTTTTGCCGAGAGCTTTTCTGTCTTAGCCTTGTTGTTTAAGGCTTTCATCTCGTCCTTCAGGTGATTCTTACCCTTGCACATCTTCTCGTAATCAAAGTCAGCGGCTCTGATACTGAAAAATGCACAATAATATGCCAATGGATAATATACCTTAAAGTATGCTATACGGAATGCCATGATCATGTAAGCGCAGGCATGTGCCTTGGGGAACATGTACTTTATACGCTTACATGACTCAATATACCATGCAGGTACATTATTGGCTACCATTTCCTCTTCCATCTCAGGTGTGAGGCCTTTACCCTTACGTACGCTTTCCATTATCTTAAAAGCATGTCCGGGCTCTAATCCCATATTGATGAGGTATATCATGATATCATCACGTGTACATATAGCTGTGGAAAGTGTACAGTCTCCGTTCTTTATGAAATACTGGGCGTTATTAAGCCATACATCGGTACCGTGTGAAAGACCGGATATCTTAACCATGTCCGAAAAGTTCTGCGGCTTGGTATCTTTAAGCATCTGTATTACGAAGTTAGTACCAAGTTCCGGCAGACCTAAGCTTCCGAGCTCTACTCCGTCTATCTGTTCGGGCTTTACACCAAGTACATCACAGGAGTCAAAAAGTGATATTACCTTCGGGTCATCCATCGGTATCTTTTTCGCATCTATACCCGTTAAGTCTTCAAGCATACGGATCATGGTGGGATCATCGTGTCCTAATATATCAAGTTTTAACAGGTTGTGGTCAATGGAATGATATTCAAAATGTGTGGTAACTGTAGGCGTTTCCATATCGTTTGCCGGATGCTGTACCGGAGTAAACGAATAGATATTCTCACCCAAAGGAAGTACGACGATACCACCGGGATGCTGGCCCGTGGTACGTCTTATACCTTCACAGCCTTTTGCGATACGCTCTTTTTCCGCATCGCGGAGTACCATACCGTGCTCTTCGGCATATTTTGATACCAGACCGTATGCTGTTTTTTCCGCAAGGGAGCCTACGGTTCCCGCTCTGTATGTCTGTCCGGCACCGAATATAACTTCGGTATAGTCATGAGCCTTACTCTGGTACTCACCGGAGAAGTTAAGGTCGATATCAGGCTCCTTGTCACCGTTAAATCCGAGGAAGGTCTCAAAAGGGATATTCTGACCTTCTCTTACAAGCCTGTGTCCGCATACGGGACAGTCCTTTTCGGGAAGGTCATATCCTGACTTTGATACATATTCCTTACATATGTCCGAGTCAAACTCATTATAATGGCACTCGGGGCAATAATAATGAGGCGGCAGCGGATTTACCTCCGTGATACCTGACATGGTAGCTACGAAGGATGAACCTACGGAACCACGGGAACCTACGAGATATCCGTCCTCGTTTGACTTCCATACCAGCTTCTGTGCTATGATATACATAACGGCGAATCCGTTCTTTATGATGGAATCAAGCTCGTGCTCCAAGCGGCTGCTTACCTGTACAGGCAGCTCCGGTCCGTATATCTGGTGGGCCATGGTCTCACATATCTCTCTTAATGTCTTATCACTGTCAGGGATGACAGGCGGTGCCTTATCGGGACGTACGGGAGTGATCCTCTCACACATATCAAATATGCGGTTGGGGTTGGTCACTACTACTTCAAATGCTTTATCTTTGCCGAGGTAGCTGCACTCCTCTAACATCTCATCAGTGGTATGCAGGTACAGAGGTGCCTGCTTATCGGCATCGGCAAAGCCTTTTGATGCCATGATGATCCTGCGGAATACTTCATCTTCAGGGTCTAAGAAATGCACGTCACAGGTAGCTACGCACATCTTGCCGTCGGCATCTGCCAAGTCCACTATACGCTTATTTACACGGCGCAGATCGTTCTCGTTCTGTATCTCCGGGAATTTCTCATCATCTATCTGATAATTATTGTTGCCGATCTGCTGGATCTCGTAATAGTCATAAAAATCAGCTATACGTCTTACTTCTTCCATGGGCTTTTCGTGTACTATAGCCCTGTAGAGTTCACCTGCCTCGCAGGCGGAGCCTACGATGATACCTTCCCTGTTTTCCTTAAGCACGCTCTTGGGTATCCTCGGCCAGCGACCGAAATACTTAAGATGAGCTTCGGATACCAGTTTATACAGGTTGATACGACCGGTATCGTTTTTGCATAATAATATGATATGATACGAGGGCATTTTGCGGAGGTCTTCTATACTGTACTTTCCGTCTTCGCCCTTTTTAAATACATGTCCTTTGTCATTGGTGATCACATCGGGTTCGTCATCAACGATATAGCCCTCGCAGCCGTATATGATCTTAAACTTCTTAGCCCTTTCCAATGCCTCAGGATCTTTTATCTTTTTAAAATCTATCGCATGATTGGCTATAGGGAATGACTGAACTACGCCATGGTCGGTAATGGCGATACCCCTGTGTCCCCATTCTAAAGCACGCTTAACTAAGACATTGGCCGGGATAACACCGTCCATGTCGCTCATCTGGGTATGTGCGTGGAGTTCTATACGCTTAACTTCCGCTTCGTCTCTGCGTTTTACGCGGAAGTCCTTTATGGGCTTGATACCCCTTACCTTCTGGATGGTGGTCTCGTGACCGGGCTCGAACATATCAGTCTCGGCACTTCCTTTTATAAGGAAAAAGCTGCCTTCCTTGATAGTATTTATCACGTTGTTTTTATCTTCCTCGTCCCTTATGAAAAACTTACAGAGGATACTGTCCGTAAAATCGGTCATACTGAACTTGAAGATGAATTTACCGGTCTTGGTCGTTACCAAGTCATAGACTTTAAGGACCATGCCCTTTATCACGACATCGCCCATATTATCCATTATCTCGGAAATATCTATTACATCGCCTTCGACAGTTGTACCGTATACGACATCAGGATCCACGACAAGCTTTTTCTTGACGAACTTAGATCTGTCAAATGAGGAATAACCGCCTTTTTGCTTATCTTTTGATTCTTCCTTGCTGCCGGAAGATTTTGCTGTGTTAGACGTACCTGAGTCGGAGCCTGTATTCGAAGCACCCTCAGCAGACTTATCCTCTGCAGCAGCTATCTTACTGTTCTCTACCTCCAAGATATAGCTTTCCATATGCTCGAGGTATTCCTTCTGTTCCTCTTCGAAATCCTCTTCTTCATGCTCTCTGTAGGAAAAAGAAAGAGCCGCCTTCAACCCGAAATAATCATTCAAAAACGTTGTGATAGTCTCTGATATCTTCTTTTCTGTCTGATGGTTGATGAAATTGTCATTAAGCTCGATATTGATCTTATCCTTGCCGACAGTGATATTGGCATTTTTGTAGATGCTCTCGAGCAATCCCGATTCACAGGAGAACTCATCATCCACATACACACCGTACCTGCTCCAGATATCGGGCATATCTGCATTTTCCTTGATGCAGCGGATATGCAGATATACATCCTTTCCTTCGGACATGAAAAACTGGTCAAGCAGCAGCTTTTCCATCTGTTTCCTATCCTCAGTCTTGATAAAAATGTCGGAATCTATATATACATCCATACGGTTATGCTTGTTGGAGCTTGTAATATCCGTAACGGATGACTTTTCAAATACTTTTTTAAGTCTCGATTCGGATCTTAATCCGTCAAATACTTCCAAAAACTGCATAAATTACTCCTTGTAGCAGTGTAAAACTCTTGCTGCATATAACAAAGCCCTCCCTGGCAAAGGGAAGGTACCGCCGAAAGTCATAAGGCATCAGCGAAACTGACGGAACCTTGTATCCATCAAGGAGATGGATGAGGTGAAATACTATTTAAGATACATGAAAAATTATAGTAACAGCCGGTCAAGTTCTATCTTGAACTCTGAAAGAAGGTTCTCCTCGGGCACTTTCTTTATGATCTCGCCCTTTTTAAATATCAGGCCCTCTCCCTTTCCACCGGCTATACCCAAGTCGGCTTCTCTCGCTTCTCCGGGACCGTTTACCACGCAGCCCATTACGGCTACTTTTATATCCTTATCTGTGGCAGGATATGTCTTTATAATCTCCTGTACCTTGCCTGCCAGTCCTATCAGGTCGATATTGGTCCTGCCGCATGTAGGACAGGATACTAAGTTGATGCCGCCGCTCCTGAGACCTAAGTTCTTAAGTATGGACTTGGCGGTCTCAACCTCATGGATGGGGTCATCGGTAAGTGATACCCTTATAGTATCGCCTATACCTTCATATAATATGACACCTATGCCTACAGCAGACTTTATGCTTCCTTCCGATAAAAGCCCTGTCTCGGTGATACCTACATGCAGCGGGTAATCCACTTTTTCCGATATCAGCTCATGAGCCTTGATGGAAAGCATGACATTCGAGGACTTGATACTGATGACTATATTTTCAAAGTTATACCTTTCTAAAGCATCCACCTGCTTTAATGCACTTTCAACAAGCGCCTCGGCAGTAACATGCCCATATTTTTCGAGCAGGTCCTTTTCAAGTGAACCGCCGTTTACACCCACTCTTAACGGTATCCCATAAGCTTTAGCGGCAGCCACTACCTCACGCACCTTATCTTCCGAGCCGATATTACCGGGATTGATCCTAACCTTATCAGCACCGTTTTCGATGGCAGCTATAGCCAGCTTATAGTCAAAATGGATATCTGCCACAAGCGGGATATGTATCTTCTTCTTTATCTCTGAAAAAGCCTTAGCAGCCTCCATGTGAGGCACCGCACACCTGATAATATCACAGCCCGCAGCCTCAAGCATTAATATCTGGGCTACAGTCGCATCCACATCTTCAGTCTTGGTATTGCACATAGACTGTATAGCAATCGGATTATTATTGCCGATCTTAACATTACCTATTTTAACTTCTCTTGTAAGTTTTCTTTCCATACTATTCCTTTACCCCAAAATACTTTTTTGCGGTTAGTGTGACAGGGGGACGGTTCTACTGTCACATTTTTATAATTCCAGTTATGTAAGGTCAGGCTCAGATATGTTTCGTTACTCGCTATCCGCGCAGCGCAGACTTTTTGCGGTTAGCGAGCCGTATTTGCTCGCTGCAAAAATGTCTGAGAAGGATTTTGCATATAAAGTATGTATAAATAAGACAAAAAGTATAATATGCAAAATCCGCCTTACGAGCGATGTAACGGAATATATCTGAGACTGACCGATATTGCATTTTTATGTGACAGAAGAACCGTCCCCCTGTCACATTTGCTCGCTGCAAAAACGTCTGAGAAGGATTTTAGAAGAACACGTACCTTATATCATTGAAGAGTACCAGTACCATCAGCACCAAGAAGAAAACAAGTCCTATAGCATGTACGATACCCTCCTTCTCCTTAGGGATGGGCTTCTTAAATATAAGCTCGATAATGATGAATATCAGCCTTCCGCCATCAAGTGCAGGCAGAGGGAGCAGGTTCATCACGCCTAAGTTGGCACTTAAGAGTATCGCAAAATTAAGCAGGTTAAGGATAACGTAAAGTATACCGTCTTCCTTGGACTCCTGGATGGTATTGTCAAGCTCGGATACTATCCTGACAGGACCGCCCACATTGTTTTTAAGGCTTATCTGACCTGTGATGAGCTTACCTAAAGCCTTGATAGTGGTCGATATCTGGAATTTTACTTCATACAGCGAGTACTTTAATACCTGCAGAGGGTTGCCCTTTACTCTTGAAGAGTTGTGATCGAAGTAGAATCCCATACTGTTGTCAAAATATCTCGGAGATACACAGCTCTCGCTGTATACGGGCTGTACCTGGTAAGTATAAGCATTCCCTTTGTGCGTGATCACCATTTCGATGACGCTGCCGTCTAAAGGATTGTTTTTCAGGTACTCATTCATGGCCTTTCCGGAAGGGATATCGGTACCGTTTACTTTTATAATCACGTCACCTGAACGTACTCCCAACTTATCCAGTACGCCGCCGTCGGTGACTTCGCCGATCTTACACTCATTGTCATCCGCATTATATGAAAAACCGATAGTGTATTTCTTAAATACTGTGGGCTGTACAGTACCGCGGTATGTTTTTCCGTCTCTCTCAAATTCTATCTCGATCGGATCAAGGCCCATGTTGTTAAGTACAAAATGATAAAGAAGCTCTCTCGAAAGCGTTACGCTCATACCGTCGTATTTTGTAACGATATCTCCGACCTTTATTCCGGTCACGGAATCCGAAGGATCGTCAACATTGGTATAAGTAGCCGTAGTAACCGGAGAATTTTCCTTAATATTTGTAACAGCAGGCTCGTCAAATCCGATTATACCTATTATCACAGCAGAAAAAATAAAAGCCAGGATAAAGTTAAAGAACGGACCGGCAAATATAGTAGCGAATCTTGCCCAGGGACCTTTTGAATTGAAGGAACCCTCTTCCATGCTGTCGGTATCCTCACCAAGCATCTGGCAGGCACCGCCTATTAAGAACAGCCTCAAGGAATATACCGTATCACCTTTTTTAAAACTGAATAGCTTAGGACCCATACCGAGCATAAACTCCGGGACCTTGATCCCGTTTTTTTTAGCCACTATAAGATGCCCTAACTCATGGAATATGATGATTATACTGAATAACAATATTCCGATAATAATACTTACTACTGTGTTCATAAAATCCCCTTGTCACATTTTTGCATTTTCGATAGCTTCCGCTTCAGCCCCAAGTACTTCTTCGAGCGTGGGCTCGGCGATATTCTTGTGCATAGCCATGCAATGCTCTATGATATCATAGATATCAGTAAATCCTATCTCACCCTTTAAAAACCTGCCTACGGCATACTCATTTGCCGCATTGAATACTGTACAGATACTGCCGCATGTTTTGGCTGCTTCTATACCGAGCTTAAGTCCCTTAAACGTATCATAGTCGGGTTTATAAAACTCGATCTTGGCAAGGTCAAACAGGTCCACTCTTCCGCAGTCTAGGGGAAGTCTCTCAGGATAATACAACGCATACTGGATGGGAAGTCTCATATCGGGCACACCGATCTGGGCGACTATCGATCCGTCCACAAACTGCACTGCGGAATGTATGATGCTCTTAGGCTGTATGACTACCTGTATCTTATCGACGTCGGTCATAAAAAGCCATTTGGCTTCCATAACTTCCAATGCTTTGTTGACCAAAGTAGCTGAATCTATGGTAATCTTGTTGCCCATGGACCAGTTAGGATGCTTTAATGCATCTGCGGCCGTCTTGTTCCTTAACTCTTCATAGCTTAATCCTCTGAAAGGTCCGCCAGAGCATGTAAGAAGTATCTTTTCTACGATAGGACTGCCATTCCATGCGGCATAATCTCCTGTAGGACCGTACTTTCCCTGCAGGCACTGGAATATGGCCGAGTGCTCGCTGTCTATGGGGAGAAGCTTAACCTTATGCTCTTTTACAGCCTTCATGATGATATGCCCCGCAGTGACCAAGGTCTCTTTATTGGCCAAAGCTACATCACAGCCTGCCTCTATAGCGGCAAGTGTAGGATTTATACCTATCATGCCGACTATCGCGGTTACAGTTAAGTCATTGGAACTGTCTCCCGCTATTTCAAGAAGTCCTTCCATTCCTGAAAGGACCTCTGTAGAGTTGTTTTTTAACCGGTTGGCAAGTATCCCGGCTTTTTCTTTGTCATATACACAGACTTTTTTCGGATGTATCGCATCTATCTGCTGCTCCAAAAGGTCAATATTACTGTTGGCAGCAAGTGACGTAATCTTAAATCCGCCGTGTCTGTGCACTATATCTAAGGTCTGACGGCCTATGGAACCGGTAGACCCGAGCAGACATAAATTTTTCATCTTTCAAACTTAACCTCGGATAATACAAGTATCTTTAAAATACTGCACAAATTATTATACCATATCAGAATCTGTGGCCTCCGCCACCGCCGCCGTGGAATCCTCCTCCACCGCCACTACGACCGCCGCTGCCTCCGGAGCTTCTCGGACAATATGTCTTGGTGGTACCTGTCACTACATCCTTTGTATTGTTGGCTGCAAAACTGATAGCAGCATATTTGAGCATTTCACTGTCACTGGTCGTACTAACCTTTGATTTTCCTAATGCTACAAGATACATAACAACAAAGCCTATTACAAAAGCGATAAAGAAGTTGCTCGCAACCTTCATGGGTTCGGCAATCTTTTCACCGTTCAGGACTTTACCTATCTGTTCGAGTCCAAATGAAGCACAATTGTAATAATCACCATCAGAAGCATAATCATATACATTATCGGTAATGGAATCACATTTTCCGGAAGTTAAAGACTTTTCCGCTTTGCCGTATCTGTATACATAGATATACCTGGTATGCATGTCGATGATGAACATGATACAGCTGTTATTATTGCTGTAATCAAGGTAGATCGCATCACCATACTTTTTAGTTGAACTTTCAGAAGAACCGTAAGGATTCTGTCCTTTTGCTACCGTTACTACGAAAACATCGGCATATTCGGTCAAGTCGTAAGCTTTTTCAAGAAGTGCAGCTTCTTCATTTTTGGTGAAAAGCTCTGCATCATCCAGTACCATTGCGCCATAGTAAGTAGCTTCATTTTCTTTGATATCGCCGGCTTGTAAGCCGACAGGTCTGATGACAGCGATGACTGCCAGAACTAAAACAAAAATCGCCAATAATCTTTTAAATCTTTGCACTGTCATCACCTCCACTCCTGTTGAACTGAGGCAGCTTACGTGTAGTAAGTCTGTTATATCTGCTGACTATCCTTATTACACACCATACGGTGTAAGCCATTACAGCTATAGCACCGCCATAGAACCACATATCAGAAACTAAACCTACGGTAAACTCGGCACCTAATATCAGACCGCTGATTATAAGCGGGATCCAGAAGTAGCTCTTTTCTTTCATGCTCTTCTTTAACTGCTGTTCCTGTTTTTTCTTTAACGCGATATTGTTTGAAGGCTCTTCTTTTGAGCGTTTTATCTGCAGTAAGCCTTTATCGTCGTCACCGAGCTCTCTGTCCACTATCTTTGACTCATGGCTTGAGAATATACCGGCCATGATAAATGCAACTACGGCAGAGATAAACAAGGCTGTTTTGGGTACTAAAGTAAAATCAAGTATGAAGTTAAGTAATACAAACAATATAAGCGAAAGTACCGTGGCTGCAATACCGTATTTCTTTAAGGAAATAGGAACATCACCCACTATTTTTCCGGTCTGTCCGTTTACTACCGTATAGGATACTCTGTCCTCACCCTTTTTGTCCTTGGACCTGATACTCATGAACCATACAGGAAGCATGGTTAGGAATCTGTCATGTACATCGGGAAGAAGCTTATTTACGTTATTATCGCCCGAGAGTCCGTATTTTCCGAAACCCTGGATGTTTTTAAACTTCTTGAATGCATCTCTTGCGATAAGCTTCCTTGCATCCTCCTGATATATGCTGTCGGTCACATCATTGGTATCGGCATAAAAACCGCTCAAGAATGAAGGTGTGAACGGCTGCTGTACAGACTGATCGAAAGGCGAGATACCCTGGCTTAAGTTATCTGCGAAATTACTTGATGCATCGAAGGATACGTTATCATATTCCATGGATATATCGGCAGATAATGCATGATTTTCGGTATATTTATAATCACCCCTGTGATATACCCTGGTACCGTTCATGGAAACGTTGCCGTTTTTTGAAGTATCGTAAGTCCAGAAAGGCATATATATACCACGGAATGAATCTACGCACTTTTCACTCTTCATTTCAGAAGGAGCAAAGAATGCACTCTTCATAAATCTTCCGTATGCATCCATACAGTCTTTTTTGGTTTTCTTAAAGGGTATGATGTATTTAGGTCTTCTGGCTCTGCCGATCCTTCTGTCCAAGATGGTTGAAGCACCGCAGAAACTGCAGAAAGCTGCGGCTTCGTTGTCCTCTGTGATGATCTCGCCGCCGCACTGGGGACATATAAATGATGTAACATCATAATAATCCTCGGCATCATTTCCAAAGTCCTTTACAGCCTGCTGTACGGGCTTAGCCAGACTCGTGCCGCAATATGAGCATACTGTCTCATCGCCTTCTCTTTTAGCACCGCATCCGGGACACTCATCATAGAAAAGCATACTTACATTTTGAGCGTCATCCCTTACCTTTAGATCGCCTTCTTCGGCATCTCTTTCCTTTACTACCGAATAAGGATCGACAACAGCATTACAGAAATCGCAAAAAAGCGCCTGTTTCTCAATGTTAAATTTCAGATTGCCCGAACAATTGGGACATGCGTACATTTCTCGTTTCCTTTCTTTGAATATTATGTCATTCTGATATTTATGTCATTCTGATATTTATGTCATTCTGAGCGCAGCGAAGAATCTTATTTCACGCAAATACAGTTAACATAAAATAAACGATCGGTGCTATAAATATAACACTGTCAAATCTGTCTAATATACCGCCGTGACCGGGGATAAGTGTTCCGTAATCCTTGATACCTTTATTTCTCTTTATAGCAGATGCCGCCATATCGCCGATTTGTGATACTACAGAACCGATAGCACCTGTAAGTCCGAATAGCAGAATCGGATTTGAAAAGCTTTCTTCAAGCTGGCTCTTAAAGATAATTGCAAATATAACACCGATAAGAGCTGCTCCTACAATACCGCCGATCAGTCCTTCAAGTGATTTTTTAGGTGAAAGCTTCGGTGCGATCTTGGTCTTTCCTATTTTACGTCCAACAACATAAGCCATGGTATCCGATCCCCATGAACCTATAAATATCAGCCATACGGCGTATTCTCCGCCTGACAATTGTCTGGTCTGGAAAATATACATAAGCGGCATTACGACATAGAAAAATCCGAAGACGACCATCGTTATCTGCTCTGAATTATACTTAGGAAAAGTAAGCACATATACAGCCAATATTAAAATGATCAAAAGAGCAATTATTATAGCAAATGCATTGTTCCATATTTTAAATAGCAGATTATGGTTTTGTATAAACTCACCAATATTAATACTGTGCATGTAAAAGTTAGTAAAAAACTGGTGTATAAAATATAAAACCGCAATAATATACCCGACTGCACCGGCTTTAGATTTATTTACGCCGACAACCCTGTATAATTCCATAAGACCGATCATTGTGATAAGAACGATCACTCCGAACAAAGTATAGCTTCCGAGTACCATGGCAGTGATAGCAACAGCCATTAATATCACAGAGCTTCTAAAACGTATCATAAATGAATTATCATTGTTAATATCTTTTCCCATTATTACATTCCAATCTTGTTACTTTTTTCCTATATTATCCTGTCTCCTGATAAAAAATGTCATCCTGAGCGTAGCGAAGGATCTTTATCAACTCTTACGGCCACCGAATCTTCTGTCACGGTTTGCGTAATATTCTAATGCTTTCTCAAGCTCTTTCTTATCAAAATCAGGCCAGTATACATCCGTAAAATACATCTCGGTATATGCAAGCTGCCAAAGCATGAAGTTAGATATCCTAAGCTCACCGCTGGTTCGGATTAGCAGGTCCGGATCGGGTATCTCATAAGTGTCCAGACTCCCCGATACCATAGATTCAGTAATTTGATCTTCAGATATTTCACCGGATTTAACTTTCTCAGATATCTTCTTAACAGCTCTTACGATATCATCCCTGCCGCCGTAATTAAGGGCTACCTGGAATTGCAGTCCGTCAAAATCTTTGGAATAATCCTCCAAACGTGTTATGGCGTCCTGCAGATCCTTCGAAAGCCTCGATACATCGCCTATCACGCGAACACGCATGTTATTCTTCCGGCTTTTCTCTATACAACCCACCAAGTAGTCTTTAAGCAGCTTCATCAGCGTACTTACTTCATCGTCGGATCTGGTCCAGTTTTCGGTGGAAAACGCATATACCGTCAGATATTTTATACCGAGATCCCATGCTGCCTTACACATGGGCTCAACATTTTTTGCACCCGCCGAGTGTCCCATCGCACGCGGCAGCAACCTTTTTTTAGCCCATCTTCCGTTGCCGTCCATGATTATAGCCACATGCGTGGGCAGTTTCTTTTTTTCTTCTTTTTTCAAAATATATCACCTGTAAAAAAGCTTTTATCTTACAATACAAGACACAGAAGAGACGGACTCCTCTGTGTCTATAAGGGGCCTGACCCCTTTAATACTTTACATCGATAAGGGGGCCTTCCCCCTATAGAGACATTATACTGTCATGATCTCCTTGGTCTTAGCTTCGGAAAGCTTGTCGCAGTTGTCACAGTACTTCTCTGTCATCTTGTTGATCTCGTCTTCAATCTGCTTCTGTACATCCTCTGAGATCTCGCCTGACTTACCAAGCTTCTTTATAGCTTCGTTTGCATCACGTCTTACGTTTCTTACGGCTACCTTGGCATTCTCGCCCTTCTTCTTGATGTCTTTTGCAAGTTCCTTACGTCTGTCCTCTGTAAGCTCGGGGAATACCAGACGGATCACACGCCCGTCATCTGTAGGTGTGATACCTAAGTCAGATGCAAGTATAGCCTTGCTGATCTCCTTTACCATCTTTGCTTCCCAAGGCTGTATCTGGATAATACGTGCCTCAGGTACAGAGATATTAGCTACTGCATTAAGGCCTGAAGGTGTGCCATAATAGTCAACCTTGATCTTATCAAGCAGATGGGGATTTGCACGACCTGCTCTGATCGATGCATAATCTTCCTCTAAAAACTCGATAGTCTTCTGCATTTTTTCGTCATAAACCTTAATTCTCTCATCCATTGTAAATACCTACCTCCTATAAATTTCATTATAAATATAATACTAAAGATTGTCTTTTTATTCAAGATTTTTCTTAATATTTAATCATTCTTTGGTCGGAATGAATAACAATATTGAACCGGCAATATGTAAATAACAAAAGATAGTCAGACTGCCCATAAACATAGGTCCGATAAAGTTGGCCGCCAAACATATGATACATAGTGTAATGGCTATGTTTTTTAGGTTCCTCATTCCTTTTGAAACCAAAACAGTATATATACACAATACCAAACATAATATGCCAAGGATTATCTGCGTCGTTTTAATGGCAGAAACAAAGCCGGCAGAATACTCTTTTAATCCATATTTTGACGTCTCTACAAACATGCTAAGTTCAATTATTCCGTTTTTAACAAGGAATACGAACGTAGTGATTAAAGACATCATAATATTCAGAATGTAGCATAGTTTTTTATTCATGTTAAATCCTTTATCAAGCAGTAACGATAGTACCTGTGCAAGTGCCGGTTGCATTATCATAGATACCATTAGGTCTGTTAAGCTTAAATATCAATAACGGCATCTTGTTTTCCATACATACTACTGTAGCACTTGTATCGATAACCTTAAGCTTCTTCTGGAATACTTCCTCTAGGGATATAGTATCATATTTAATTGCGGACGGATCTTTTGCGGGATCAGCGGAGTAAACTCCTTCGATACCCTCACCTGTAAAGTTCTTAGCCATAAGTATGATGTCGCAGTTAAGTTCGACAGCTCTAAGCGCGGTAGCTGTATCTGTCGAGAAGTAAGGATGTCCTGTACCGCCGGCCAAGAATATAACCTTTCCTGCCTCCAAGTCGCTTACAGCCCTGTCCTTGGTAAACAGCTCTGATATATCTCCGAAAGTATAAGGAGTATAGATTGAAGTCTTCATGCCGACAAATCTGAATATCTCAGATACATATACGCAGTTCATGACCGTAGCAAGCATACCTATCTGGTCAGCCTTAAATCTGTCGATGGTCTCGCTGTCCCTGCCTCTCCAGAAGTTGCCGCCGCCGATAACTACAGCTACCTGTACACCTTCATCTACGATTCTTTTTACCTGTTCAGCTACTGATATGCAGGTAGCCTCATCAAAGCCCTGCTTTTTGTCACCTGCAAGCGCTTCTCCGCTGAATTTAAGTAATACTCTCTTGTACTTTCCCATTTTTGTTTCCCTTTCGCATTTAGTTACTATTTTTTATATGATCCTTCGCTGTATGTCCTATGCCGCAAAGTCACTTCGACCTAGCTCGGGATGACACTATCAAGCTTTAAATATCTCGTCCATATTTGAATTGGAATATTCTTCTAATGAACAGAAGCCTTCAAGAACTGCACCGTTTATGAGCTGCACGGACTTGGCCTTGATATTTCCCTTGATAACTGCAGTAGAATCAAGGATAACAGGGCCCTTGACATCGAGGTTGCCTTTTACGGCTCCGGCTATAGCAGCCGCACCCGCTGTGATGTCACCGATTATAACACTGCCCTGGCCTATCTTTACTATACCCGTACAAGTGATATTTCCTTCTGTCCTCTGATCGTTTATAAATACATCCGTTGCAAATGAATTGCCAGTAACAGTACCGGATATGGTAAGCTTTCCTTCACAATTGATATCCCCGTTTATGGTACCGAGTACCAATAGTGATCTGTCTGTTGCGATAGAACCGGTGATCATGGTACCTTCCGTAACGATCATCATGTCTTCCTGGTCGTCGGCTTCTTCGTATTCTGTATCATCCTCTGATTCATTGCCATAATCAGTCATATCATCTTCATCCTCGGTTTCAATACCTTCGTCAGTCAGGTCATCCCCGCTTGTTTCATCATCAATAGAAGTTCCGTCGGATTCCATGGCATTTGCCACAAAATTGGATGCGAATGCAAATGAATCTTCAGTAGTTTCAGGAATATCGGACCGGATGGCTATTTCGGAGTTTAAACTGCTATCAGGAATAGCTTCCTGCATATCTGACTCATCAGCAATGATATCACCGGAAATAATATCATCGGCTTGAGTATCATCGGATGCACTTCCCGAAATATCATCATCGATCAATATTTCATCCTCACCCTCTGTTTCACCGTCTTCGTCATCAGGCAGTCCGTCAATAAAATCAAGACCCTGAAGGAAGCTTTCATACTGTACAAAATCTTTATTTTCAGTTGAACCTTTATCATCCGGTTCTATAATATCAAACAGATCATCTGCAGGACACATATCTGACCTCCGTTAGTTTCACTTTAATTCCGGGAATCCCGGATCCTTTAATAGTCCCTGTTTGGCTAGTTTATCAGCCATATCATTATATTTGTCATTTGAATGAGCTTCAACCTTTTTGAAGGATATCTTTATATCCTTCTCGTGTGCTCTCATCCAGTCACGGTAGCTTCTTGTAAGCTCGTTTTTTGCCTTCCAGGCACCGGTCACCCAACACTCTATACCCGAGTAGTCATAACATATGAGAAGCTCTTCGTAGCCTCTAAGTAGAGCAAGCTTTACAGCCAGCATGGAAGCTATCATTTCACCGGCTACATTTCTTTGCTGCAGAGCATCGGGCCTGTCACCCGAGCCGCAGTACTCTTCGGTCGAGCCGTCATCATGAAGCATTATACATCCGTAAGCATACTTTCCTGCCTCCGGATTAAAGCTTCCGTCCACATAACATACAGCCTTACGCATAGGCTTTACCGCTGCTGCTGTTGCTGCTGGGGCTTCGGCTTGGCTGTTTTTTCCACTCTCGTACATATGTATAGATCCTGTTCGTTAGATAAGTTAAAACTGCCTTGTTTTATATAGATATTAGCCTGTGTAGCCTGATGTACGGACTTTAACTCTGCTCTTAAGCCCGATGTAAGCACAAATGCAACTATCAGTCCTACCACTATGGCTATGATGATCGGATATGCAAGATCCATTTTCATGCTCCTTTCTTAAAGCTCTTTATTGATTCTTGAATAAGAAGAATGCAATGATAAATACGATAACAGCCGTTATGGCAAAATACATCAGGAAGTACTTCCAGAACTTGCCCTTATCCATCGGCAGGTTGCCGACAAATTTACCGGTCTGTCCGTTCATACCGAATACGAACTTCTGTCCGTTCCATGAGGTATTAAGTATCCACATAGGAAGAAGTACGTACTTATATGAACCGTCCTTCAGTCTTATATTGGAGTTCTCGGTCTCTACGGTATCATAGTTCTTTACCGTACTTCTGAACTGCTCTATCGTACTGTTCTTAATACGCAGATTGGCACGCTCAACACTTTCATCGGCGGACACATCATACTTATCAGCCAGATATCCTGAAAGGTAAGCTGTCATAAAATCTTTTTTCTCTTCAAACTTAAACGGCTCAAGCGAATCCATCAGGTCGTCCGCCATTTTCTTTGAAGCATCTACCGGGATATTCTCAAAAGCAAGCGAACCGGAACGGAGAACCGTATAATACTTAGTCTCCTTATAATTGTAATCATTATCGCTCCAGCGTCTTACCTTAGTACATTTATATCTTATATCTGCATCCGCACCCGAATTAAAGAGCCAGAAAGGTACATATACACCTGTAACCTCATCGATATGGTTCTGTGACGAGAATGCGGAAGGAAGCAGCTTCTTACCCTGGAAATGCTTGGTAAGTGCTTCTTTTGCAGCGTTTTTGTCAAGTTTAAAGGGTATGATAAAATCAGGTTTGAGATTGCCTGCAAAATTATTCATCATTACGATGGGATTGCCGCAGAAAGGACATGCTGAAGCCGCAGTTGTCTCAGCCGTAACTATCTCTGCACCGCAGGACTTACAATGATAAGCTGCCATGCCGGTCATATCTTCTCCGCTCCAGCTCTGGCCTTCATAAGAGTTCCAGGTCATGGACTCGGGCTCTTCCTTGTCGAGTGCCTGGTCCAGATCCTTTAAGGATTCCATTTCAAATTCTGTGTCACAGAAAGGACACTTCATTTTGCCGACGGTACTGTTAAACTCCATGGAACCGCCGCAACACGGACATCTGTATTCCTGTAAACCCATTTTGATTCTCCTTGAAAATATTTAGTAAATACTTACAAATAGCCTCAAGACCACAATCCTGAGGCTATTTGAAGTAAATTCACATTATAATTATTCGGGCTTCTTCTCACCGCATGTCTGGCAGAAGTTACCGGTATTTACAGCACCGCACTTAGCGCATGTCCACTCAGCGGGAGCTTCGGGCTTCTTCTCGCCGCAGTTTTGGCAGAAGTTACCGGTATTCTCGTTACCGCACTTAGGGCACTTCCAAGCAATAGCAGGAGCTGGCTTCTTCTCACCACATGATGTACAGAAGTTACCGGTATTCTCTACGCCGCACTTAGGACACTTCCAAGCATTGGCTGCGGGTACTGCTGCAGGTGCGGGAGCTGCTGCTGCAGCGGCTGCCTGTTCCTGACCAGCCTGAGCATAAAGTGCATTGATGGTGTTACCGATGCCGCCGTTCATGCCGCCGCCGATCATGCCTACACCGAACATAGCGTTAGCTGCACCGTTGGGGTTCTTAGCTGCATCTTTAAGAGCCTGAGCCTGAGCTGCTGTAAGAGCTGCTGCACCGAGGCCTGCATGCTGATATCTTGCCTCAGCCTGAGCGTCACGGATGAGCTTCTCGTTCTCTTCTGTGGTATTAGCAGAGTTAACATCGAAGCTTACAAGCTCGATACCTTTCTCTACAACCCACTTCTGATGGAGCTGTTCTTTAAGAGCTTCGCTCATCTCTTCTGTATGAGCGGGAAGCTCGTTATATCTGATCTCCATAGCGGAAATCTTAGCAAGAGCTGTATTTAACTTGCCGCTGATCTCGCTCTTTAACTGCTGCTCGAGGTCTGCAGCTCTAAATGTATCGTTTACGTTGCCTGCGATCTTTGTATAGAAAAGAAGCGGATCAACCAGACGATATGAATAAATAGCATTAAGTCTGATAGTGATATCAAGGTCAAGGAAGATCTTGGAATCAACTAATCTGAAGGGAACGGGTGCGGGTGTACCGTACTTGTTGCCCATGATAACCTTGGTATTGAAGTAGTAAACTCTCTGATCGTTTGCTGCCTGTCCACCGTAAGCGAACTGCTGTCCGAACATCTTGAATGAATCAAGAAGGCTCTGACCGAAGCTGCCTGCGAAAATACTGGGTGCAAGAGATGTGTCATATGTAAACCTACCGGGTTCCGCACAAACCTCAACAACCTTTCCGTTTTCTACGATGATCATGCACTGTCCGTCGTTAACAACGATACCGCTGCCGTTGGTGATGATGTTGTCATCGCCCTTAGTGTTTGATGACTTGCCGGTAATCTGCTTCTTGCCTTTTACCATAAGAACATCATCCGGAATAGAATCGCAATAGATAAATTCCTTCCACTGATTTGCAAGAACTCCGCTTGCCGCACTCATACCTGCATTGATAGCACCGCCTGCTATATTACCGATTGCACCGAGTGCCTGTGAAATAAGTCCCATATACTTTAATCTCCTTTCGAATTAAAACATTCCCGGATTCATATCCGAAAAACATTATATCATAATGGATACCCATTAACAAGATAAAAATTTGAAAATATCATAATATATTTGCCGTTATACAGCGAATTATGACAATATTTTCGCTGTTATCTGGCTTTAGTCACAAAAATATCATCGATGTAGTAGTCTGCGTTTCCGTCTGTTTCTATAAAGAACTCTGCGGAATTCATGTTACTGTCAAGAACTGTGCAGGCTTCAACGAGTGTCCAGCCGTTCTTATCCGCTTCTGTTTCCGTAAGTACGAAAGGCTCCGAACCGTCGATACCCATTCTTATCACGCTGTCTGTTGTCTTAACATATGCCCTTATATTTATCTTCTCACCTATATAAGATGATATATTGAACTTAACGGTAGCATCCTTCTCATGTCTTGTAACTAAAAGCGAATGCCCATATCCGTCTACCGACTCTTTATCCGTAACGGTTATGATAGGAAGATGTCCCATACCTCTGATGGATGCTATATTGGAAGCTTCTTCAAAGCTTTCTTCAAGACCTACAAGCTTTATCTCTATATCATCCACATATATGGCACTGAACTTGCCTTCCGTTTTCTCCTTAGTGCCGAAGAACAGGAACAATGAGTGTGATTCCGAATCCGAAGGAAGCTTATATCTTCCGTGCATCTGTACCCATTCATCGGTGCCTGTATTGACCTCTGCTACGGTAGGAAGTATCTTTTCAATATCAGCCTTTAAGAATACAGCTTCTGCAGGGCTCTTTACCCATGCGCTGACATCTATGGTCTGTCCCAAGAAGTCTGATACATCAAAGCTTATGCCGCTCCAGTCATCAAAACGTATCTCATGTGCAAGCGCATATGAACCGCTGTGTGCATATTTATCCTGAACAGAGATATGAGCGAATCCCCTGGTCTTAAATCCGATATCCTTAAGCTCGACAGGCTTGCCGTCGACAGGCTCGAAGTCGTACTTTCTGTCGGAAAGGTCGATCTGTATCTTTTCAGGTTCACCTAAGGTCTCTCCCGTTATAGCAAACTTTAATGCGAAATATGACTTTTTAGGTGACAGATCTCCGTGGAATAAAAGCGGATTAGCACCTCTGATCCATGAGTTGTCATCGGTAAGTCCCCATAAGGTTACATTTTTAAGATGAGCACCGTTTGCATTTGCCTTTATAAGGGCTTCGAAGAACTTCTTGTAAAATACTGCCTGGTAGTACTCGGCATTGATATTCATGCAGGTACATTTAACATCAAGCTCAGTGATATGTACTACATCTACAAGTGCGGAGTAATCCATAAGTGCTTCGATATATTCGTCTATATCGTTGTTATCGCTTATATGTCCCTGCATTCCGATACCGCCTATGAGCTTCTCACCCAGGATACTTCCGTGTGTATCGGTACTGCGGTTAAGCATGTCTATGATAGCCTTTTTCTTGTCAGGCTGGAATTCATTGTAATCATTATAGAAAAGTATGGGACGTATAGCCTTTAATCCTTCTTCATCACTTGGCTTTATACCGTATCTGTCTGCATAGAACACCGAATAACGGTCAACTGCAGCACGTGCATACTTAAATGCCCAGTAGATAAAATCATCACCGATGATCTGATACCAATAGCTGTTACGCAGTCCCGTGGGCTGCTTATCCATAAGCTCTATCGCTTCGTTTACAACATCCCATGCATATATGGTATCGGCAAAACCGTTATCGTACATATAACTCATAAGCGAATTGATATAGCTCTCTAGACGTTTTAAGAGTGTATCACGATCTACGTAGCATACAGGATCGAGCTTCTCAAAGTTCTTCATGAAAGGTCTTGTTTTAAGTACTTCGGGATCGGTAGGAAAAGTCACCGGGGTATATCCTTTGCAGAATATCTCCTTGGGACACTGGCTGTGCCATACAAGAACATGGCCTCTTACCTTCATATCATTGCTTTTGGCAAACTGCAGCATGGCAAGAGCATTGGGATTGATAACAAACGGCAGATACTCTTCTGTCGCATCGGGGCTGTTCCAGCCCATATTGTAAGCAGGCTTAAGCTCATTTGCAAAAGTCATGCTGTTAAACTCTTTAAGCAGAAGATTTTCCTTATCTTTATTTCCTATCTCATTGTTGGTGAACATATCATGGATTATCTCACATGCCGCACCTATGGTAAAATAGTCTTTGAAAAGGTCTTTTAAATTGCTCATTTTTGCTACCCCATACTAATAAAAAATCAATATCAAACGATATACACTCCAATATATAAATAATACTAAAAACTTAGGTTTAAATCAAGGAGTTTTTCAAAAAAATTCTTGACATAAACAATGACAAATGATTTAATAAAACACATATAGTAAATCAATTTACAAATATAAAGGAGAAGAATCATGAATAACATGAACAGAAAGTTCCAGACCGGTCTTGTCATTATGATCATTGCGATTGTGGTACTTTTTATGTTAGGCGGAGATGCAATAAGCTTGCTTAAGTCACCCGTTGAGTTTACCAGTATCACTGACATAGATAAGGCTAAAAACTTAAAAGTCGGAGACCATGTGATTTTAAACGTAAAGCTGTCTTTTAATGCAGAAATAGGTGTATATACCACTAAAAACGGTGTGAACCAGGGTGAAAGCAGCAGATATTATCCGGTTCCGTTTTTTGATGCTACGTCAGATAATTTTGATTTCTTCTGTGTGCTTGTCGATGTACCTAAAATAGATTTTAATAAAATGGAAAATGCTTGTAATGCCGCAGAGAAGTTTTTTAACGGTGAGATTGAATGGCCTACCCAGACATTTATTACATATGACGGTGTAATGAAGAAATTCAGCAGTGACGAGAAAAAGTACATGCAGGACTATGTTGATGACGGATATGCTGATGCACTGGTATTTAAGCGTAAGTCCAAGCCTTTCACATTAATAGCATCGGGTGCTGCTATAGCAGGTGTGCTCATCGGTCTTCTTCTTGTAATATTAGGTATCAAGCAGGGCAAGATTGACAGCGATAACAGAAAGGCATTAGCAGCTTCCAATTATTATCAGGCTCCCGCTAATGTATCATTCAACAACGATCCGAATGCAGCTCAAGCTCAGGCACCTCAGGGTGTATATAACCCTTACGGGATACAGAACGATCCGAGATTTGCCGGTGCTATAAACAATGCTCAATCCGCTGCACAGTCCACAGTTCAGAATGCTTCAAATATGGCAGATCAGGCTGTAACATCCTTCAACGAAGTTAATACCGAAGTTCAGGAAGCAGCTACCACTTCATTTAATGAAGTACCGATATCTCCCATCGCAGATGTGCCTCCTATCAATCCTGAAAACAAACAATAATATAGGCGTCAGGTAACATTAATATTTTATAAGCAAGCAATATTTACAGCATAAGAAAAGCTCCCGAAAACGGGAGCTTTTCTTATTCAAACATCTGCAAAGAAAGAATACAACGAAAGAAGTGTTGCACTTATAAGTATTCCGCTTATGATATCGGAGAACCAGTGTACGCCGCATATCAGACGTCCTACTACCATAACCAGTGTTATGACAACACACAGGATACGCACCAGCAGGATCACATTCTTCATGTTTTCCTTTTCTTTCAAGAAATACTTTACCAGGAAAAACGTGCTTCCCATCACAACTATCACAAGCACGGTATGTGATGAAGGAAATGATGCTTCAACCTCTGTCTCGCCTTCCATTATGACCGGTCTGTAGTTTACGATGCATTTTTCAAATACAAAATACATGATAATCGTCAATACATAAAGCACACCGGTCGCGATCAGGCTTTTATCCACTTTGTTTATATTTTTTTCTTTTATCAATTGATAAAGTCCGATACATCCCCAGAACACACATACAAGCAGACAGAAATATCCGATCAGCTGTGTGATGTTATACCAGAACTTGGAATATCCGAGTCCGGATTCAAAACTGAATAAGCCTCTGAACCGGTTATTTATCGTGGACAGCCCGACTTCACTGCCGTTCGGTCCTATAGCCGCTACATCTACTGTAAGAACTGCTATCGTGATAGCTATCGAAAATAATAAAAACAGTATAAATATTAATATTTTTTTAGCTGATTTCAAAATTCTCACCTCATCTGTTATGATCGTTTTTATTAAAAGCAAACACATTTACAGATTATAACAGAAATATAAATATTTGCAATATCAATCCTTGAACAGCCTCGGGAAGAACGAATGGATACATCTTCTCCATACACTCCAGTCATGAGTACCCGGGAAGAGCTCTCTTATGATATTTAATCCCTTGCCCTCGAGCATGGCATCATCATGCTCAAAGCTCTTAAAGTAATTATCCTCCGTACCCATGGCACGGTAAAATACCTTGAAGCTCGAATTGAACTTATCTTTATCCTCGAGCAGATCAAGATGAGGTTCCTTAGCTCCGTCAGGTCTCGGGAAACTCATGAATCCGGAGAATACACCGACATAACTGAACAGATCGGGATTGGTCATGGTAACGATACTGGTCTGGTAGCTTCCCATGGAAAGTCCTGCCATCGCTCTGTGCCACTTATCGGTCAGTACATTGTACTTCTTCTCTATATAAGGGATAAGGTCTTTTAATATAACATCGGTAAATGCATGGAATACCATCTTGGGTTCCTTGAACTGTGTCATACCGCATGCCATAACGATAAGGCACTCTTCCATCTTACCCTCATACATAAGCTTATCGGCTATACGTGCCGCATGTCCCTGATATACCCAGCCGGTCTCGTTCTCACCGTATCCGTGCTGTAAGTATAATACGGGATATTTTTTATTTGGATCGTAATTGGCAGGTGTATATACCAGGCAGATTTCAAGCTTTTCAGTAACTGTGGAGTAAAAATACTGACGTGTAACTCCGCCGTGAGGTATACCTTCCAAAGTATCCCAGTCCTCTTCTCCCGGTACGGGGATATCAAGGAAGTTCATGGGACGGCAGCATCCGTATCCGATGGGCAGATAAGGATTGAGCACTTCATTGCCGTCTATCTTGATAAAGAAATACTTAAAGCCTTTGCCTAAGTCAACTGTAGCTTCCCATATCTCGTCATTGATCTTGGTAAAGTTAAATATAGTACCGAACTGATCGATCACCACTTCTTTTGCATTAGGGGCCTTGATATGGATCAATACCTTTCCGTCAGGCAGTATCTCATACCCCTGATCTCCGTCACGGTTCGGCTCTCCAAAATAAGGATCGTAGGATAACGCAGTATCCAAAGGCCATTGTTTTTTCATGTTTGTAAACCCTCCCATAATTAATTTTGATACTATAGACATTCCGTTTTCATCTATAAAAAAACGATATGCCAAATTGATTATACATCAATTATAACATACCGTTAAATCGATTCATATACACTTTTTGCTCAGAGTATCCCCTTATTGCTAAATTTATTTATAAATCAATAATACCGCCGCCGATAACGCATCCGTCCTCATCATAAAACACGGCCGACTGCCCGGGAGTGGCTGATTTTACAGGATTTATAAAGGTGAGCTTCAACCTGTCATCCTCAGTTTTCTCTATCATCGCTTCTTCTCCCGGATGATGATATCTGATCTTTACGATACCCTTTACACTTTCTCCCGGAGCGATATCAGGAAACTTTAAAAAATTATAATCCTTCACATATACAACGGATGAGTACAGGTCCTCTTCGTCTCCGATCACTACTTTGTTGCTGTCCGTGTCGAGCTTTGTTACATATACAGGATGCCCCATAGCAAGATTAAGTCCCTTTCTCTGTCCTATGGTATAATGGATTATCCCTTTATGATTTCCTAAGACTTTTCCGTCCTTATCGACGAAATCGCCTTCTTTTTCAAAACCGTATTTATTTGAAATGTCCTCCGGCTGCTTTTCAACATGCCTCCTTATATACCCGGCATAATCGTCATCAGGGATAAAGCATATTTCCTGTGAATCCTTTTTCTCTGCGACCGGTATACCTGCTTCCTTGGCTATCTCACGTACTTTTTCCTTACTCAATTCTCCTAACGGGAATATGATACGTGACAACTGTTCCTGACTGAGCTTATACAACATGTAAGTCTGGTCTTTTTTTGCTGCATCGGACTTTTGTACTGTATATCTTCCGTTAGGAAGCTTCTTTAATTTTGCATAATGCCCTGTAGCTATATAGTCTGCTTTAAGTATATCGGCCAGATACAAAAGCTTCTCGAATTTGACATACCGGTTGCACTCTATACAGGGATTTGGTGTCCTGCCCAAGGTATATTCATTTACAAACGGCTCAATTACTTTACCGTAAAACTCTCTAACACAATTAAAAGGATAAAACTCAATCCCCAGCTTATAAGCGACCTCTCTGGCGTCATCAATCTCACAGCATTTGTTCTGCTCTACGAGTTCCCCTGATCCGTCAGGATCATCTTCGTCTGTACTGCTCCAGGTCCTTAGCATCACTCCGATCACTTCATGACCTTCTTTTTTGAGCAGGTATGCAGCCACAGCACTGTCAACACCGCCGGAAAGACCGACTATAACTTTAGACATCGTTTTATCCTTTCAGTTTATTTCTTTTCTGTATTCTCTCCCGATCCTTCTGTTTTGGCAGTATCTCCTGCACTGTTAGCCTCATCGGGATTATCCCTTTCGTAGTTCTCCTGAGCTACACGTCTTACATCCTTTTCTGCCTTAAGGAATGTCTCGGCTATCTCGGGATCAAAATGAGTACCCGAACCTTCACGTATGATATCAAGTGCCTTTTCAATAGGGAATCCGGGCTTATAGCTTCTGCGTGATACAAGAGCATCAAATACATCGGCTACTGCCATGATCCTTGCAGACAAAGGTATATCTTCTCCTTTAAGTCCGTAAGGATAACCGGTACCGTTCCATTTTTCATGATGGTAAGCAGCCAGGTTCTTTGCTTCCTGAAGATAAGCAGAATCCTTAACCATATTTGCTGCTTCATCTATGATGTTCTGACCGGCCAGTGTATGATTCTGCATCTGCTTAAACTCTTCATCGGTAAGCCTGCCGTTCTTATTAAGCAGTGAGTCCGGAACATTGATCTTTCCTACATCATGTAAAGGAGCGGAATTGATGATGGTATATTCATAATCATCCGTGATGATATCTTTATATTTATCCTGCTTCTTTAATTCCTCGAGTATGATCTTTGCATATGCAGCCGTATTCTTTACATGGTTACCGGTGAACTTATCACGGTTCTCTACCATATTGGCAAGAACCTGGATAAGAGCATTCTGCATATTATTGATCGTATCCTTCTGCTCCTCGATATCAGCGACCTTCTGAACTATCTCGCTGCTCATCTTGGTGATGGCAAGGTACAGAGTCTCTATCTCGTCTCCGGTACTTATATCAAGGTTCCGTATCTTTTCGGCGCCTTCTTCTTCACCTCCGCCCAGCTTATCCGCCAGATTTCTCGAGGTTAAGGATATGGCATTTATCGGGTATACCAGACAATAATCGGTAAGCCATAAGAATATGGCAAGTACCATGATAAAGAAGCCTATAAACAGTGAAATTACTTTTGCAAGGAAATTCTTTTCATCGTCAAGCAGATGGCTCATCCTTATGTCTACGCACGAGTAACATACAGTATCCCCCATCTCGTTCTTAACTGGCCTGAATATCGAAAGAAGCCAGCCATACTCATCGTCCATGATGATCGGAGGTATTTCTTCACCTCTTAAGGCATCATGTATATAAGGCTCGAAATGTTCCTGGAAAGGTATGATCTGTCCGGGTTTCCAGTGGTTTTCATCACCAATATCCGCATCAAATACAGCTTCATATCCGGAAGGTGTCATCCTTACTACATATACATACTTTATATCCCCATGGCTTCTTGCAATACGTTCCATGGAGGAAAGTATCATCTTATATTCGTCGTCCTTATAATTCCTGTTTATATAATAACCGATCTTTCCTGTATCTAAGAGCTCGGCTGTTATATTAGTGATACCCGTACCCATATCCATGTTATCATCTATCAGTTTACCACGGAACAAAAGGAAGCTTATGCCTGCAGTAACAAGCGCTACTACCAACATAACAATGGATACAAGGATGAGGACCTTCTGTCTTAAGGAATTCTTTCTGGCTTTGCTCTTTTTTACAGCCTTTATCTGTTCTTCGTTTAAGACGTTCTGATGCCAGAACGAAAAATCCACTTTCTTTAATCCGAACAGAATATCACTGAGCTTGAGCAATATAAGAACCAGAATAACAGTGACGGTCTTATCTATAACATCATATAATACATCCGAACAGAACTGTGCCATAAAAGGCGACATGCCGCCGTCATAAAAATTCTTTGCAAATATCTTTGCACTTTCATAATCAAATCCATACAGCATCCATGTAAGGATCGATCCCAATACACCGCCTGAAATGGTAAACAGGATTATGGTCAGGATTATGGTATGAAATTTCTTGAACCAGCCTCTGTGAGCTCCGTAAGCAGCTATAACTGCATTGATCACACTCAAAGTACCGTAATAATAGCTTGAGGAATCACTGATGCCGTTTATTGCATTGGTGAGATAACCGGTAGTGATACCCGGTATATAACCTCCCATGACCGAAGATATTATTACGCCGACATTATCAATATAAAGCGGAAGCTCCAGTATTTTTGTCAGATTTGAAAAAAACAGATTAATTGCAAGCCCGGCAAGTACCAGAAGCAAAGCCTTAAGCAGTCCGCTGTTTCTTTTGCTTTGTACGCTTTTTGTGCTTTTTGCAGAATCCATATAATCTCCTTTTGATTTGACTATACTTTATACCCCAAAAAACTCTCTTATCTTTACAATTATAGCATTTTCAAATGTAATATTCTATTCAGTTTTTCTGTGATTTGTTCGTAAAATATTTGTCGGATTTCCTTAAATTTTAAGTCATACCTTGGATAAAAGACAAACCGTCTCAACATGCACCGTCCACGGAAACATATCGCAGCACTTTACTTTTTCGACCTTATATCCGCTTGCATTAAGTATCTCAAGGTCTCTCGCAAGGCTTGTAGGCTTACAGGATACATATACTATCCTGTCTACGCCGTAATTGATGATCTTGTTAAGTGCTTTGGGATGTATGCCTTCTCTGGGAGGGTCAAGTACTATCAGATCAGGCTTTTCCTTTATATCATCAAGTACTTTTAAAACATCTCCGCATATAAACTCACAATTATCAAGACCGTTCAAAGAAGCATTCATCTTGGCGGATTCTACAGCCTCGGGTACTATCTCGACACCGGTCACACTTTTTGCTACGGGTGCGATGATCTGTGCTATGGTACCGGTACCGGAGTACAAGTCAAATACATTTTTATCCTTTGTATTCCCGACAAAATCCCTTACTATCGAATACAGTACTTCGGCTCCAAAAGAATTGGTCTGGAAAAAGCTGAAAGTGGTAATCTTAAATATCTGTCCGAGTATCTCTTCAAAAAAGAAATCCTTACCTTTAAGGATATCTATCCTGTCAGCCTTTACTGCGTCAGCGGGATCGTCATTTATCGAATGAAGCAGTCCTACTATGCTTCCGTTTAAGTTAAGGTCAAGCATACCGTCTTTTAATTCATGCAAAAATACGGCTTCATCGTCGTCATATACCACATCGGCTCTTTCGGGATTGTCGATGATCTCGCTGTTTTCGGTATTGGGGATCATGACCCTTCCGGGCCACTGTGAAGTGGTAACGAGATTGACAAGTATCTCGCCTGTCGTAGCCGCACGTCTTATAAGCAGATGCCGCAAATATCCGATATGTGACATCTTGTGGCAGTAATCAAGCTTCCATTTTCTGCAGAGTTCAACAACATATTTTACAATGGTATTATAGTCTTCGTTTACGATCTTACAGTCCGTGATCTGCAATATATCATAAAAACTGCCGGATTTGTGCAGACCCAAAGTAAGCTCTCCGTCCTTGCATGAGTCTCCGAATGAAAACTCCATTTTGTTTCTGTATGCTTTTTCATTGGGACTTGCAGCTATGCCCATAAATTCATAATCGTAATCAAGGCATCCGTCAAGTATTCCTTTTACCTGTTCGGCTTTAAGCTTTAACAGATTGTCATATGTAAGATGCTGATATGTACAGCCTCCGCATAATCCGAAATGGGGGCAGAAAGGAGCTTCGGTCTCAAGCGGCGATCTTTCGATCACTTCTACGAGTTTTCCTTCGCATCTTCCGTTTCGTACCTTTGACAGTCTGAATTTTACAGTCTGTCCTTCGAGTACTCCTTTTACCGCTATCTTTTCACCTTCACACTCGACCACGCCTTTATTCGGATATACCGACCTTATGACTTTTCCTATATGATCAAGTCCTTTTTTCAACTTTTCCATCTTAATAAAAATATCCTCCAAACTACATTAAAAACATATTGACTTTAATTCTTTAATGTAGTAAAATTTTAATGTATAAAAATACAAAAGAAATATATTGATAAACCAATACTATATTTAGGAAACATCATTCTATCATAAGGAGAAAGCAAGCAATACTTGCCCGTATCAGACCATGAACATGAAACTTCATACCGAAGCAGTTGATTATCTGTTTGATGCAATACTTAGCCTTAAAGACCGCGATGAGTGCTACACATTCTTTGAAGATGTATGTACCATAAATGAGATATTGTCACTCTCCCAGCGTTTTGAAGTGGCTGCCATGCTCCGTTCCGGCAAAACTTACCTTGAGATTGCCGAAAAAACAGGTGCTTCCACAGCTACCATAAGCCGTGTTAACCGTTCTCTTAATTACGGCAACGACGGCTATGATATGGTTTTTAAACGTTTAAACAATGAATCTTAAATATCAATTATAAGTAAATATATCTTCAAGCTCCTGCTTGGTCAGTGAATCTATGAACACACCGTTCGATGTGATAACTGAATCAAGCAGTTCTTTTTTCTTCTGCTGAAGTCTGTATATCTTTTCTTCTATGGTACCGCGGGTCAGAAGCTTCAGTACATATACGTCATTAGTCTGCCCGATACGGTATGCACGGTCAGTAGCCTGGTCCTCCACAGCGGGATTCCACCAGGGATCGTAATGTATGACGGTATCAGCACCGATCAGATTAAGACCTGTTCCGCCTGCCTTAAGGGATATCAGGAACACTTCACCTTTTCCGTCGTTAAACTGCTTGGCCATCTCCAACCTTTCCTTAGGCGGAGTAGAACCGTCCAGATAGAAAAATTCTATTGTTCTTGCATTACATTCCTTTTTGATGATATCAAGCATACCGGTAAACTGTGAAAATACGATAGTCCTGTGTCCGTTGGCTATGGCATTGGTAAGCTGCTGCATGAGCAGATCGAGCTTTCCGCTGCCTCCCTTGTAATTGGTAAGGAATGTGGAAGGATGACAGCATATCTGACGGAGTCTGGTAAGTGCTGCAAGTATTTTGATCCTGCTCTTCTCGATGCCGTTCTCCTGTATCTCGCCGAAAATATCGCTTTTAAGCTCATTCATATATGCAAGATATACCTTAGTCTGTTCCTCGGTCATATCTGTAAGCATCTTGTCTTCCAATTTATCGGGCAGGTCGTTTAAGACATCCTTTTTCATTCTTCTTAAGATAAAAGGCCTTATCCTCGAATTAAGGTCTGCCACAGCAGTTTCATCACCGTTGATGATGGGTTTTTCAAAACGCATGGTAAACCTCGGGTGGGTCATAAGGAAGTTGGGCATGATGTAATCAAATAACGACCAAAGCTCCGATAATGAGTTCTCTATAGGCGTACCGGTAAGCGCAAACCTGTGAGAAGCATTGAGCAGCTTAACCGACTGCGCATTAAGTGAAGCCGCATTCTTTATAAACTGAGCCTCATCAAGGAAGATAGTGTTAAAGAATATCTTCCTGTAGAACTGTACGTCCCTTCTCATCAAAGGATATGAAGTGATAAGGATATCGTATTCATCCCCGGATTCTATAAGCTTTCTTCTTTCCTGGGGAGTACCTGCCACAACCACGCATTTAAGACCGGGTGCGAAATTGTTTATCTCATCCAGCCAGTTATATATTATGGAGCTCGGGCATACGATAAGGAATCTCTGCTGTTCCCCGGCACTGCCGTCGTCTCTTTTTCTGCCTGCTATATAGCATATAGCCTGAAGTGTCTTACCTAAACCCATATCATCGGCAAGTATACCGCCAAGGCTGTTTGATGACAGGTTCATCATCCACTTAAAGCCTGTCACCTGGTAGTTCCTGAGCTCTGCATTTATACCATCCGGGAGCTCATAATCAAGAGTCTCCGAATTGGCGATCCTGTCTATCAGTTCCACGAATTCTTTATTCTTATTTACCTTAAATCCGCTCTTTTCCAGAGCTTCGTTAAGATAGAATGAATTGCTTTTACTGAGCTTTATGCCGGTCTCATCGATATTCTTTGAGGTTACACCCAGATTGTCAAGTATATTGGAAAGCCTCTCCATATCACCGTTTTCCAGGTTAATGAAGCTGCCGTCGTACATTCTGTAATACTTTTTCTTGACTTTGAGAGCCCTGAACAGGGATTTCAGCTCATCATTGGTCATATTCTCAAAATCAAAGTTCATCTCCAAAAGATCCATCTTGCTGCTGACTCTTAAGCCGATGCTGAAGTTGCTGCCGTTACGGATCTTAAGCTTCTTGAAATCCTCCGAATAATACAGATCGGCCTGACTTAAAAGATCTGTTTTGTCGCTCGATAAAAAGTCATATATTGCAGACTCCGACTTTAACAGATAAAAGCTGCTTCTGGCCTCAAAACCGTAATTTTCCAGAGTGTTGCAGATCTTATCCTCAAGGTCCTTTTTTCTGATAATGATATAATAGTCCGAATTCGGATTGTCAAAGCTTCCGAATTCAAAATCACCGTAGGTATAATGCACCTCTGCCTTTATACCGTTGTTGTATCTGTCAAAATAGATGGATGTCTTAAGATCCGGTGAAATATATCTGTCCTGCAGCTCTTCCGGGATATCGATATCCATGCTGTCACCGATCTTAGGCAGCACTTCCACTAAAAATCTCTGCTTATTTTCATTTCTGAAATAAAGTGCGGGCTTATCGGGACCAAGTGCATTAAAGAAAGGAGCATAATTTCTCTTAAATGCAAGTGTGGGTATAAATACAGCACCGTTATAATATATAAGATCTCCGTTTTTAGACAGGGGAAGTACTGATTCCTTATCACGGTAATCAAACATGATGGTATCATCGACTATATCAAGGTCATATTTGATATTGGGATTTTCCTTGAATACTCTTACGTTTTCATAGTTTTTGCCGTAAAGATTGAGCGTAAAAGTATTTTTCCCGAGCAGCTTTAACAGACGCATAAGGAGCGGCTGGGTTATGCTCATGGAAGCCTTATAAAATATCTTTTTACTGTCAAGACTCTCATCCATGCCGAATACCTGATACGATTCGAGCATAAAGTCAAGAAGGTTCTGTGATGACTTGTCAAATTCACATTCCCTGTATACGAATACAAAATCCTTGCCGAGAGTTATATCGTTCTGCTTGATATAATCAGTAAGGAATTTTTTGATGGTCTGTACCTTATATAGCTTATCATGTCCCGCTTTTATCGACAGATATGCACAGGTGCCCTGTTTTTCCAATATCTCGGGTACGGTGATGATAGGCTCGATATGGAATACGGATTTAGGAAATATCATATCCTCCTGAGCCTGGAAAAAGTCAAGTACCGAGCAGGCACGCCTGTCCTCAGGATTGGGAAGCTGCATAAGCTTATCCCTTTCCTGTACTTTAAGTAACGCAAATAAGCCTGCAACCACGTGCTTGCAGGCTCCTTTTTCCATGTTCTTGGCCGATGATGCACAGTTACAGGTATACTCTATCGTCCCGTCGGGCTGATCGTTTATGGTAACCTTGTAATCAAATACGTCATTGACCGTTATACGCATCTGTCCGGTTGTTTTTACCACCGAAATGTTTTTAACCTGAGAATTTCTGTACAGGTATATTCCTCTGTGATATGTAATATCATCTGCAGAAAGATTCTTTATGATCTGTCTTGATAACTCCTGCATTTTTCCTCCAACTTTCTGACATGATCATGTCATACAGTCCTTTCACGGACCGCAACGTAACAAGTCACCCGCTTTTATATCTTTATCTATGTATACATATATCCTCTGTGAAGCATGAGGACAGCTGGGCATTTCATTACCCTGTTCATCCGTGATCTTAAGTACCTTGCATTTATTTATATCAAGCAAGCCCGGTGCAAGTATCTCTATCTCGTCACCGGTGCAGAACTTGTTTTTCTGTATCAGTTCGATTTTGTAAGCTTTTTCTATAGCACATCCGGCTTCTTCTCCGCTTACTTCACATGCGCTTATTATAGTCCCCAGATACACATAGTCCTTTATATATGTACTCTCACCGTATACCATGGATTCCGCACTAGGTTTCCCGAAATAAAATCCCGTGGTAAACATCCTGTTGGTACATTTCCCGATCTCTTCAAAATACACAGGTATGTTTTCTTTGTATTTCGCCGGATCCTCAAAATATGTATCTATCGCAATTCTATAAGCTCTGGCCACTGTAGCAACATATAATGCTGTCTTCATCCTGCCTTCTATCTTAAACGAATCGATACCCGCATCTATAAGCTCCGGTATATGGTCAATCATACACAGGTCCTTGGAGTTAAAAATAAATGTGCCCCTGTCGTTTTCAAATATCGGCATATATTCACCCTGACGGTTTTCTTCCGAGATATAATATCTCCATCTGCAGGGATGTGTACATTCACCTAAGTTAGCATCGCGGCCTGTCAGATAATTGGAAAGCAGGCATCTTCCCGAATATGAGATGCACATGGCTCCGTGTATAAAGCTTTCTATTTCCATATCGTCAGGAATGTTTTCCCTGATCTCACGTACTTCCTTTAATGAAAGCTCTCTGGCAGTGACCACTCTTTTGGCACCCTGTTCATACCAAAATCTGAATGTGAGGTAGTTGACATTATTGGCCTGTGTGCTTATATGAAGCTCTAAATCGGGAGCAAAGGCCTTAGCCATCATAAATACGCCGGGATCGCTGATGATGAGGCCGTCGGGATGTATTTCCCTCAAATCCTTAAGATATTCCTTTACTCCGTCCATATCATCATTATGAGCTGTGATATTGACAGTCACATATATCTTTTTACCTATCGAATGTGTATATTCAACTGCTTCCTTTAATTCATCATTCGTAAAATTATGAGCTTTTGCACGGAGACTGAACATATCACCGCCGACATATACGGCATCAGCACCAAACCTGAAAGCTGTTTTTAATACATCGAAGCTGCCTGCCGGCATTAAAAGTTCTGGTTTTTTCAAGCTTCTCCTCCTTTAAATTAAAGGGGCCTGCCCCCTTTAGCGAGCGAAAGCGCGACTCCGTCACCTACTGGTAATATGACAGTTTCAAAATCATCACAGTGCTTCAGTTCATATAAAAAATCACGCATTCTCTTATGTATTGTCCGGTCCCTGCGCTCTATGGAAAACTTTGATTCGGCAATGCTGCCTTCAAGCAGCACATTGTCTGTTACAAGTATTCCCGATTTTGATATAAGCTTTCTGATATGCTGTAAAAAACTTAAATACTGTCCTTTGGCTGCATCTAAAAAAATAAAATCATATCCTTCGGTATGATTCCTGCTCAAAAGTTCGAGTTGTTCAAGTGCATCGCCTTCTATAAGAGTTATATCAGGATGGTCTTTAAGGATCTTTCTGGCTTCTTTCAGTCTCATTTCCACTTTTTCCATAGTGGTGATCTTTGCACCCTTTGGAGAGAAATGTTCTATAAAAAGCGTGGAAAAACCGACTGCCGTGCCAATCTCTAAGATATTTCGGGGTTTTCTTTCCTCAAGGAGAAAGATAAGCAGACTTTGCATTGACTTTCTTATAATGGGCACTTTGTTCTCAAGTGCCCATTTTTCAAGTTTAGCCAGTTCTTCCGGAAGATCGCCTTCCAAAGAATTGATATAATCCTCAATATGTTCGTTTATGATCATGGTGTTGATTCTGCATCCTCTACTGATACTTCGCCTTCGATTGATTTTGCGGCATCCGTAATGATATCTAATATCTCATCATAGTTCATGGAAGTGTTCAGTACGTAGGTTCCGCCTTTTATCTCGTATTTTTTCTTGCTGGAGCCCATATTGATGTTACCTATCTGAACCTTCAAAAAGAATGAATACTTATCGGGTATAAGCTTGTTGGTCTCTAATTTTGTGGCTACGTTCATGGTGGACTCACCCTTAAGTATCTGGATCTTTACATCCCTTCCGGGTTCTTCCTCTACAGATACGTCGCCGAAAATCCTGTATGCAAGATCATAGGTTTTGTGAATGCCCTTTATAAGAAAGAAAATGATAACGGCATATATTACGATATTCAGGCATATCGATAAAAAACCGCCTGTCATTCTAAGCAATACACGCGTACCGGACGAACGTCCCGTACCCTTGGCATTCGCTCCTTTTAATGCACTCATTTATACCTCCATAAATACAGGAATAATGATGGGTCTTCTCTTCATCTTCTTCCATAAGAAATCAGCCAGATCATCCCTGATCAGTGATTTCATCTTGTTCTGATCCGTTATGCCTCTGCCCCTTATGGAATCAAGGTTCATGATAACGTGGTTCTCAAGGTCTGTAAAGAGTTCTTCCGCATCCTTTACATATACAAAACCTCTTGAATTTATCTCGGGACCGGCCACTATTTCTCCCGTAGCCGAATCAAGTGTAACCGATACTACCAAAAGTCCGCTCTCAGAGAGCTGCTGTCTGTCACGCAGTACTATGTTTCCAACATCTCCTACGCCTAAGCCGTCTACCATTACGGCACCGACTTTGACTCTTTCAACGATATTACCTTCTTCAGCAGAAAGCTCTACAACATCGCCTGAGGACAGGATAAATACATTGTCCTTATCCATACCCATGCTGACTGCCAGCTCCTTATGTGCCACAAGAAATCTGTATTCACCGTGGACAGGGATGGCATACTTGGGTTTAACAAGTGAGTATATGAGCTTTATCTCTTCCTTGCAGGCATGTCCGGATACATGTGCATCCTGGAATATTACCTTTGCGCCTATCATGGAAAGCTCGTTTATTACCTTAAATATATTCTTTTCGTTGCCGGGGATGGCTGAGGAACTGAATATTACAAGGTCTCCTGGCTTGATGGTTACTTTCTTGTGGATATTTGCCGCCATCCTTGACAGAGCTGCCATAGCTTCACCCTGACTGCCTGTAGTGATGATGACTATCTGTTCATCCTTATAGGATTTCATGGTCTCTATGGGGATGATCGTGCCGTCTTTTACCTTTATGTATCCAAGCTCGCTTGCAAGAGTTATGACATTTATCATACTCCTGCCTTCTATGACTACTTTTCTTCCGTATTTTTCGGCAGAATTGATGATCTGCTGTACACGGTCGACATTTGTCGAGAATGTAGCAACGATTATACGGCTTGAGTTATTCTCCATAAAAATGGTATCAAAAGTCTTGCCGACAGTCCTTTCGGACATGGTATATCCGGGTCGAAGTATATTGGTACTGTCACATAAAAGAGCAAGCACGCCCTTTTTGCCCAGTTCGGCGAGTCTGGCCAGATCAATGGTCTCACCGAATACAGGGGTAAAATCTACCTTAAAGTCACCTGTATGTACTATGATTCCGGCCGGTGAAAATATAGCAAGAGCTGCCGCATCGGCGATACTGTGATTGGTCCTTATGAACTCGATCCTGAAATCGCCTGCCGTAACACTCTGACCGTATTTAACGGTACGGAGCTTCAGCTTCTTAGGCATCTCATGTTCTTTTAATTTATTCTCTATAAGTGCCATTGTAAGGCAGGTGCCGTATACGGGCACACATATTTCCTTTAACACATAAGGCAGAGCTCCTATATGGTCCTCATGTCCGTGTGTGATAAAAAAACCTTTTACCTTATCAATGTTATCTTTTAAGTAAGTTATATCCGGTATTACCAGATCTATACCGAGCATTTCATCTTCCGGAAATGCTATACCGCAGTCAACAACTATGATGGAGTCATCATATTCAAAAGCGGTAATATTCATACCTATCTGCTCAAGTCCGCCCAAAGGGATGACCTTTACAGAAGGCGCTTTTTTTATTTCTTCCATATTTTTCATCAATTGTAATTCTTATCTTATTCCTCGACATCTTCTACTATATCAACATCATCAAGCAGTTCGTTGAATATCTCGCCTAAAGCGTTAAGCTCCTTATCATTGGTCACCAGATCGTATGCCACTTCCTTGCTATCAGAAGCCAGCTCCTTTAATATATAGGCATTAGTCTCCATATCGGACTCGTTATCCGTAACCAGCAGATAATTCTTACCGTTAAACTTTGTCTCCGCTACAACAAAAAGGTCTAACTCCGCACCTTCATCAGTTGTAAACTTTATTGATCTGCTATCTTTCTTCTCTTCCATAATTTCTCCTTTGTGACCAGGGTATGTCGCAAGGTGGCACCTATGGTGCCGGATTCCTTGTGACCAAGGTTCTTCTGTCACACTTACCTTTTATTTTCCGGCAGTGCTTTTAGCCTTCTCATTAGCCAAAAAATCCAGGTAATTCTGCAAAATGATAACAGCAGCCATCTTGTCAATGACTTTTTCTTTTTTATCCAGTCCCACACCTGCTTCATTTAAAACTGCGGCTGCAGAAACAGTACTGAATCTTTCATCCCATAAAATAACAGAAAGCCCTGTCCTTCGTTCCAAGTCAGCAGCAAAAGCCCTTGACTTTTCGGCACGGTCGCCTTCAGACCCGTCAAGCTTTTTTGGAAGGCCTACCACGATACGGTCTACTTCATGCCAGTCTATAAGATATTCAATCCTCTGATAAGTCTTTCTGAGCTTTGTCTCATGTGTTCTTCTGATCGTTTCAACACCCTGTGCCGTGATGAGCAGAGCATCGCTTATAGCTACGCCGCATGTCATTGCACCAAAATCAAGTCCGATTATCCTGCCCATTATTACTCCCGTTAGCTTATTTAAAGTTGATATCGATATATTCCTTTAAAAGCTCTTCTATGATCTCGTCACGCTCTACACGCATGATCTGGCTTCTGGCACCGTTATGACTTGTGATATAAGTAGGGTCACCTGACATGATGTAACCTACTATCTGGCTTACAGGGTTATAGCCCTTCTGTGTAAGCGCAAGATAAACATCTGCAATAGTGTCCTTAACAAGATTTTCTGTTTCCTTCACAGGTCTGAAGTATTGTGTGTCGCCTCTAGATTCCATAAATTAATAAACCCCTATTCTGCGCAGCTTTTGGGGAGTGCGCTTCCCTAAAAATCCATCTTATAATTATACTTTAGTTTCCTGTAGTTTTCAAGTGATTTCTTAGTATTTCATGAAATTTTTAGCATATTTTCCCTAAAAGTGCTTGATTTTCCTTTGCTCCGGTGATAAAAACCTCGATTATATCGTTGATTTCGGGCTTAATATCATCTTTTAAATAATAAACAGCTTCCACCGGAACATATCTTTCGGTAAGTCCTTTATATATTATTGAATTGCCGTCACCCTGTTCTGCAGCATTTTCCGTATTGTTTATATCTATAGTTTCCTCCACAAGTATCTTTACCTTGCTCCCGACAAAGGACTTAAGATATTCTTCTCCGGATTTTTCTTCTATGGCCTGTACCTTAAGGCTTCTCTCATGCTTCTGCTTATCTGTCAGTTGTCCCGGCATACGGTCAGCCACTGTACCTGCACGTCTGGAATATTTAAATATATGAATCTTGCTGAATCTGACTTTTTTTAACAGCTCGCAGGACTCTTCAAACTCTTTTTCGGTCTCACCTGGAAATCCTACTATTACATCCGTTGTAATGGATGGAGCATCATAATACTTCCTTAAGATATCACATTTATCAAGGAACTCCGCACCCGTATAATGTCTGTTCATCCTTTTTAGCACTGTATCACAACCACTTTGCAATGACAGATGGAAATGCGGACATACATTTTTAAGCTCTGACAGTTCCCTTACGAATTCATCGGTTATGATCCTGGGCTCTAAAGAACCTAGTCTGATCCTTTCTATCCCCGGTATAGCGTTAAGCTTTTTGATCAGGTCAAGCAACGGCTGTCCGAACATAGCATCTGAAGTACCCGATTCCTGCATAAATGCCCGTAAAGTCTGCTCATAATTATCATATCCGTATGAAGATATATGTATACCGGACAGAACAATCTCTTTAAAGCCTTTATCTGCCAATGCTTTTACTTCATCAACGATATCTTCCTCACTCCTGGAACGTACACGTCCCCTTGCGAAAGGTATGATGCAATATGAACAGAACTGATTGCATCCGTCCTCTATACGTACAAATGCTCGGCTTCTCTCAGGATAATCATATATGGAAAAGTCTTCCACCAGTTTCTCAGCGGCTATATCATCTACATATGTCACAGACTCTTCTGCATCTAGTTCTCTAAAATACTCACTAATCTTCTTTGCTACTTCACCCTTATGATTATTACCTATGATCATATCGGCATCGGTCTTAAGTTCTTCTTCCTTACGTGTCTGTACATAACAACCGGTAGCTACAATAAGAGCATCAGGATTCATAGATTTTGCCTTATGAAGCATCTGTCTTGATTTTCTGTCTGCGATATTTGTTACCGAACATGTATTTATGATATAGACATCCGCTTTATCAGAAAAATCAACTATCTCAAACCCTGATGCTATCAGGTCTTCACGTATATATTCAGTTTCATAAGAATTGACCTTACAGCCAAGTGATAATAATGCGGCTTTTTTCTTCATTTTTTCACCATTAAAATATATTTGTTTATTGTTAGGCAGAAAAACTGCCCTATATTTTGTATAAAGTGTACAGTACACACCTATATATACCATTATTTGTGAATATTGCACAAATAAATGAAATCTAAAAATGTATACAGATTCAAAAAAATATAAATAAATATCCAAAAAAACCTTAAAATTTGGTATTTCAGAGTGTTGACATTATAAAAAACAATGTTTATACTATAGCACAGAAGGAAACGAACGATACAGTTTCCTTAAAGAAAGGAGAACGGAAAATGAAAACAGTTAAAATCAGTTTAAATTCTATCGATGCAGTTAAGTCATTTGTTAACACAGTTACAAAGTATGAGTCTGATTTCGATCTTGTTTCAGGAAGATATGTAATCGATGCTAAGTCGATCATGGGTATCTTCTCACTTGATCTTTCAAAGCCCATTGAACTCAATATACATTCTGAAGAACAGCTTGATGAGATTATGGACAGTTTAAAGCAGTTCATTATTGAGTAATCTGAACTCATCCATATGAATTTAAAGAATACGGCAGCATTAGCTGCCGTTTTTCTTATGTTCAAAGGTGTATATTCAATCTTCTTTTACTTCAATGACTTCAACTTCATTGATAGCCTTCTCTACCAGTTCCTCTATAGTACCGATCAGTTTCTTCTCAGAACGCTCAATGATATGCAGATACGGCTTGGTTACGGGATGCTTTGCCACAAATATGGTACAGCAGTCCTCATAGGGCTGGATGGATGTCTCGTAAGTATTGATCTTTTCTGCTATATCTACGATATCCTGCTTATCAAATGCGATGACAGGCCTGTATACGGGAAGTGTACATACTGCATTTGTAGCTACTAAGCTCTGGGGAGTCTGGCTTGCCACCTGACCGATGGATTCGCCGGTGATGAGTGCCTGACAGTTGTTTTTATATGCAAAATGCTCGGCGATCCTCATCATATATCTTCTCATGATAATGGTAAGTTCATCTCTCGGGCACTTATCTATGATAGCGAGCTGAATATCCGTAAAGATTACAACATGCAGCTTGATAGGACCTGTATACACACTGATAAGTTTTGCCAAGTCAACTACCTTCTGCTTAGCTCTTTCGGAAGTATAAGGCGGAGCATGGAAATATACTGCATCAATAGTAACACCGCGTTTTGATACCATATATCCGGCTACAGGACTGTCTATACCGCCCGATAGAAGCAGCATTGCATGTCCGTTGGCACCTACAGGCATACCGCCGGGACCTTTTACTGACTCGGAGTATACATACGCGAAGTTCCTGATCTCTACATAAAAAGTGATCTCAGGCTTATGTACATCCACCTTAAAAGCAGGGAATCTGTCAAGTATGACACCGCCCATATCGGAACATATCTGAGGGGACTGGATGGGATAAGATTTATCGGAACGTCTGGCTTCAACCTTAAATGTATGCGGTGTATTTCCGTATCTTTCTTCCACATAATCTCCCACTTTTTGTGCCAGGTTATCCCAGGATGCATCCTCTATCACATATGCAGGGCATATCTCCCATACGCCGAATACCTTCGTCATCTGGTTTATAGCCTCATCATAGTCATATTCATCGGGACAGTTTACTTTGAGTCTGCCCTGCTCACGCACCACTGTAAATCCGTCTGCGACCTTAGCCAGTTTCTCGGCAATCCTATCGCACAGAGCATCCTCAAACACATATCTGTTCTTACCCTTTATGCCGATCTCGGCATACTTAACCAAAAAAGCCTTATATTTCATTTTATATCCTCTCTTGTGACAAGGGGACGGTTCTCCTGTCACATTATCTTCTTGTAAATCTGGAATATACAGGTACCAGTACCTTTAAAACATCAATACAGTAATCTGTCTCCTCGACAGTCGTATATCTTGAAAAACTGAATCTCAAAGTTGAATCAAGCAGGTCTTTTCTGACACCTATCGCCTGCAATGTGCTGCTTATGCCCGGATGGTTGGAAGAACATGCGGATCCAGATGATACATATACTTTCTTTTCTTCTAACGCATGAAGCAGGACTTCAGCTTTTATCTTATCAAAGCTTACACTTACGATGTGCGGTGCCGTCTCTTTTAGGCTTTTATCCCATAGGGCTTTATCATAAGTATTGCTTAAAGCCTTCATGTCTATACCCGGTACAGCATTTACATGTGTTCCCGGTACTTCGGATATTCTTTCGATAAAATGTTCTTTTAATGCATATATATGTTCTGTCTTTTTATCAAAATCCTCGTAAGCTTCCCTTACGGCTTCACCCAATCCCGCTATGGCAGGTACATTTTCCGTGCCGGAACGTCTGTTTTTTTGCTGTCCTCCGCCAAATATCAAAGGACGCAGCTTTATCTTTTCGTCAGCATACAAAAATCCGCTACCCTTAGGTGCGTGTATCTTATGTCCGCTTACGCTCAAAAGATCTATACCTTCTTTTTTCGGGTTTATCCTGTATTTTCCGTAAGCCTGTATCGCATCCACATGGAATATGATATCCGGCTTTTTTTCTTTTACGGCTTTAGAGATAGCTGCTATATCCTGTACCGCACCCACCTCATTGTTTACATACATGACAGATACAAGTGTCGTATTATCATCTATCATGTTTAAAAGATCATCTATCTTAACATGCCCCAGTTCATCTACCGAAGCAAAGTCTATGTCAAAGTCAAAATCCTTTAATGCAAGCAGCGGCGAATACACCGACGCATGTTCAAAGCATGTGGATATGATCTTTTTTCCGCTGCGCATCTTAGAAAAAGCAGCTCCTGCAAGAGCCATATTGTTGGATTCGGTACCGCCTGAGGTAAATATGATCTCTTTCGGCTGTACTTTTAAAGAATCGGCTATCGCCTTTGCCGCATTCTTTATATATTGCTCGGCATCAAAGCCTTTTATATGCTTAGATGAGGGATTCCCGTAATCCTCCCTCATCACTTTTTCAGCTATCATTGCGGCTTTCTCGCTTACGCGTGTCGTAGCCGCATTATCCAAATATGCTTCCATAATTCCTCATACATATCAATTTATAAATCCGATAACAGATAACAGCATCATGCCTGCTGTCTCTGTACGCAAAATACGTTTGCCGAGTGAAATGGCGCTGGCACCCGAACGAATGGCTTCTTCCACTTCTTCGGGTTCAAAGCCGCCCTCCGGTCCGATAAATACAGCTACATCAGATCCTTCAGGGATATTTTGCAGCAATTCTCTTGATGCCTTCATCCCCAAAGGCGATGAATCGGCATTTTCATACGGGATAAGTATTTTATCCATTTTTTGAGCTTTAGAAAGTGCTTCCTTAAAGCTCATGCATCCGGATATTTGCGGTATGATTCCTCTGCCGGACTGTTTTGCAGCACTTTCCGATATGGCCTGCCAGCGTTTAAGTTTAGCTTCCTCTTTTTTCTTATCATCAAGCTTTACGATGACACGCCTGGTCATAACGGGGATGATCTCATGTACACCGAGTTCAACGGATTTCTGGATTATCATCTCCATCTTGTCTTTCTTCGGAAGTCCCTGGAACAGGTGAACCCTAAAAGGCAGCTCGGCCTCTGAGATACCTGAATCAAGTATCTCAGCCACCACTTCGTTTTTTCCCAAAGACACGATCTTCGAATGATAATCCGTCCCTTCGCTGTCGCATATGATGATCTCTTCGCCTTCTTTCATGCGAAGAACATTTTTTATATGATTTACATCCTCGCCGAATATAGAGATCGTTTTCTCGGATATATTCGCTTTATCAGTATAAAAATGGTACATATTTTGTCATCCTGTATTTATGTCAAACTTTTTAAATCATCATGAACGCAGCGAAGGACTTATTATCTTACTTTACACATTATTTCTTCTTCGCCACAAAAGCTACCCAGTCGTTCATCTTTATCACTTCCAATATCTCAAAACCGTTTTTTAGAAGTGCATTTCTTACTGCATCCTCTTTTGTATTGATGATGCCGGAGCTGATAAATATGGCATCTTTTCTCATGTACTTGGAAGTTACACCTGACAGCGGGATGATGATATCAGCCAATATATTTGCCACTACCACATCGAATCTGTCAAATCCGGTACGGTTGCACAACGCATCATCTTCAAGAACATTCCCTGTAAAAAATCTTATATGATCTTTCTCGATATCAATTAACGGACCACTAACCCCGTCCCCCTGGTCCAGATATTCAGCTTCTATACCGTTGATACCGGCGTTCTCCACCGATGTATGTGTGGCGTTGTCATCGACATCGATACCTAAGGCAGCTTCTGCGCCCAGCTTCATGCCTACTATAGAGAGTATTCCGCTTCCGCATCCTACATCTAAAAGTTTATCACCGGCTTTAAGATATTTCTTTAAAGCCTTGATACAGAGCTTGGTTGTCTCATGAGCACCTGTACCGAATGCTGTACCGGGGTCTATCTCTATGATGAGATCGTCATCATTGTGATCGGGAAGTTCATCTGCCGATGTCCATGTAGGCTTAATAACTATGCCTTCATCTGCCCTGAACGGCTTAAAATACTGCTTCCAGTTATTTATCCAGTCGGTATCCTCAGTCTCGGACACAGTGAATTCAAGAGTGCCGAGATTGTATTCTCCGGCATATGGCTCAAGATTTTCCAGAATATTGCTTTTCAGTTCTTCAATATCACTATCACAGTCTACATAGAAGCTCAGTTCAGCCTCCACGTCGTCCGGAGGGAGTTCGGGGAGGATATCGATAAACATTCTTTTTTTGTCTTCTTCCGACAGCTGAACCTTGTCTTCTATCTGTACGCCTTCAATGCCCATTTCATCAAGTACCGCGGTGATGAGATCTTCTGCCTCTACCGTGGTATTGAGTGAAAGTTTTATCCATTTCATGCGGCATCCTCTGCATTCTTAGAATTATTTCCGCCTATTACGGCAATCAGAGTATCAAAAATCTTTACGGTGTATTCATAAGGATTCTCACTTCTGAAAGAATAAGGAGTATCCTCGAGTTCGGGTTCGAGTTCCGAAAGTACATCAGATCCGTCATTAAGATACATATAATCCTTAAGAGTATTTGCATCGATCATATAGATCAAAGCTCTTGTACCGTTAAACTTTTCAGCATATATCTGATCACATTTTGCCTGGAAAGAATCCTCTTCAGCGGATTCAAGATCTCCGACTGTGATGATTTCGGCGTTACATATGTAATCAGTCATAAAATATGCCTTCTCCAAAAGAGCATTTGCCTGATCTTCTGTGTAAACATTATATGCATCATTTACTGTGGCACTGCATTTTGTTCCCTCATTTTCCTTTGAGATATCTATAGGATTTTCGCTAAGCTCTACAGGGGGCTTTTCAACAGTGACGGTTCCGTCAGCATGAGGTTCTTCTGTATCGGCGATATTGTTAAAGATAACTTCGGCATTGGAATCTCCGTGGTAATCATCTGTAAATGCCTTAATAACATCATCTACATTTGTAAATCCAAGGTAAATGTTTTTGTTTTCATCCTCGAAGCAGGCAAAATCATCACTGTATGCATAATACTTATAAAACTCAGCGGGAGTAACGGCTTCTATCTCGGAAACAGTATACTGACCTGTAGTCTCGTCCCTGTCTGTTGTATATACCGAACACCAATATATCCATACGGGATCTGTATCTACATACTTGATATCACACTTGTATACATTTATGATCTTATTGGCATAATCATAATAACTGCTGTTCTTAAATGTTATGAAGCTTCCGATATACTTAGCATCAAGGAAAGAATTGGCAGCTGCGACATTCTCATAACCGTCAGTATATATAGTCTTGATCTTTTCGATATCATCTGCCTTCATCTGTTCAAATACAGCACTGTCGATTTCTGAAGTATCGGCGATAGGAGCTAAAATACCTTCAACGGTAACCTGCTTGGTGGTAGCTGTAAGCTTGATACCGCGCTGTGCGGCATAAGCATTGATATCGGCATAATCATCCTTATAGTAGTCATCCATATCGCAGGTAACGGTGATGATATCGCCGTTTGAAAGCTCTTCACTCTTATCCATTAAGAATTCAAAGCTGTAATAGTAATCATTTACATTATAATCAAATCTCAGAGTAGCGGTAGCATGTCCGTTTAAGCCTTCATAGTTCATCTCTAAGCCCTGGAATATATCATATTCTACAAGCTCGGTAAGACCTGATACAGTTACTTCGTATTCTAATGCTTTTGCTTTCTTACCTTCTTCAGCAAGAGTCTTTACTACATCGCCGTCATCATAATCCTTTGCAACAAGCTTTATCTTTTCGCCGTTTGAAAGATTTTCTTTCTTTTCAAGATCAAGATATACTCCATATACACCCTCGGGGAAATTGTAATGATTTACATATGCATAGCCGAGAGTATCATTTCCCGAAAATTTGATCTCGTAATCTGCGAACAGGTCAACTTCCTCCAGCTCCGTAAGACCGGATACTGTAGTATCGAATCCTTCGGCTTTAACGATCACGCCGCATTCTTCTTTGAGAGTATCTTCATTGACATTATCAAAGGATACAGCTACTGACTCACCGTTACTTAAATTCTCGATCTTAGCCAAAGTTACATCGATCTTCTTTAAAATCCTCTGTGCATCCGATGCTTTTTCTTCACCGATTTCTTCTTCGATATCTCTTGCAATCTTACGTGCATCGATCTCGGCTTCACCTGTACCCATGCCGTCGTAACCTTCGTATGTATATTTTACATAGTCGGCAAGATTTACCTCTACCTCTTTTGCGCCGCAGCCTGTTAATGCAAATATTGTCACCAACATAAGTGCAGCAAGCAATAATTTAGAAATTTTTTTCATGTTAGTTTTCGGGATGATCCCGAACTCCTTTCATAAATATTTATATCATAGATATCTTCAATAGAGAAGAATCTTATGTTTCATTTGATCATCTCAAGCACTCTGAGCAAAAACTTCCATACTCTTTCAACTGATGCTATCTCAAGCCTTTCTCTCGGAGTATGGATATCAAGTATATTCGGTCCCATCGATACTGCATCCAATCCTTTAAGCTTATCTGCAAAAAGTCCGCACTCTAACCCTGCATGTATCGAAGTAACTATAGGATTTTTTTTGTATTGCTCCTTATATACCTTTATACAGAGCTCTCTTAAGCTTGACTTGGGTTCATATTTCCATCCGGGATAATTACCCGAATATGATACATTACCACCCATAAGCTTTATCAGAGCCGTGATCTTATCTATAGCAGTCTGTTTCTGGGCCTCTATGGATGAACGGACAAGGAAGCATATCTTAAAATCATTATCCTGCAGCTTTATCACTCCTAAGTTCTGCGAGGTCTGTACCATGCTTTTAAGATTCGGATCCATCTCGATCACACCCTGTTGTACAAGGTATATCGAATCGATCACCTTTAATGTCGAGACATCATCGAGTGCTTTTGCTTCACCGGATAGCTTTCCATCTTCGGATGCTCCGTTACTGTATTCCGAAATACTTAATTCCATATCCGGATTAATGGTATAGTATTCGGATCTCAGTTCGTTGTTGTATTCCTTTATATATGAATAAAGGTCTTCAGCCATTTTTTTATCGGACTTGCCGGTAAATATCACAGCTCTTGCAGCCTCAGATATAACATTATCAAATTTACCGCCTTCTAAAGAACAAAGATTAAATGCATATCTTTCATAAATGTCATGCAATATCCTTCCCATCAGATGATTGGCCGAGGCAGGCTGCTTATGTATATCACAGCCGGAATGTCCGCCCTTCAGTCCTTTAAGCACTATCTCGTAAAACTTACCTTTGTTCTGTACTTTAGTTCTTTTTACGGGTATAAGTCCGTTTATACGGCATCCGCCGGCACATCCGCATGTAAATATGCCTTCCTCTTCGCTGTCAATATTGATAAATATTCTGCCCTTTATCTGCCCGGCATCTATATGGCATGCACCATCCATACCGGTCTCTTCATCGATGGTAAATACTGCTTCTAAAGCAGGATGAGGTATATCATCCGAGTCAAGTATAGCAAGAGCATAAGCTACGGCTATACCGTCGTCTCCGCCCAAAGTGGTATCAACGGCATATACATATTTGTCATCATGAGTAAGGTCTATGGGCTCAGACGCCATATCCTTTTGGCAAGTATCATTTTTTGCACATACCATATCGAGATGCCCCTGCAGTACCACTATAGGAGCTTTTTCATACCCGGGCGTAGCCGGCTTTCTTATGATCACATTGTTCAGTTCATCCTGATAAACATCAAGATTTCTTTCCTTGGCAAACTTAACGCACAGGTCGCTGACTGCCTTGGTATTTCCCGAACCGCGCGGAACGGATGAGATATATTCAAAAAATTCAAATACCTTTTTGGGTTCCAATCCTTTAAGCTTATTCATCTCATACCTCTTTTTTAAGCATAATAACTAAATTTAAATTATAGCATAACTACCCGAAACAGTCAACAAAACAAACACATGTACCTTGTTAAAAAACGGGTACCTGAAGATCAGATACCCGTAATACATTCTGTATATTATCAAAATGATAAATCTTAGTTTGCTGCAGCCTGAACTGCTGTGATAGCTACTACACCTACGATATCCTCAGCGAAGCATCCGCGTGAAAGGTCATTAACGGGAGCTGCGATACCCTGCATAACAGGACCGTAAGCTTCAGCTTTTGCAAGACGCTGTACAAGCTTGTAACCGATATTGCCTGCATCAAGGTCAGGGAATATAAGTACGTTAGCCTTACCTGCTACCTTGGAGTCGGGAGCCTTTGAAGCACCTACTGAAGGAACGATAGCTGCATCAAGCTGTAACTCTCCGTCAAGCTCGATATCAGGATATGTCTCTTTAGCGATCCTTGTAGCCTCAACCACCTTAGTTACATCATCATGCTTAGCGCTGCCCTTTGAAGAATGGCTGAGCATAGCAACTCTTGCCTTCTTGCCGGTCAGGAGCTCGAAGCTCTTAGCTGACTGGGAAGCGATCTCTGCAAGCTGCTCGGGATCGGGATTCTGGTTAAGTCCGCAGTCACCGAATACAAATACTCCATCCTCGCCGTACTCACAATCAGGTACTATCATAAGGAAGAATGCTGATGCCGACTTGTTGCCGGGAGCAGTCTTAAGTATCTGTAAGCAGGGACGAAGTGTATTTGCTGTAGAATGGCATGCACCTGATACTACGCCGTCTGCATCACCCATCTTAACCATCATTACTGCAAATGTGGTATAGTCTGTGGTAAGTGCCTGCTCGGCCAGCTCGGGAGTCATACCCTTCTTAGCACGAAGCTCTACTAACTTATCGATGTAAGCCTGTAACTTATCACACTCCTTGGGATTAACTATTGTAGCACCTGAAAGGTCAAGTCCTTTTCCTAACTTATCGATATCAGCCTTATTACCGATAAGGATGATCTTTGCATTACCCTCTTTAAGAGTGGTAGCTGCTGCTTCAAGTACACGTCTGTCCTCAGCCTCGGGGAGAACGATGGTCTTGATATTTTTTCTTGCACGTGCTTTGATATCATCTATAAAACTCATGTCTTTTTCCTCCATTTACTTACTTACAACATCTCTGGTCTCTCTTGCGATTACAAGTTCCTCATTAGTAGGGATAACTAAAATCTTAACCTTACCGTTAGGACCTGTGATATCCTTAACAGGTACAGGACAGGAATCGGTGTTCTTAGCCTTATCAACTTCGATACCGTATACCTCAAGACCTTCAAGTATGTCATTGATGATAAATCCGTTCCACTCTGAGATACCTGCGGTAAATACGATACAATCAACCTTGCCGAGTACTGCCATGTATGCACCGACGTACTTTCTGCAGTCATAAGCAAACTTCTTTAATGCAAGATCTGCTCTTCTGCCCTTCTCGCCGCCTTCGGCTCTGTTGGCTGTTAAGTCTCTGAAGTCAGAATATCCGCCTGATAATCCTTTAAGACCGCAGTCATGGTTAAGATAATATGTGATCTCGTAGATATCCATGTTCTTCTTCTTAGCTAAGAACTCTACTGCCGATGCATCGATATCACCTGAACGTGTACCCATACATACACCTGCAAGAGGGGTAAAGCCCATGGAAGTATCAACACACTTGCCGCCCTTTACAGCACTGATGGAAGAACCGTTTCCTAAGTGGCATGTGATGATGTTGAGGTCCTTGATATCTTTTCCGAGATACTCAGCTGCAGCACCAGATACATACTTGTGGCTGGTACCATGAGCACCGTAACGTCTTACATGATAATCTACGTAATCCTCATACTTGATGTTGTACATATATGCTTCTTCAGGCATGGTAAGATGGAAGCTTGTATCAAATACAAGTACCATGGGAGTACCGGGCATAACCTCACGGCATGCTACAACGCCTGTGTATGCATGAGGGTTATGAAGAGGTCCGAGTTCGAATGTAAGCTTAAGTCTTTCAAGAGATTCATCTGTAACAAGTGTGGGCTCCTTGAAGTACTCACCTGAAGCAACTACACGATGGCCGACTGCACTGATCTCCTCCATTGAGTCGATACATCCCCATCCGTTCTCCTTGTCTACCAAAAGCTCAAGGATCATCTTGATAGCGTCTTTATGGTTCTTAAACTCACGCTTAAGTTCTACCTGGGGCTTGTCTCCGTTCTTATGCTTACAGAACGAATTATCGATACCGATACGGTCGCAGTTACCCTTAGCCAGAACCTTCTCATTTTCCATATCGATGAGCTGGTACTTTAAGGATGAACTACCTGCATTTAAAACTAAGATTTTCATATATATTTCCTCCAAATAATAATCCACACATTATTATATCAACATTTTTCTTTTTTTCAAGTAGAATTTTTAAGTAAAAAGGGACGGTTCATAAGTCTCCTTTGAACCGTCCCCTGACTTTAGTTTTCAATCTTGTTTTTAATATATCAGCTGTTTTTAATGGTCTTAAGCTTAATGGACTTAGTAAGCTTTAATTCCTTTAAAAGCTTCCTGTAGGTAGCTTTCATATTTTGGAAAAAAATAGATTTATTATCAAATCGTGCAATGGATATTTATGGAAATATGCAATGATTTACCTTGACATATGATCACATAAGCAATATAATGGAAATATATAAGCAATATTTTGAGATAATAAATGATTTAGGTAGGTATGCATATGAAACTTATGACTTTGGATGAAATGATTTTCTATAAAAAGATATCCGGTTTATCATATATGGATATAGCTGAAAGATCAGGCGTACCATTAAGTACTGTACAAAAGGTTTTCTGTAGAGCTACATCCACACCAAGAAACAAAACCCTGTTAGCTTTAGGAAATGCATTTGAAGAGTTTCAAAGTGAACGCCTCTATTTATGCGATCCTGCATATGAGGCTGAAATTAAGGGAAAAACTTATAAGAAAAAAGATTTAGAACACTATGAAGGTATTTTATCCGGTGGAACAAATGCTATTGATTTATCTTCGTATGAAAATAAATCAATAGACGATTATCTTGCGTTACCTAATGATGTGCGCGTAGAGCTTATAGATGGTGTTTTTTATGATATGGCAGCTCCAAGCTACTTGCATAATCAGATTGCTATACAAATATGGAAAGCTTTAGATGATTATATTTATAAAAATAATGGTAAATGTAGTGCTTCTATAGCTCCTACCGATGTTCAGCTTGATAAAGATGACAAAACCATGGTGCAGCCTGATGTGCTTGTTACCTGTGACAGAGATAAAATTACATATGCTCGGGTAGTCGGTGCACCCGATCTCATTATTGAAGTGCTTTCCGAATCTAATTGGTATCATGATGTTTATAGGAAAAAATCAAAGTATGAAAGTTCAGGTGTACGCGAATACTGGATCGTTATGCCCAAACAAAGTAAGATAATTGTATATTTCTTTAAAAAGTCCTCCAAACCGATTGAGTATACATTTAATGATATTATCCCGGTCAATATCTGGGATGGTAAATGTACTATTGATTTTAAAGTGATAAGTGAACGATTAGATTATCTTTTTAAAACCGCCTCTACCGATTAACGGTAAAGGCGGCTGTATTTTTAGAAATGATTTATGCCCCTGCTACAGGTACATCCTCAAAGCACATAGCATAAGGACCTGTAAAGTTGGCAGATCTCTGGATTTCTTTTGAAAAATGCATATTGGTCTGTGAGTCAATGATACTTCCGTTGATGGAGCCTCCGGTTACAGGAGTAACCTTTTCTCCGTCATACAGGAATGCCAGTCTTATCTCACCGCCGAAATGACCGGTAAAGTCATCAAGCTGGAAGTCTGAGAAGTTTACTACCCAAAGATACGGATCTTTCTTCATATCTTCTACCGACATACTTCCGGGAGCTACATTTGCACTGCCAAAAAATCCGGTGGGTTCTACACCCAGATATCTTGAAAAACGTAAACCGCCATAGAAAGTTTTTAACTCACCGTTATCAAGCAGTTTAAGTTCCTTCTGCCATATGCCTTCATCGCTGATAGGTGCAGTAGGCACAAGTGTCATACTGACCTTATCACCCTTGATCTCGGCATATTCGCCTTCGGCATTCAGTGCCTGAACATTCTGTCCGACCTCAAATGTAGAATAGCCGGCATATATATATCCAACCTGAGCTCTTCCTTTATAATACTCAAATATGTCATTGACATAAGAATCACTTATGATGACTCTGTATTTTCCTGCCTTAGGAGCTTCAGTAGCCTTTGCCCTGTCAAGTGTGTATTCGAGGGTCTTACTTACCTTTGCTTTTAATGCCTCTGTATCAAGGCAGTTGTATTCAAAATCCTTATAAGTTTCAACATCCTGAGGAGCTTTACACTGTGCTACAAACTCACCGCTGATCTTTCTCTTTGTGTACCCCGAGTCAATACCTGTGGATGTTATTATCTCAACATTGTATTCGTAAGCAAATATTTCTGCCGAGTTTACAAACACTTCACTTCTGTTATCTGCTGCAAAAAGAGCTTCTGCAGTTTTTTCGCAGCACTCTTCTAAGGTGTAGTTAAATAGATCCGATTCTATGGTCGTGAACTTATTTTCCGTACATTCCATAAGTTCATATGTAGGATTGCATACAAATGAGGCTGCTAAGTTTGCTCTTTTTAATGCGTTATCGATCTCGTCATCTGTCATACCGTTATAGATAAATACGGATGAGTTACCCTTCATCTCTTTACCGTCTTTTTCAAACTTCTTAAATACGTTTACATTATATGTAGTGGTATTCTCGGCTCTCTTTGTATCCAGGCTCTTCTTAATAAAGAACATCTGGGTACTCTTGTAATTAGTGATATTTATAGTATATTCTTCAATATTAAGCCTCTTTAATGAGGCGAGTATTTTTTCTTTCATAATTTCCTCCTATTATCCGAGTCTGATACGAGCCTTGATATAAGGGCCTCCATCAGATACCTTGACCCATTCCTTATAGCCCTTGCCGCAGTATCCGGTGCCGCCTGCTTCTATCTTGTCGGAGATCATGGATATCGACTTCAAGAGGTCGGGTACATATCCGGTCATGACTATGGGTGAATATATCTTTCCTGTCAGCTTGCCGTCCTTGATCTCCCTGGCGATATCCACCATCAGCTGGATACCCCAGTTCTTAGGATCCTCCATACCGGAGGAAGCCTGACAGAGCAGGAATCCGTGTTTAACAGAAGCAATCATATCTTCTACTTTGCTGGTGCCTGCTTCAAATATAGTATTGGTCATTCTGGTATATGCTTTTCTGGTCATATCCTGACGACGTCCGTTGCCGGTGCCGTTAAGTCCTAAATGCATAGCTGACTGAGCGTCACATATACCTGTCTTAAGGATACCCTTATCTATGATGATGGTATCGTGTGCAGGTATACCTTCGTCATCAAAGAAGTATGTAGCTACCTGCGGGATGGTGCATGCTCCGTCATGCATGGTGATAAGCTCCGATGCCACCTGCTTACCGATGAACTCTTTAGCCTGGGCTCTGTCTTTTACGAACATGTCCATCTCTACGCCGTGTCCGAATGCTTCATGTACTATCATACCGGTTACATCGGGCTCGCATATGCAGTCATATTCACCGGGTACCATGGGTTCTGCCGAAAGAAGCTCAATAGCTGTTTTGCAGGCATCTTCCAGCTTGCTCTCCAATGTATCAAGTACCTCTATGCCGCCCAGCATGGATACGGGCTTATATGAATTCTGGATCTCCTCACCGTCTTTAGCCATTACTACTATAAAGCCGCATGACCACATAACGTTCTGTGTCAGATCCTTATTTCTTGACATGAACATCTTTGAATACTTCTGATAAGAAAATGCCACTCTGCAGTCAATGATCTTTTCATCGTATGCACGGCCTTTTTCGGATATACGAGTAAGCAGGTCAATGATATTGTTGTCACCCTTTGTCTCGGGATCAACCGCATATTCCGTGCTTTCATCGATAAAGAGCTTTTCATCCTCGATATCGGCGAACTTATATGCCGTTACACCTTCGGGAAGCTTAGCACCAAGTGCGCCTAGTCTCTCAGCTATCTCTGATGCCACTGCATCTACGGTATCATCTTCTATGGCACTGAAGCTGTACTCAGCAGCCTTTCCGTTATCATATACCTTTACACAGAATCCTCTCTCGGACAATGTTCCATCCTCCGAGATATTGGTACCTGTCTTAGATACCCTGTAGTTAGTGCTTTCAGAATCATTAGCAAGTATCGACGCATACTCATACTTATCAAGTAACTTATTAAGAAGCTTCTGTAAGACCGGCTTCTTTATCTTTAAGTATTCGCTTTCTTTAACTTTCATGTTTTTCTCCTTTTTCTTATTACATGGCAAAAACCATCTTAACCCTATCATCAGTTGAGGAATTAAGGGAATATTTTTTTGACTCTTTGGTGTGTCAAAAAAAATTTCCTTAATTCCGAAACTGTACACAGACTAAATCGTTTTTGCCACAAAACTCATTCATTCTTTCCTCAATTTAACGATATCCCTCGCCTTGAGTTTCCTTTCCTCATCCAATGCCGCATAATGCTTCCTGGTTGTATTTACATCCTTGTGTCCCAATACATCGGCTACCAGATATATGTCACCGGTCTCCTGGTACAAGGATGTACCGTAAGTACTTCTCAGTTTGTGAGGTGTGATCTTTTTTACTGTGGTAATGTAACTTGAATACTCCTTGACCATCAGTTCTATGCTTCTGACGGTTATTCTGCTCTTTCGCGTGGAGAGGAACAACGCATCCTCATGCCCTACTTTAATGTCCTTTATATTTTCACGCTCATCAACATATTTTGACAGAGCATCAGCCACTTCATCACCAAAATAAATATATGCCTCATATCCGCCTTTGCGGGTTACCTTTACCCTGCCATTGGCGAAATCGAGATCCTTTAGATCTATTCCCACGAGCTCGGTTACACGCATGCCCGTACCGAGCAGCAGTGTCATGATAGCTAAGTCTCTTACCTTATTTAACTCATGGAATTTCTGTTTTCTCTGTGACATGTTCTGAGGTCCGTATTCCACCACATCTAAGAACTTTGATACCTCATCGACATCAAGCCTGACTATTGCTTTCTCATGGAGCTTCGGCATATCCACCTGTATGGCTGCGTTATTTTCTATGATCTGGTTCCTGTACAGGTAGTTAAAAAGACTTCTGAGTGCCGACATCTTTCTCTTTATGGTCACTTCCGAGTTTACCTTCTCTATGTCGCCCTCATCTCTTAACTTCAGATATTCCATATATTCCTCAATATCAAAAGCATTCATATCGGACAGCACGGATGCCGGTATGCTTTTTAGCTCTTTACCCGCATATATCGGATTGGATTTTGTGATCCATTCGAAAAACACTCTTATATCATTGGCATAGGCAAGCCTCGACCTGGCCTGGGTACGCTGCTCTATACCCCTGAAATAGCTTGTCACATATGACGGAAGCTCAGCTAAGAATTCACGGAGCTTTTTAGTATATTCGATATTTTTTTGTTGATGATAACTTCTGTTCTCCATGATTCACCTTATGTGACAGGGTATGTCACAAGGTGTCACCGTAGGTGACGGATTCCTTGTGACCCGGGTTCTTCTGTCACACCCTTTGCCAATTACTCAGCATCTTCGTAGATACCGAGTACTGTATTATATATTGTCTTTGCAACCTTCTCTGAAAATCTGTCCTTAACCAGGCGGCTCAACTCCTCAGGGCAGGACATAAATCCTATCTCGAGTAATACTGCCGGTGCCTTAGAATCTCGTACCACAACAAAGTTTTTATTTATCACTCCTGTGGCAAACACTTCGGTATCAAGCTTATCCACGAGATTTTCAAGCATCAGGTTGGCCAGTTTTTCACTTGTAAGTCCGTTAAGCGATGTGTATGTATCCTTATCTCCGTAATATACACTGGTACCTTTTATCGTGTTATACCAAGACGAATTATGATGTACGGATATGAACAGATCGGCTCCCACAAGCTCGGCAAAATCAGCTCTGTCGTAAAGAGTCTGGAAAGTATCGTCTATCCTGGTGTAAAATACCTTAACATCAGAATCCTTAAACAGTTCACGGCAATTAAGGATAACCTTCAGGTTCAGGTCACTCTCGTTATATCCTTCGGCCTGAGCTCCGGGATCGTGTCCGCCATGTCCGGCATCAAGTACTATTACCTTATCATAGATGTTCTTTACAAAATCCATCCTGACATCTACCATACCGTCATCATTATCCTTAAGCTCACATCCGAGTACTATGTCACTGAAAAGCCTTATCAGAGTATCATCGGTATTCGGATCGTAATATATCTGTATCTGAAGTATAGCCTGTCCGGGGTTATCGACCTCGACATCTTTATAAAACTCCGTATGGTCACCTTTTAGCTTAAGCTCTGTCATACATCCTATGATGTCTTCAAATACATCGATATCGGAAGCACTGACACCCGACGGTACCGGAAGCTTTAAGGTCTGTATACAGTTTTCTTTGTCGATAAAGAACTTATAACCGTCATTGGTATTGATAACATTTATCAGCTGCTTCGGAAGTATTACTGCCTCAGGCTCTGTATTTTCATCGGTTTTTGAAGTATCATCCGTGTTATCATTATTTTCGGTGTCCTGATCCATACCGGTATCGTTGTTGTTATCAGTTTCTATATCGTTATCATTGTTCTCATCGTTTTCTATATCAGTATTATTATCTGTGTCCGTACCAATATCCGCACCGGTATCATTTTCCGTATCGGTAATGATGTCTTCCTTTATCGTAGATATCTCGGATGTACCTGTCTGGGCATTCCATACATAATTAAATCCGAGATTTTCCATGGTAAAACGTCCGGGGATATACAGGATATCGGAATCTCTGTCATATATATAGAATACTGTGGGTGCATATGAACATCTGCTAAGCAGTCCGTTTACATAAGCGATCCTGCTTCCGACACTGTAAAGTACTTTGTTACCGCCGTACTCAACACTTATAAGCCCGCTTTCATCATCATAATCGAAATCAATACCGATAACCTTAAATACTCTTGATCTCGTACTGATGAGAGCTGTATCCTCGAGTATGATCGAAGGTGTATCCAAAAGTTCTACATTTTCACCCTCAAAAGTGATCTTCCCGCGGGTGCCCTCATATTTTATCTTTTCACCTTCAAGCTCATAGTAAAAAGGCGTCTTGATCTTAACGGTGGAAGTCGCGGAATCCCAGTAATATTCAATACCGAGAGTCTCAGCTACGAATCTTGAGGGTACCATTGTGGCGGTCTTTTTACTTGCCTTATACTTTACCCTGTAGGGTGCACAGGGAGCCTCTATCTCTTCTCCGTCTATCTCGGCGAGAGTTTTCCCTATGTACATCTTTAGCACATGGCCTTTGTATTTTATAGTGATGCATTTCTTAGATGTGCTGTATTTGGCAGTTGCACCTATAGCATCTTTAAAAAGTGCTCCGGCACTTACATATGCTATATTTCTTTCGGAAAGCATAGGCGGCTGCTTTTCCAAGTCAGCTTCTATCCCGTCCACTATATAAACAGGTACGGTACCGGTATATGTGGCTGTCTTCCCGGTCGAATAATCCTTGTATTTAAAGGCATTGTCAGCAGATGCTGCTATAGCAGGGTACATATAACATACGCCTGCCAACAAAAGAAGTAAACATACCAGCAGTATATTTAATCTTATGATCCAATTCGCTGTTTTCTTGAAATTCCTGGTCTCTATATTCATTGATAATCCTCATGTTCCATCGTATTATACTTTTGTAACAACCATGTAATATTATCATTTAACTGCTTTAAAAAGTCAAGGCATTTCACAAAAATGCTACACAATTTAACAAATTTGTGATAAAATCTATAAGTGTTTGATTTCGGAGGTAAATATGCAGTTAAAGAGATTATTAAGTCTTACCCGTAAGGCCGTTGACGAATATAATATGATCGCGGAAGGCGACCGTATAGCCATAGGTATATCCGGCGGTAAGGACAGCCTTACTCTCCTATACGCATTAAACGGATTGCGACGCTTTTATCCCAAGCATTTTGAGATAGAAGCCATCACCGTCAATATGGGATTTCCCGAGTTTGATACCTCAAGGATAAGGGCTCTGTGTGATGAAATGGGTGTTCATTATACCGTGGTAGATACCGAGATAAAACAGGTCGTATTTGATATAAGGAAGGAAGAAAATCCCTGTTCATTATGTGCCAAAATGCGTAAAGGTGCTTTTAACGACGAAGCCAAAAAGCTCGGCTGTAACAAAGAAGCCTACGCTCATCACAAAGACGATGCCATAGAAACCACTTTGATGTCCCTTATATATGAAGGACATTATTACTGCTATGCTCCCGTAACTTACTTAGACCGGATGGATATCACTCTTATACGTCCTCTTTTATATGTGGATGAGTGCGATGTTGTCGGTTTCAAAAATCTGTACAGCCTGCCTGTGGAGAAAAATCCATGCCCTGCTGACGGTTACACCAAACGCGAATACGTTAAAACTTTGATCAAAACGCTTGAAAAAGAGAACCCCGGTGTAAAAGACAGGCTTTTTCATGCAGTGCATGAATACTGGGAAACAAAAAAGATCAAATAAAAATACAAACATTTGTTTGACAAATTGTATTTTATATGTTATCATATGAATACGAACTAATATTCGATATTTTATTATTGGCTATATTATACTTATTTAGGTGATCATACCGGAAAGGTAACGGGTTTTATTCATGGCAAGAGATATAATTTCCAAAAAGCAGCGTGAGATACTTGATTATATAAAAGAACAGATAGTGGACAAAGGCTTTCCTCCTTCGGTAAGGGAGATATGTGAAGCAGTACATCTTAAGTCCACCTCTTCCGTACATGCACATCTTAATTCTTTGGAGAAGCACGGATTTATCAGGCGTGACCCTGCTAAGCCCCGTTGTATAGAGATAGTTGACGATTCATTCTCAAGCTTCCGCCGTAACAATCTTAATGTACCCATATTGGGGACAGTCACGGCAGGTCTTCCTATCCTGGCTGTTGAGAACTACGAGGGATACTTCCCTCTTCCTTCCGATGTGCTTCCTTACGGCAAGGAAGTGTTCATGCTCCGTGTGAAGGGCGAAAGCATGAAAAACGCCGGCATACATGATAAGGACCTTATCCTTGTCGAGCAGCAGACCACAGCCAATAACGGCGACTATGTAGTAGCTCTCATCGGTGATACAGTGACGGTCAAGACCTTCTATAAAGAAGACGGTCACTATAGGCTCCAGCCTGAGAATGAGATATTCTCTCCCATCATTACCGATGTCTGCCAGATACTCGGTAAGGTTATCGGATTATTCAGGTTATTCTGAAAGTTATTCTGATGATTAAATAAGCTGATTTTGATGAATTAAAAAGTCATCCTGAACGAAGTGAAGGATCTTAAAGTTCCTTTGATTCACTCAGGATGACATTTTTTATAAGTTCCTTTGCCACGCTAAGGATGACATTTTTATCAGTCATCAAATACGACCTTGCCGTCTCTCCAGATTCTCTCCAGATTGTAGAATTCACGGTCCTCACGCATGAATACATGTACTACTATATCGCCGTAATCCATAAGTATCCAGCCGCTGTTACGGTTGCCTTCTGTTTTCTTGCAAAATACCTTTTCTTTTGCCAGTTCCTCTGCTACATTATCGACTATGGCTTCCATCTGAGCACTCGAGCTGGCACTGCAGATAATGAAGTAGTCGGCCATGACAGATATCTCACCGATGTATATTACCTTAACATCTATTGCCTTTTTATCTTCCATGGCATTTCTGGCCAGTTTAACTATTTTCTCTATATCCTTCATATATTACTCCGTCAATTTTTTCTCTCATTTATCAGTTTCTTATAATACTCATATGTATCAAGAGTCAGAGTACAGATGCAGTCTTTACATTTTTCCTTTAAATACGGTACCGCATTTTCCAAAAGCTGATATACCACCAGATCAAGATCATACGAGGCTTCAGACCTGAGTATATCAAGCGAAGGCGTATACTCCATATCCCTGCCCGGCTCTAAGATATCTGCCGCATATATTATCTCTTCAAGCAAAGTCATGTCGGGTCTTCCTGTTGTATGATAATATATCGCATCCAGTATATCTTTTTCTTCTATGCAGTACTTTTCAGCGGCGATAAATGATCCGACCTTGGAATGCAGCAGATTGCACGGTGTGGCAAGTTCGGCTGCCTCAGGAACTATACCGTATTTTTCGGCTTCCTTTAATATTTCCTCATCGCTGAAATATTTGGCACAGTCATGCAACAGACCGGCTGTATAAGCCTTTACAGGGTCTATCCCATAGCTTAATGCTAGCTTAAATGCAGTCTCAGCCACATTTATCACATGCTTATAGCGTTTGGGTGTAAGTTTTTTCTGTAATTCCTGCTTAATGCTTTCAAAAAAAGCATCTGTGTACAGTCCGTTTTCGGTTATATACTTGTCCACTCCGGCAGGCACCATACCTGTTATAGCCATGCCGCACTTTATATGATTCCTTACATCTGAAGAAGATATACTTACCAAAGGGCCCGGGATAAAATGTATCTCAGGTATGAATAATGAACCGTCTGCCTTTTTCTTGGAAAACTTATCTACCAGATGTTTGGCGATATTTATAAACTCTTCGTTGTTGCCTTTAAGTCCTACTGCATCACTGATCCTGGGTGCACATACAAGCGCACAATTCTCCAGGATATGATCGGGTCTGTGCCACTTTTCAAACTGTGCCAGTGAATCCCCGCCAAGGATAAAATAATATCTTACATTCGGATTTTCATGGGTAAGATGCTCGACAGTATCTGCAGTATATGTGTAACCTTCCCTGTTCATCTCATAATCAGAAAATTCAAATCCCGGATAATCCTTTATAGCCATTTTTACCATGGCATTACGGTCTTTTTCCGATACCAGTTCATTGTTATCCTTATGTGCCGGCAGTTTTGAGGGCATAAAAAGTATCTTGTCAAGTTTAAGATATTCCAAAGCCCTTCCGGCTATCATTATATGAGACAAATGTATTGGATTAAAGGTTCCGCCCATTATTCCGATCTTTTCCATAATATCAATCCTTTCAGATGTCTATTTTAGGATTTTTCTTTGATCTCTTATATAATACTATCTTTTTACCTATTACCTGTATAACCTCTGAACCTGTCCTTTCGGAAAGTATCTGTGCCAGTTCTTTAGGATCGTCCGCACAGTTTTTAAGAACGGATATCTTTATAAGCTCCCTGGCTTCCAATGCTTCCGCTATACCGGTGGTAAATTCAGGTGTTATGCTTGATTTACCGATCTGGTATATGGGCTCTAAGTTCATTGCAAGGCTTTTAAGATAAGCCCTCTGTTTTGTAGTCATGTTTTCTCCTTATAAGATCCTTTGATGCGCGTAGGATGACATATTATTTATAGTAGTCAAAATCCCAACCGTACAGCCTTACTGTATCTCCGTCTTTGATCCCCAGAGCCTCAAGCTCATCTAAGATACCGTTTTCTTTTAAGAAATTCTGGAAGAAAGTAAAGCCTTTTTCCGAATCAAGATTAGTATATCCGAGCATCCTCTCGATACGGGGACCTTCAACCAGATATACTTTTTCTTCCTCATCATATGATACAGTGAAAGGAAGATTTTTGTCAATCTTTTCTTCATAAATATATTCCGGTTCGTATACTATAGGCTCGGTACCTGCTTCCTGTAAAAGATCGTATACATCATACAAAAGCTCCTTTACACCCTCACCGGATACGGCCGATATAGGCACTATCTTTACACCTTTGTCTGCAAAAGCATCTTTTAATTTAGCTATAGCGGCATCCTTTTCCTCACCGAACAGGACATCCATTTTGTTGGCGGCAATGATCTGAGGCTTCTCTAACAGCTTAGGATCATATTTCTCCAGCTCGGCATTTATCTTATTGATATCATCCACAGGATCCCTGCCCTCTACGGATGCAGCATCCACTATGTGGATTATGACCTTGGTTCTTTCGATATGCTTTAAAAACTGTATGCCAAGACCGATACCTTCCGCAGCGCCTTCTATAAGTCCCGGGATATCTGCTATGACAAATCCTTTTCCTCCGTCAAGGCTAACTACACCCAGGTTAGGATTAAGAGTAGTAAAATGATAATCCGCAATCTTAGGCTTAGCATTGGATACACGTGAAAGGAATGTGGATTTTCCGACATTTGGGAAGCCTACAAGGCCTACATCGGCGATACACTTTAACTCCAATATAAGATTAAGCTCCTTTGCAGCCTGACCGGGCTGAGCGTATTTCGGAGCCTGCATAGTGGATGTCGCATAATGCATATTTCCTTTACCGCCGCGGCCGCCTGTAAGGATCACCTGGCGTTCGTTACCGTGGGACATATCTGCTACAACCTTACCGGATTCTTCCTCACGGAGCACTGTACCTTCAGGTACTTTTATGATAAGGTCTTCACCGTTCAAGCCTGAGCATCTTTTGTTTTTGCCGTCCTCACCGTTCTGGGCACAAAACTTATGTGTATAACGGAAGTCATTTAAGGTATTTAATCCCTTATCTACGACAAAAACAACATCTCCGCCTCTTCCGCCGTCTCCGCCGTCCGGGCCGCCGTCCGGTACGAATTTCTCACGTCTGAAGCTTACATGTCCGTCTCCGCCTTTGCCGGATCTGATATATATCTTAGCTGTATCCGCAAACATATGGACCACTCCTTTCATTATAATGTGACTGGAGAACCGTCCCCTTGTCACACTCGGATCACTTCAAAAAAAAGGCCGTCGCAAAATGCAACAGCCTTTAAATAAACAAAATTATTCGGCAGCAACAGGATAAACGCTAGCCTGCTTCTTATCTCTGCCCTTTCTCTCAAATCTTAATGTACCGTCAACAAGTGCGAATAATGTATCGTCACCGCCACGTCCAACATTAACACCGGGATGAATTTTTGTTCCGCGCTGCTTATAAAGGATATTTCCGGCCTTTACAAACTGTCCGTCAGCACGCTTAGCTCCTAATCTCTTGGATTCGGAATCTCTACCGTTCTTGGTAGAACCAACACCCTTTTTATGAGCGAAGAACTGAAGGTTCATCTTTAACATGTCCTACACCTCCTATTTTTCTATTCGGATATACTTTTTACCATATTCTTTCTGAATCTCACCCACACCAAGTCTCAGACTGTTAAGCAACAGATCTGTATCATGATCGGGCTTTCCTTTTAATCTGAAATAAAAATGACCTTTTTTCTCATCTTGTTTTACATCATATTCCAATGTGGTCAACTGATCGACTGCATTAACTGTACTGAATACCAGAGCTGATACAGCGGCACATACAATATCATTCCCGTTTTCGGAAAATCCTGCATGTCCGTGAAAATCAAAGCCTGTTATCTCGTTGTCATCATTTGTAAAAAAAGATATCTTAATCATCTATTTCGGGATTCTTTACTGTTAAGCATTGATCTTTTCAATCTTAACTTTGGTATAGAGCTGTCTGTGGCCGTTCTTCTTATGATAGCCGCTCTTTCTCTTGTATCTGTAAACAATAACTTTTCTGTTCTTGCCTTCCTCAACTACTGTAGCAGAAACCTTTGCTCCGCTTACTGTAGGATTTCCGAGTACTAAAGAACCGTTGTTTACTGCAAGTACCTGGTCGAAATCAATTGTATCTCCCTCAGCTGCGCCAAGTTTCTCAACCTTGATCACATCGCCTTCGGCAACCTTGTACTGCTTTCCGCCTGTTGTAATAATAGCGTACATTAGTGAATCCTCCTATTATAAATCTCGCCAGCTGTGGGGGACATACGTCACTTAACCCTCGCTGTGCGGCACACTAGGTGATAATAGCATAAATATCAAGTACTGTCAAGAATTTTTTTTGAATTTTCGTATATTTTATACGCCGGATCTGTTATCCTTTGATCCGGCGTCTTTTATCAGTATTATATATCCAGTTTAAGCTGCATCTCATCTTCTGCTTCGCTCTTGAACTCTTCCATCTTCTCTGGTGTGATGACAGGGAGCTCATCAATCGAGGATATACCGAAATGTCTTAAGAATTCTTCTGAGGTACCGAACAGGCACGGACGTCCGGGAGCATTTTTCCTTCCTACTTCCTCTATAAGTCCGTATTCCAAAAGCTTATTGATGGAGTGATCGGAATTTACTCCTCTGATCGACTCTATATCGGCTTTTGTGATGGGCTGCTTGTATGCCACTATCGAGAGCGTCTCAAGCAATACATCGGTTAAGACATGCTTTTTAGGTACATTGGTAAGCTTTATGATGGACTCATACATTTCAGGCTTTGTACACATCTGAAACGATCCGTCCAGTTCTATTATCTGTATACCGAAGCTTTCATCCTTATATCTGTCCGAAAGAGCCCGTATACAATTTCTTACCGTATCCTCATCATGTCCGACTGCTTCGGCTATCCTTCTTATCTCAACGGCCTCACCCATTGTAAAAAGTATCGCTTCTACTTTTGCAAGCAGAAGCTTTAATTCAATGTCGAGACCTGAAACTTCATTCATGTCCATGTTTTTTTTCTCCAATTATTAATAAGATAACTTATAAGATTCTTTTAGTATCACATAAAATCATCCAGTTCAACGATATCATCCGCCAGATAATCTATCATGATATCATCGAATATCTCTTCCTGATGTATGGTAACCCTGCCCATTTTTATAAGTTCCAATATCGCAAGGAAAGTGATGATAACTTCCATTTTGGTCTTTTTGCTGTCCAGATAATGTCTGAAAGAAAAATGCCTGTTGGCAAGCCCGTACATCTGGATATCCTGCAATATCGCATAGATATTGGTATCTTCCTTTTCTATCCTTCCGAACTTGCTCCTGACAGGGTCAATCCTGTCGTCTTTCTTCTTTACGAGATCCTTATATATGCTGTTAAGCTTGCTTAGATCAACATCCCCGAGTATCTCGCCTATATCGACATCCTCTTTGTACTGAAGCACTTCCAAAGGAATGGTGCTTTCCTTAAACATCAGTTTTTCCGCATCATACTGCCTGTCTTTAAGCTCATATGATACGTATTTATACATCTTATATTCCAGCAGCTTTTCTACAAGCTCAGACCTTATATCGACAGGTTCTCCGGTCTCCGGTGATGTCTCCTGAGGCAAAAGCATATCCGACTTTAATTTAAGCAGGTATGCCGCCATCACCAAAAACTCACTCATCTCATCCATCTTTTCTTCGGACATCGTATTGATGACTTCCATGTACTGGTCGGTGATCTGAGCTATAGGAATATCGTATATGTCTATTTTGTTTTTCTCTATAAGCTGCAAAAGGAGGTCTAACGGACCTTCAAATGCATCAAGTTTTACCGATATGCTCATGTCGAAAAACTACTTCCTTTCAATTTGTTGTTCTTTTAAATATGATGACCGGAATCTCCGGTTTATTAAATATCCTTAACGGAATATCATGCCAGCCTACTCCGCCCGATACTACGGTCTTCATTTTTCCGGTCTCAAAATAACCCTTTGAAACCTTATGGAAAAACTGAAATCTAGGTGTTACAAGTCCTCCTAAAAACGGGATCCTGATTATGCCTCCGTGCAGATGTCCGGACAGACAAAGGTTATAGCCGCTTTCAGAATATTTTTTAAGATGCTCCGGATCATGCGCTATAAGTATCTTATATCTTTTGTCTGATGCAGGATCTGTAGTTGAGCCGTTATATTTTTCATCATATCGTCTGATGATCCGTTTTGTCCTGCGGTATATCAGATTCTCTTCATCATGTGCATGATACATCTCTAAAGGCAGATTCAGTCCCACAAACATCACGTCCTGCATATCCTTCGGACAATATGCTCTGTTATTAAGCAATATCGACCGGGCTTTAGCTATCCTTTTAAGCCTTTTATATGCACGGGGATGATGTTTATGCATCTTTTCCTCGTGATTGCCGAAGGTATAGATAACAGGGACATCATATTTTGAAGTTCTCTTTAAAAACCGGGACACATATCTTAACTCGTGCTTGCCCCTGCCGTTTACCATATCCCCCGCTATCACGATAAGATCAGGGGATACATTATCAAGTATATCAAATACCCTTTTATTGTCTTCTCCCTGAAATATGCCATGCTGGTCACTTATAAGAGCCAGTTTTTTCCCGTCGAGAGACTCCGGGATATCAGGAGATTCAATGATATATTCTTTTTTTACAATGTGTTTTAATTCAAAAAAGCCCCATAACCCGAATATAGGTATCATAGTAAGGGCAGCCAATATCATAATGATCATTTATTTGTCCTTGAGTCCAGCCTGATATTGTTCAAGCTTAGATACAGCCTTGGGTTCAGCCTCGGTTTCGTCTGCGGGTCTGGTCACTATAAAAACTACCAATAATGAAATCAAAATGAGTAACGAAAAAATCAGTACAATCTTGGCTTTTTTCAAGTGAATTCCCCCTTTGATAATCCTAATATTATCATCTTGTTAAAACAAAAAGATGTGCATTCTCAAACTTTGATATCTCAAAATCTTCAGCTATGCTGCAGCCGGACTTTATATAATACTTCTTGACAAACTCAGGATTTCTCGAATAAAGCACCACTACAGCTTTTTTCTCCAGCAGCCCGTCTATCTTATCAAAAAACGAAGCATATATGTTTTCTATATCCTTTAATGACTTATTCTCAGTCACAAAAGGCATATCGGTCACTATCTCGTCAAACTTATATGCATGCTCGAAATTAAAGAAATCCTTATTGATAAGCTCAGTTTTCTTCAACAGGCCGAAGGATTTGAGGTTGCTCTTGGCTTTTTCTATGGCTTCACCGAACATATCTATACCGTAATACATCCTTGCATTTGCCACAAGCTCACGTTCAGCAAGCAGTGTACCCGTACCGCAGAAAGGATCGAGTACTGTAGTATTACCCTTAAGATATGGAGAAGCAAGCTGCATCAGAGTAGCAGCCAGATAAGGCTTGATGCCTGCAGCTATTGTGTCTTTCCTATAGGTAAAACGTACATCCTTTAATATGTTAAACTTTATAAGGACATTAAGCTTACCTGATGTACCTTCTATCAGACGTATCTCTAACGCATAATCAGATACGGAATTGGAAAGTTCCCAATTGGTGAGGGCTTCTAACTCGGATGAGAACTTCTTTACGAAGTCATTGTTCTCCTTTTTACCCTTAAGTCTTAAGTCGGTCCTGAAGTTCACCTTTATATTATCATCCTGACCGGTCCTGTCGCCTGTGATTCCGATTCTGTCAAATATATATCCCTTTATACCGCCTTTTACCAGCTCTTCGGCTGCTTTTACCGGATCGTTGGTTACGGTTTTTACTTTATCCGGGATGAAAAGTATCTCGTCATAGGTCCTTATCGGAAGTACCTGTCTTAATTTATCGGTCTTTACTATCACACCTGCTGTAAAATCCTTATGAGGGATGTTCTTTAAGGCAGCGGCTGTGATATCCTTATAGTTCCTGTTGGTAGTGAGTATACATTCATTTACAAGGTCATACCCGATAAACTCCTGCTTACCTGTACCGAAGATGCTTTTAAGCTGCTTCATCTCTTCTAAGATATGCTTTTTATTATCGGAAGTTAACGGAGTCTTTTTCAGCTCATTAAAACGTGCCTTAAGCTCTTCCACATACTTTGTATGGTCGATCTTGCGGATAGCTTCCACATATGATGCCATGTTATACATGACATCTTCTTTTTTGTAGGCTGCATACAGCTTATCCACACTGTCTTTGTTGCCGAGAACACCTAGGACGATCGCCGTATTTTTCCTTATCTTCGGATCGGAGTTCTTTAACAACTCGTAAAATACGGAAAAATCATCTTTTATCATCAAAAGAAGGGCATCCTTTGTACGGCTGCCCCTTTCTGCACTTTTAAGAGAATCCTTGATCTCAAGGAGACTCTCTTTTACGTCAATACCATTAACTATATTGTTGTATGCATCTCTTAACATTACTTAAAAACACCCTTCAAAATTACTCTTTTGCTGCTTCTTTTTCTTCTTCATCAACAGTAGCAGCCTTGCTTACGATAACACTGCTGAAAGCACCCTTTAATGCGATATATACAGTAGGATTGCCCTCTGTGAAGCTGTCAGTATCATACTCCTGCTTGATATAAGTAAAGGAGTTAATACTGTCAAACTTGATATTGACATTCTCAGGTACAGCTATATAGATGGCTGACAGCACACTCTTTACAGCTATAAAACTGTAGTCCTTAAACTCGCACTGTGACAGATCGACATTAAGCTTGCTTACATATCCGCCTACCATCAGACCGGAATTGATATCCTCAGCCAAAGTAACCGACTTGCTGCTAAAGAACGCCAGGATATCCTTTAATCCTGTCCTTGTAGGATCCTTGGCTCTCTTTTTTTCCAAAACGGCTATCACTGCCTTAATGGCAATTATAACCGATGCCAATGTAGTAAATATGATAAATAAGAGTTTAAACTTCTTAAGTTTTCTCTTAACCCTGTCCTTTAATTTAAGATTCATTTTCTTCTTAAGTTCTTTTTTATATGCTCTTTTTGCCTTACTCACTTTTACCCCTCCTCCGTATTTTAGTCAAGAAAACCAACAATACTTTTCTCATTAAATACATAGATATTGTACCATATTCTTACTATATACACAAGAAAAATTTTAGGGGTGCCGTAAGAAAAATCTCACGGTCACCCCAAAACATAAACTATTACTTTGCAAAACATATATCATTTTCTTTGTTTTCATTTTTTTCCTTTTCTATGTCTGTTTTACTATCCACAATTTCATGAAGCATTTCAACATACTCCTTAAATATGCCCTTTCCTTTTTGTGTCAAATGATATATGGTTCTGCGTTTTTTACCTTCTATTTTCCTTTCTGCTTCAACGTATTCACACTCTTCCAGTTTTGAAATCTGAATACTCAGGTTTCCATCTGTCAGTTCCAATATTCTTTTTAAAGTGTTAAAGTCTTTTTCTCCATTATACAGTGCAGATATAATTGCAATTCTTACTTTTGTTTGTAATGCATCCGGTATACTATTGTAATTCACTTTTTCTCTTCTCCTTCTTCATTATGTAAGTAATATATAAACATCCTGCCGGAGGATATATATAATAAATAATATTTTTTACTGTCGCATAAAACATTAAGAAAGAAGGGGTACTGCTCCCTTCATATATCACCTGATTATACTTATCACATAAACCGATTATGGCCAATATGATCAATGGTATTATGCCATATATATATGCTATTTTTCTTATTTTTATATTATTTAAAAACACACCACATATCAGTATGCTCAAGGCAACAGATATCATTTCGAAGACATCAGATGTATCCGAATTACCGGTTACTGCAATTACTGTAATTGGGAAAAAAACGTTACAAATAATTATCAGGTAAAACAGTATACGAAAAAGCCATAAACCATATTCCTGATTTGCTTTTTTTAGTTTAATCCCAGTCTGTTTAAGAAATAGTAACAGAATTATAAAAATGCAGACTTTGATAATGCACTCAATTAGTAAAGTAATAAAGATTCCTTTATACCCGGTATTTACAATACTATAACGCAGTAATTTACGTAGTAATATTGTTGTAGCACTTGAAACAACAAATGCAACAGCCAATTTCAAAAACATTTGTCCTATGGCTTCATATCCCATTTCCGCTTTAGTCATAATTGCCTTTATATACTCTAAATTCGAATATGCTTCTTCAGAATTGTTTTTATTTTCCATCCATGCTCTCCAGATATATACTATTATTTATAATGTACTTTATATTATAAAGTATGATTATTGATTTGTCAATAAAAAAACCGGGATGCACTAAAACATCTCGGTTATATATATCAGAATTTATGAATGAATAATCCGCTTCTTAACTTCGGCTCAAACCATGTGGACTTGGGAGGCATGAGCCTTCCTTCGTCAGCTACTGCGAACAGCTCCTGAATGGATGTGGGATACATTGCAAATGCAACCTTCATATCTCTCTTACATCTTCTCTCAAGTTCCTTGATACCGCGGATACCGCCGATAAATGCGATACGCTTGTCTTTTCTCGGATCCTTGATACCGAGTACCGGGTCAAGCAGGTAAGTCTGAAGTATTGAAACATCCAGCTTCTTTACAGGATCTGTTACACGCTTGATGAAATCCTTTGCTTCAAGCTCATACCACTTGCCACCGAGCAGCATAGCAAATGTATATTTCCTGTCAGGGGCAAACGGACCGTCCTTAGGTCTTACGATGAAGAAACCTGTGATACTTTCAAGAAGTTCTTCCTCTGTTAAGTCATTAAGATCGCTTACTACTCTGTTATAAGGCATGATCATAAGCTGATCCTCAGGGAAAAGTACGGATAAGAAGAAGTTAAACTCTTCCTCACCTGTATATTCGGGATTAAGATCTCTTCTCTTAAGTCCTGCCTTAACGGCTGATGCACATCTGTGATGTCCGTCTGCTATATAAATGTTGTTGATCTTTTCAAACTCTGTCTGAATGGTCTTGATATCGTCAGCATTATCTATCTTCCATACATTATGTGTGATACCGTCATCGGAAGTAAATGAGTACAGAGTCTCACCTTCCTTAACCTTATTAACTACAGCACTGATGATCTCATTACTTCTGTAGGCAAGGAATATAGGACCTGTATGAGCACTTAAGGTATCAACATGGTTGATACGGTCATATTCTTTTGCTTCTACGGTGTTCTCATGCTTTTTGATCACGTTATTTACATAATCATCTATTGAACAGCATGCAGTTATACCTGTCTGATGTCTGCCGTTCATGATAAGTTCATATACATAATAGCAGTCATCCGGATCCGAGATAAATGTACCATCAGCCATCCTTGCCTGGAAAAGCTTTTTTGCATGCTTATATACTTGTGGATCATAAGTATCCACATATTCAGGTAATGAGGTCTCGGCTCTGTCTATACGAAGGAATGAATAATCATTTCCCTGTACTGCTTCTGTAGCCTCTGCTCTATTATAAACATCATAAGGAAGTGCTGCTACTAAAGCTGCCTTATCTACTGCCGGTCTTACACACTTAAAAGGTTTAACTACTGCCATATCATATGCCTTTCTGACACTTTATATTCACGATAAAAAGTGTTCTTATAGAATAATTTTTCACAACAAACGATATGATACTATAACGCAGTAAATATTTCAAGTGTTTTTTTGTGACACCGGTTGACCCCGGGGACGGGGTTAGTGGTCCATTTTTCATCCGGCTGATTGTAAAAACTTTTAGAAATAAACAGTCTGATCACTGGTTACACGTGCGTATACAGTCTTAATATCTTGTTCGAAATTCTGAGATATCGTATAGGCATTAAGGAATCGCTCTGTAGCTGCCTTAGTCTTATCCTTATCATTAGAATAAAGGTAAGCAAGCGGTTCGCCCTTTTCTACCTTGTCACCGAGTTTCTTACATAGGATAAGACCTACGCTTAAGTCGATAACACTTTCTTTTGTTTCTCTGCCGCCGCCGAGTATAAGTGAACACATACCGATTTCATCTGTCTGTATATGACTTACATATCCGCTTTCAGGTGCCAAAACAGGATCGATAAACTGTGCTTTTTCAAATTTATCAGTATCATAAATAAATTCGGGACTGCCACCCTGAGCCTCTACAAACTCAGCAAACTTCTTTAAGGCTGATCCGTCTTCGATTGTGGCAAGTAATTTCTTTTCTGCTTCATCATGATCCTTTGCAGCTCCTCCCGCTATCAGCATCAGGCATCCGAGAGCTATACAGTCTTCCATCAGGTCTTTAGGTCCTTTACCCTTTAACAGATCGATTGCTTCAATAACCTCCAGCGAATTACCTATGGCAAGTCCCAAAGGCTGATCCATATTGGTAATGACTGCTGAAGTATGCTTCCCTGCCATGGTTCCTATTTTTACCATCGCATCGGCTAAAGCTACCGCATCATCCAACGACTTCATAAATGCTCCGGAACCCATCTTTACATCGAGTACGATAGCGTCAGCTCCGCTTGCAAGCTTTTTGCTCATGATACTGCTGGCGATAAGAGGTATACAGTCCACTGTAGCTGTAACATCACGGAGTGCATATATTTTTTTGTCTGCAGGAGCTAAGTCTGCTGTCTGCCCCATTATGGCCATACCTATACGGTTTACATTCTCAAAGAACTGTTCTCCTGATATGGATGTAGAAAATCCCTTTATGCTCTCAAGCTTATCTATGGTGCCTCCGGTATGACCTAAGCCTCTGCCCGACATCTTCGCTACAGGCACACCGCATGCTGCCACCATGGCACTTAAGCACAGGGAAGTTTTGTCTCCAACTCCGCCGGTACTGTGCTTATCAACTTTTATGCCGTGTATCTTAGAAAGGTCGAGAGTCTCACCCGAATCACGCATGGATAAAGTCAGATTGGTAGTCTCTTCCATATCCATACCCTTTAGACAGACCGCCATAAGAAAAGCGGACATCTGATAGTCGGGTATCTCACCCTTAGTATACCCCTGCACTATAAAGTCGATCTCTTCCTTTGAAAGCTTTTCCCCATACTTCTTTTTGTAGATAAGATCATACATTCTCATGGTTTAATACACTCCTTTCATAATATACATAATACCTTATTCATTTACACCTCATCAGTCAGCTGCGTAAATGTCACGCCTTAGGCGTGACGGATGAGGTGTCTGTTTCTCCGATATAATAGAATCCCTTACATTCTTTAAGCTTCACATTTATTATCTGTCCTATAAGTTCATCACAGCCTTCAAAATGTACCAGCAGATTGTTGTCCAGTCTTCCGGTAAGATAATTCTTATCCGGTTCCACTTCCCGGTCTCTTTCTTCGACAAGTACAGGCAATGTCTGCCCTTCAAGGCTCTTTGCGAATTCTTCAGAGTACTTATTTACTTCCTTTAAGAGTCTGTCAAATCTGTCCTTTATCACATTAGGATCGACCTGGTCAGGGAATGATGCAGCCGGTGTGCCTGTTCTCTTTGAATATATAAAAGTAAATGCACTTGAATACTTAGCATATCTTACTACATCCAAGGTCTCCCGGAAATCTTCCTCCGTTTCGCCCGGGAAACCGACTATGATATCAGTGGTGATCGCAATATCCGGCATAGCAGCTCTTATCTTATCTATGAGCTTCAGGTAATCCTCTTTTGAGTATACACGGTTCATCTTCTTTAACAATCTGCTGCTTCCCGACTGAACCGGAAGATGTATATGCCTGCATACTTTCTTAGAGTTTTTCATTACCTCTATAAGCTCGTCAGACAGATCCTTAGGATGTGAAGTCATAAATCTGATACGTTTCAGTCCTTCTATATCATCAACTCTGCGTAAAAGTTCAGCAAAACTTATGGGCTCATCCAGGTTTTTACCGTAAGAGTTAACATTCTGTCCTAAGAGCATTACTTCTATAACACCCTTAGATACAAAATCCTTTATCTCATTGATTATATCATCCGGCTTTCTGCTGCGTTCACGTCCTCTTACATACGGCACTATACAGTAAGTACAAAAGTTATTGCAGCCGAACATGATATTTATACCGGCCTTAAAAGAAGCCTTCAATTTGCTCGGGAGCTCTTCTACGATCTTATCGGTACCTTTAAGGATGTCGACTATCATCTTATGCTTCTTTTTTACGGGTTTGGCTTTTTGAGGTTCTCCAGTACTCCCTTTATTGTTATCGGATTTACTTATAACTATTTCATTTCTACTATCTAACGGCCTTCCTGTAACATCATCATTATATAAATAATATTGGTATAACAGCTCTGCCAGCTTATATATATTATGTGTGCCGAATATGATATCTACGAACCTGTAGCTCTTTTTTATGGTCTCCACCACATGTTCTTCCTGCATCATGCAGCCGCACATGGCGATTATCATCTCGGGCTTTCTGCTCTTTAACTTACCCAGATATCCGAGCCTGCCGTATACTCTTGAGTTGGCATTTTCACGCACTGTACAGGTATTATACAGACAAAAATCAGCCTTTTCATCATCTACCTCTGTAAAGCCGATCTCTTCCAACACTCCTGCCAGTTTTTCCGAATCCTTGAAATTCATCTGACAGCCGAATGTAGAAATATGATAAGTGAGCTTTCTGCCATATTCCTGTTCTTTTGCATATACAATATCCTGCATCTTCTTAATAAAGAAAAACTGCCGCTCCGGCTCATGCTCCGGTATCGTATCTAAAATCCTGTAAATATCTTCAATCATTTCTTTTCCTTTTTGTGACTTCGTCAATAATTAATTAAAATCTTCTGCCGGATCCGGAATGACTTCTTCCTGAGGATCCGCGGGACGATGAATGGTAGCTTGATCTTCCGCTGCTTGAGTGTGACGATCTGGAAGACGAAGAACTTGAATATGTAGTTCTTGGTATCTTTACCTTCCGGACATCCCTTGATATGAATGTATCAGTGCCCTGACTGAAGCTGTCCGAACCACACACATAATTATCTGCTCCGTATTCCGATCGTACAGTAACCATGGTTTTTTTGGCTTTTTTTAGTGCATGCCTTCCAAATAACCATCCGACAAGTGCTGTGATCACTCCTGCAAATACCCACTGGCCCAAAGTCCTGGATACCCTGCCTGTTCTTTCGAAATGCTCAACATTTTCCAAAAAAGCTTCGGCAGATCTGAAATAACTTCCCGAGTTTTTAATATCCTGGGACTGCTCTTGCATTCTCTTGTAGTTAACTTCAGAAAGTTCATCCGCTATTTTCCCATATGTATTGATATACACATTTTCATAATACTTTGTTAAACAGAGTATTATAGCGTTATAATCATCGCCAAGACCATATCCGTTATAATTATACAATGCTTCTATATATTCATCTGAGCCCATACCGCAAAAATTCTCAGTGGTATTAATTATTACATCAACACCGTATTTATCAGATATTTCCTTTATTTTTGAGTTAAGCTCTTCTTCCTGCTCTGATGTAAATAATCCATCGCCGCTACATGAGTCTATGACTCTTGAAATTTCAGTATTATGTGTTCTTACAAAGTTTTCCTTCTCCTTTAGTGTAGGATACCAGTCGGGTGCCAATGCGTAGCCTTTCGAATACATATTGTAAACCATATCCATCCACTCATTGATACCTTCATAGTATCTCCGATTCTGAAAACCACTCTTTAAATATGTCTCGAACTGTTTTTTCTCTTTATCATATAACAAATGTGTTTCTGCCCCATAAGCTCCCGAGCTGAAATCAGAAACATCACCCGCTATAACGAACAGGCACATACCCTCATACTCGTCACCGATACCGTATCCGTTACACTCATAAAAATAATCACGATACTTTTCGGGCTTAAGATTATAATCAGATATATCCGTTACTACGACTAAGTCTTTATTTGTCTTAGTCTTATATAATGCCAGTTTCTGACTTATTTCTTCTTTCTGCGTGTCAGTCAAAACACCTGCGAAATCAACTATCCTGGGACATTTATCATCATGAAAGCTTATAAATTCATTAATGTTTTCCGGAAACCAATCCGGTAGTGCTTCCGGTTCGCGGGCAACATATGTGCTGCAGGTATTATATACATTATCGATCCATTTTGAAATACCGTTGGCGTAGTCATGATTTACCATATATTCATACAGGTCATCATCCAATCTGTTTGCCACTTCCTCGGTATAAATATCTCTGGTCTCATAGCCGGTAGCGCCTACCCACCAGCCGCGGTTATCCGGATCCATGCATATAAACAAACAGATACCTTCATAAGTACCACCTAATCCGTAACCGTTATAATCATAAAAATCATAACAATATCTTTCATGTCCGAGATAATAAGACGAATTGTCGGTTACAATTACAATATCCTTATTTATTATAGCGCTGTATTCCGCTATTTTACTTTTCAACGCCTCTTCCTGTTCGTCACTTAAGATATCAGCCATATCTACAACTCTTGGAATATCCGGATCATTATATCCTTTAAATGCGTTACCATCTACAGGATACCAGGAAGGATACATCGAGCTATTGTTTCTGATATAAAGGCCGTATTTGTCTTTTTCATAGTTCTCGTCTGCAAAAGCATGAGTCGTGAACGCACACAAAAAAACAGCGGATATTAAAAATATAAGTAGTATCCCTTCAAAAAACTTATATATTTTCTTTGCAGTTAATCCTTTAAACATTTTATACTCTCCAACCCATAAAGTAAGATAAAATGTAATACAGTGCAACAACAGCAGCAGGTATCGCAGCCTTTTTTAACATATACTGTCTTGATACCTTTCCGTCTATAGGAAGCTCGCCCACCACCTTGCCTGTCTGTCCGTTTACCGCGAATTTATAATCGTTACCACCTGACTTTATACTGAAAATATATACCGGCAAAAGGATATACCTTACATCAATACCGGTGGCTTGAAGTGTATAATTATTTAAACTAATACTTGTATATTGTGAACCAACCTTTGCGTTTACTATTTTTTTGGCAGTCTGCTCCATTCTTTCCTGCGCTCTTTTCTGCAAAGATCTTCCGGGTACATCAAACCGGTCTGCAGCAAATCCTGCCAGATACTGGTAATTAAAATCTTTCACTTCTGAAAAATCATATGGCAGTACAGAATCCATCAGAGCATCATTTATCTTTTCACTCGCATCAAGAGGGATATCCTTAAAAGCAACGCCGCCGTTTCTGAACACGTCATAAACTTCCGTTTCTGTGATCCTGTAATCACCGCTTACGTGCGAACTGATCTTTTTACCGGTATAATTGTATTTTCCGTCTATGGTCCCGTTAAACAGCCAAAAAGGAACATAAACACCTGTAACCTGTTCCATCTTACTTTCAGAGAAAAAGTTCCTGGGTAGAAGTTTCTTATTCTCATAAAACTTGTCCATATGCTTTTTCAGATCCGCTTTAGCTATCTTAAACGGTATGATACCGTTAGGACGCATATTACCGGCCACCTTATCGGACAGTACTATCTTATTGGAACAATACGGGCATGTAAGCGAAGCCTCTTCAAAAGCCGCGATCACCTCAGCACCGCATGATTTGCAATAATAAATAGGCAGATTCTGGCTGTCATCCTTCGGAACTCCGTCATAAAACTGCTTAAAATCAAATCCGCTTATCGTAGTTAAGCCTGTGGAAGCACTCCCGCCTGCATAACCGTTTACTGCAGTACCGGCAGTATTACTTGTACTGTTTGTATTAGTACTGCCGGTTTGTGCGGATTCACTCTTGATCTCAAACTCAGTATCACAGAACTCACATACCAGTTTGCCCTTTTCCGGCACAAACCTGACCGTGCCACCGCAATTCGGACATTTTTGTTCCTTTATATACTGTGAATTATTAATAGGATCCATATCTTTTTCTCCATTATATGTGACAAGGGGACGGTTCTCTTGTCACATTATTAAACAATTTTCAGACTCGTATGACATATTTAAATATGGTCAGAAATGATACGGTCTGCAACCCTTAATCCGTCCATGGCCGCACTTGTAATGCCTCCTGCATATCCTGCACCTTCGCCGCAAGGATATAATCCGGATACATTTACACTTTGCAAGTCCTCACCGCGGCTTATCCTTACAGGTGAAGAAGTCCTGCTCTCCAACCCGAGCAATAAAGTGTTCTTTGCGTTATATCCCTTTATACTCTTGCCGAATTCAGGAAATGCTTCAAGAAGAGACTTAGTAATATACTCCGGTAAAAATGTATTTATATCACCATATTCCCATAATCCTTTGCAATCAGGCATGTTAACTTCAAAGAAAGATCCTTTGGAGCAGACTGTATCGATATATTCATCACAATTAACAAAAGATTTTTCTGCAAAATCTTTAAGACTCTGTACGGGAATCTTTCCATTATTTGCATTATACGCATCTTCTTCAAGTTTTCTTTGAAGATACATGCCCGCTAAAGGATCGTCTCCCGGATAATCGTTAGGTGATACAGACACAACTATCGCAGCATTCGAACTCTTACCGTCACGGCCGCTGTAACTCATCCCGTTTACGGCCAGCCTCCCAAGTTCAGACGAAGCATTTACCACATATCCACCGGGACACATGCAAAATGAATAAACACTTCTTTTACCTTCACGTGTAAAGGTCAGCTTATAATCAGCAGCCGGTAAGAACTTCGCAAAATCTCCGAACTGCTGAGTGTCAATGTAATCTCTGGGATGCTGTACCCTGACACCGATGGCAAAAGGCTTTTGTTCCATATATACACCTTTGCTTTTTAGCATCTCAAAGGTATCTCTTGCACTGTGACCGAGAGCAAGTACAAGACTGTCACAATCCAATTTCGTTCCGTCAGCCAGCACGACTCCTGTTACTTTAAATTTATTATATAATCCGCCATCAAAATTACTTGTTTTGTCATCAGAAGTTTTAATGTCTGTTTCGGATTTTCCTGATTCGGTATCATGTATTTTGATGTCCAAACCAGATTGTCCATAGTTATCATCGATATTATCAAAAATAATATCCGTCATCTGTGTTGAAAACCTGACTTCTCCACCCAGTTCTATAATCTTTTTTCTTATAGATTTAACGATATTTTTAAGTTTATCAGTCCCTATATGAGGCTTATTGATATAAAGTATACTTTCATCGGCACCATTCTCGATAAATATGCGATATACTTCTTTCATATATCCTTCATGATCTTTAACCATGGTATTGAGCTTACCGTCACTGAAAGTACCTGCACCGCCTTCACCAAACTGTACATTAGATAAAGGATTAAGAGGTTTTCCCTGCCAGAAATCTTCTACAGAATTTAAACGGCTGTCAACATCCTCACCGCGTTCCAATAATATAGGCTTTAGCCCAAAATATGCAAGTCTATAAGCACACATAAGCCCGGCAGGACCGGTACCGACTACTACCACCTTTTTATCATTACTGCATCTAATAGGTTTATCATCTTCACAAGACACTTTCATTGACTTATGCTTTGCATCATCAATTAATTGAACATCTTTATCTCTGTTTTTCCTGATAAATCCGGACTCATCCTTTAACCGCACATCTATAGAAAAAATGACCTTAACATCATCTTTTTTTCTGGCATCTATAGATTGTTTTATAATCTTAAATCCCAGCAATCTGTCATCAGGAATTCGCAGTTTCTTTAAAATAAGCCGCCTGATCTCA
>JAFRSU010000085.1 GCA_017427415.1 Lachnospiraceae bacterium | reverse complement strand
TTTCTGGCATCGAGCATCAATACCAATCCTGTCATCATTCGCAAGATACTCACACAGCTGAAGAGTGCCGGACTGATCAATGTAGCCAGGGGAACCGGCGGAATTGAACTTACAAGAGATTTATCAGAGATTACCTTCTTTGATGTATATGAAGCGATCGAACCTGTGGAAGACGGCGACCTGTTCCGATTTCATGAAGCGCCAAATCCGGACTGTCCGGTTGGAAGGAACATTCATGCGCTTTTGGATGATAAGCTGAAAGCAATCCAGAATACGATGGAGGCGGAAATGAAGAAGTACACGCTTCTGGATCTACGGACAGGAATGAAGGAACTTCTGGAAAAGGAAGCTTAAGAGAACGGACATCGAGCAGGAACATTGCCTGCACTGTGGAAATTGTATGACGGCCTGTCCTGTGGGAGCGGTGGTTAGGAGGTGACCTGCATGAAGCATGTAACGCAGGAAGAACGCCTGGATTATCTTGTAGAAGAATTTAAGACGGATTCCGGGGAATATAAGGATATTGAAACACCAAAGGATACAGAAGGTAAAAGGAGAATCCTGAGATCACTTATGAACATCCGGATGCCGCGGAATATTTCGGCCGATGTGCTCCGGGTCCAGGATGAATATCTGAAAGGACGAAGCGAAGAAAAAGGGATCGTTACATTATCGGATATACCGGAGATCAGGAACGGTCTTTCCATCTGGCAGGGAGATATCACAAGGCTTGCCGTAGACGCGATCGTAAATGCGGCGAACTCTCAGATGCTGGGATGCTTTGTGCCGATGCATACCTGTATTGATAACTGCATTCATACATACGCAGGCGTACAGCTTAGGGCTGAGTGCAGCAGGCAGATGAATCAGCTGAGGATTAAATACGGCAAAGATTATGAGCAGCCGACTGCTGTTCCAATGCTGACGGATGCCTATAATCTTCCTGCGAAAAAGGTAATTCATATTGTAGGCCCGATTGTGCAATACGAGCTGACGCCGGAACTTGAGATGGATCTGGCGAACTGCTACCGGAACACCTTGGATATGTGTCTTGATAATAATTTGAAAAGCGTGGCATTTTGCTGTATTTCTACGGGAGTATTTCATTTCCCGAACAAGCGGGCGGCCGGGATCGCCGTCAGCACCGTGGACAGCTGGCTCTTACAGCATCCGGGCAGTATGGAAAGGGTAATCTTTAATGTTTTTAAAGACGAGGACAAAAAATACTATGAAGAACTTATACGATGAAATGCCGAACGGCTATCAAGAAAGCATTCAGAAGGGACTCGGTGTGGTGCGGTATTTCAGCAGAAATATGTCATTCGGAACAGGCTCTAAGGAGGAACGAATTGCCAGATTAAAGAAAGAGATCGAAGCAGCAGATGCAGTCGTTATCGGAGCGGGTGCCGGACTTTCCACTTCTGCAGGACTGACCTATAGCGGAGAGCGATTTGAAAGGTACTTCTTTGACTTTGCAAGGAAGTATGGCATCCGGGATATGTATTCCGGCGGGTTCTATCCCTTCCCCGATGAAGAAACACGCTGGGCATGGTGGGCAAGGCATATCTATTTCAACCGATATATTGATGCGCCGAAGCCTGTCTATCATGAACTGCTCTCACTTGTGAAAGATAAGGATTATTTTGTTGTTACAACTAATGTAGATCACCAGTTCCAGAGGGCAGGCTTTGATAAAAAGCGTCTGTTCTACACCCAAGGAGACTATGGACTTTTCCAAAGCGTCAATCCATCCATACAGAAAACCTATGATAATGAAGAATGGGTAATGAAAGCAATGGAAGCACAGGGCTTTGTAAAAGATGAACATGGAATATTTCAGGTGCCTAAAGATGGGATTCTAAGTATGAAGATTCCAACGGCACTCATTCCGAAGTGTCCGGATGAAGGATCTGATGTGTCCATGAATCTTCGCGCGGATGATTCCTTTGTGGAGGATGAGGGATGGCACAGGGCTTCAGCGGCATATTCGGACTTCATAAGAAGGCATGAAGGGCTTCATGTGCTGTATCTGGAACTGGGAGTAGGAGCAAATACCCCGGTTATTATCAAATATCCGTTCTGGCAGATGACTCTGGCAAATGAAAAGTCAGTGTATGCTTGTATCAATTATGGCGAGGCGTTTTGTCCGGGCGAAATTGCGAACAGGAGCATCTGCATTGATGGGGATATTGGTGATGTGTTTGCGAAAATAAAATAATAACAGGGATTTAAAAGAAAAATCAGGCTCCCACACTGTCATCATCGGTAGTAAGGGAGCTTTGTTTTATGCTTCAATATCGATCGTGATGCCAGACTTGAATTCGGGTTATAACCTGTAAATATTATCCTGAAGGAACTCATGATGCCGCAAGGAAGAATTATCCCGTTACTTCGGATGAAAGATTCCAGCCTTCGGTCTGGTATGTTGATGTTATAGAAAATTCCGAATATGATGACGACGGCTTGGAAGAGGCAAGGAAAATAAAGTATTGTATTTGAGGACGGATTAAGCTATAATTATTTTTATCTTTTTTGATAAAAATATGTCCCTAAGGACGGAAAAGAGGATGGAGATATGAAGCTTGGTGTGATCGGTGCAGGCAATATGGCCAGTGCGTTTATCGGCGGTATTGTTAACAAAAACATAATGTCAGGAGATGAGATCATATGCTCATCACCCGTAGAAGTAGAAAGAGTAAAGGCTGCTGCTACCTACGGGATCAGCGTTACTGAAAACAACAAGGAGGTTGTAAGAACTTCCGAGATAGTACTTTTAGCGGTAAAGCCCCAGGTTATCCCGATAGTCATGGAAGAGATAAAGGACGAGATAGATGATAAGAGGCTGTTCATCTCCATCGTGGCAGGAAAGAGCATTAAATGGTTTGAGGAAGCGGCAGGTAAACCATTTAAGCTTATCCGTACCATGCCCAATACACCTGCTCTTGTAGGTGAAGGTATGACAGGTGTAAGCCCCAATCCTTTGGTAGAGCAGGATGACCTTCAGCAGGCACTTGAGCTTCTCTCGGCACTCGGAAAGACCGCTGTGGTTCCCGAGACCATGATGGATGCAGTAGTAGCGGTATCGGGAAGCGCACCCGCTTATGTATTTATGATGATAGAGGCTATGGCTGACGGCGCAGTAAGACTCGGTATGTCGAGAGCCTTAGCATATAAGTTCGCAGCCCAGACAGTACTCGGAAGTGCAAAGATGGTACTTGAGACCGGAAAGCATCCCGGAGAGTTAAAGGATATGGTATGCTCACCTGCAGGAACTACCATCGAGGCTGTCAGAGTCCTTGAAAATATGGGGTTCAGAAGCTCACTTATCGAGGCTATGGATGCCTGTGCAGAGGTGTCAAAGAAGCTGTGATGGAAGCTGTGACGGCTTTTAAAGTGACGGAAAATAACCTGCCGAAATTTTAGATGACAGGTCTTGACAGAGTGTGTTATAATATTACCTGTTCATGTTCAGGGTATAGGAACATATAAGAAATAATATTTAAAGGAGAACTAAAATGAATCTTTCACCCCTTCAGAAGGCGAGATACGAGTACACTCCCAAGCTTCCCGGAATGCTTAGAGGCGGTATCTCAGAGATAAGCGTAAAGGTCGGCGCACCTACACAGAGCGTTGCTGATCAAGACAAGATCAAGGCACTTTTCCCCAACACATACGGAAAAGAGGAGATCACATTTGTAAAGGGAGTTAATACTTCCGCAGCTAAGAAGCAGGTAGTAGGTGTTATCCTTTCAGGCGGACAGGCACCCGGCGGACATAACGTTATTTCCGGTCTTTATGATGCACTTAAGGCTACAAACAAGGACAATGTACTTCTCGGCTTCAAGGGTGGTCCCGACGGACTTCTTAAGAATGACTATGTAGAGTTCGACGACAAGTTCATTGATGCATACAGAAATACAGGCGGATTTGACATCATCGGTTCAGGCCGTACAAAGCTTGAGACAGAAGAGCAGTTCAAGACTGTTGCTAATTTCGCAAAAGAGAACGGTCTTACCGCTATCGTTATCATTGGCGGTGATGATTCCAATACAAACGCTGCTACACTTGCAGAGTACATGGCAGCTAATAATACAGGTATCCAGGTTATCGGATGTCCCAAGACTATCGACGGTGACTTAAAGAATGAGGATATCGAGGCTTCATTCGGTTTTGATACCGCTACCAAGACATATTCAGAGCTTATCGGCAATATCGAGAGAGATGCCAACTCAGCTAAGAAGTACTGGCATTTCATCAAGGTTATGGGCCGTTCGGCATCTCACGTAGCACTCGAGTGCGCGTTAGAGACACAGCCCAACATCTGCCTCATCGGTGAGGAAGTAGCTGCTAAGAAGATGTCTTTAGCACAGATCACCAACTACATCGCAGATGCAGTTGAGAAGCGTGGCAACAACGGCGAAAACTTCGGTGTAGCTATCATCCCCGAGGGTATAGTTGAGTTCGTACCTGAGTTCTCAGCACTTATCGCAGAGATCAATGAGCTTCTTGCAGGAGAGAATACAGCAAAATTCAATGCACTTCCCGACTGGAATGCTAAGTATGAGTTCATCAAGGCCGGTTTATCTGCTGATGCTTTCAAGGTATTTGATATCCTTCCTCAGGGCATCCAGCAGCAGCTCTTCCTTGAGAGAGATCCTCACGGAAACGTACAGGTTTCACTCATCGAGTCAGAGAAGCTTTTCGCTGAGATGGTAGCTGCAGAGCTTAAGAAGCGTAAGGAAGCAGGCACATACAAGGGTAAGTTCGGAACACAGCATCACTTCTTCGGATATGAAGGAAGATGCGCATTCCCTTCAAACTTCGATGCTGATTACTGTTACTCACTCGGATACAATGCATTCATGCTTATCCAGTATGGTTATACCGGATACCTTTCAAAGGTTTCTAACCTTTCCAAGCCCGCAGAGGAGTGGAATGCAGGCGGTATGCCTATCACAAAGATGATGAACATCGAACGTCGTAACGGCAAGGATAAGCCTGTTATCAGAAAGGCTCTTGTTGAGCTTGACGGTGCTCCTTTCAAGTACTTCGAGAAGAATCGTGAAGAGTGGGCTGTAAAGACCTGCTTCACATATCCCGGTGCTATCCAGTACTACGGACCTGCAGAAGTATGTGATCTTACTACAAGAACACTTGCTCTTGAAAAAGGAATGATGTAATTATTTATAAGAATAATGCAGGGCTGTAATTCTTATGATTACAGCCCTATATTTTTGTCGTGTATAGGAGGCTTAAAACTATGGAACGCGAGGTAAGCAGGGCGCTCATACTTGCTGCTGGGCTTGGCACAAGGCTTGCTCCCATAACCGATGACAGGCCGAAATCACTGGTGCCGGTCAACGGAAAACCGATTCTGATAAAGCAGATAGAGAACCTAAAGGAAAACGGGATAGATGATATCACGATCGTATCGGGATACCGGGCGGACAGACTGGCTGAGGCTGTAAATGCGCGCTTTTCCGGTATAAAGCTTGTGGAATCCGCAGATTACGCATCCACCAACAATATGTATTCGGCTTATCTCGGTATAAGATCCATGTACCCGGACGGAAATATCGGGAGCTTCTATATGATGAATGCCGATGTGTTTTTTGACGGCAGCGTGATAGAGGGGCTAAAGGAAGCAGGTGAGGGCAGCTTCATAGTAACGGATGTCGGAAGATACATGGAGGAATCCATGAAGGTAGTAGTCCGTGAAGGCAGGGTAGAAGCCATATCGAAGGCTATATCCGAGGCTGATGCTTACGGCTGCTCCATAGATGTGTATAAGTTCGGAAGTGAGGGAGCTGCTGCATTCTATAAAAGATGCTGTGAATATATTGAAGAAAAAAAGGACTTAAAAAAGTGGAGTGAAGTAGCCTTAAATGACGCGTTAAAGGACGAGGTGTTTAAGGTATGTCCATTACGCGGACGCTGGTTTGAGATAGATGATCATAACGATCTGGCCGCAGCGGAGGCTTTGTTTGGATGATGAAGGATTTTAGGGATTTTTTCGGTATAGATGCCGGTAGGCTCAAAGGTAAAAAGCTCTGGCTGTTCGACTTAGACGGGACTGTGTACGTGGATGACAGTCTGCTCCCGGGAGCACTGGAGCTGTTAAAATATATCACGGATAATGACGGAAGATATGTGTTTATAACCAACAATTCCTCCAGGTCTGTGAATGATTACTTAAAGAAGGCTGAGCGCATAGGGCTTCCGGCAAAAGAGGATTCATTTTATACTTCGGCACAGGCGACGGCTCTCTACTTAAGAGAAAATTACGACGGGAAAAAGATATACTGCCAGGGGACGAGAAGTTTTGTGGCCGGACTTAAAGCTGTCGGAGTCGATGTTACGGAAAATGCGGAAAAAGCGGATGTGGTCGTAGTCGGATTCGATACGGAGATGACCATGGAAAAGCTGTGCAGGACCTGTGAGATACTGCAGACGCAGGATGTTGTGTTTCTGGCTACCAATCCCGATCTGGCATGCCCGGTATCGTACGGCTTTATGCCGGATTGCGGGAGCATATGTGCCATGATAAAGAATGCTACGGGACGCGAGCCGTTTTTTATCGGTAAGCCGGAGCCCGTGATGGTAGAAAGCGTTATGAAAAAATACGGGTTCACGCGTGCTGAGACCGTAGTGGTCGGGGACAGGCTCTATACCGATATCCTGTCAGGTATCAACGCCAAAGTGGATGCGGTATGTGTGCTGACGGGAGAGGCTACCGTAGGGATGATAAATGACGGTGATATCAAGCCTGATCTTACATTTGATAATCTGATGAAGGTTTATGAAGGGCTTGTTGATTAACGGGACATGCTATGTTATAATAAATAATGACTCTTTTTTAACGGTACTTTATTGTTCAAAGAAAACTCGAAATGAAGTGAAGAGTTTTCTTCATATGAAAGGAAAAAAATGGAGATAGATCCTTTGGCGGGTACGATCATAATCGCACTTATAGCCATATTTGATTTTTTTGTAGCCCTGGCGAAATCGGCATTCGAGCATGCCAGTGAAAATGAGCTTCGCGCCCGCGGAGAAAATGAAGGCAGGGACTGCGAAAAGGTATTGGCATTTATAGATAAGCAGGAGCGGAATTTTTATAATGCGTGCTGGCTTATAAGAGGCATTGCCTGGATAGTTACGGGCATGCTTTTTGCCACAGGTCCTTTAAAGTGGCTGCTTGAAATATCGGAAAACAACATGACCAGGGGCATCGTGATAGCTGTAAGCACCATAGCCCTGATATTTCTCATCATTCTTTTTACATATATCCTTCCCGACAGACTGGGCAACAGGAACACGGAAAAGAAGTTCTACAGGCTGTTCGGGTTCATGCAGGTCATCACTTATATATTCAGGCCGTTAAGCGCATTGCTTGAAGGATTCTGCACGGTATTGCTTCTGCCCTTCGGCATAAAACTGAAGGACCTCGAGAGCAATGTGACCGAGGAGGAGATCATTTCCATAGTGAATGAAGGTCAGGAACAGGGCGTTATCGATGATGACGAAGCAGAGATGATCTCGAACATCATATCTTTTGATGAAAAGCAGACCAAGGATATCATGACGCACAGGACCAAGATAGTGGCTGTCGATGCGGAGATGAGCATGGAAGAGGCGCTGAAGTTCATGGCAGGGGAGGCTTTTTCGAGGTATCCTCTGTACGAGGATGATATCGACAATATAGTGGGAGTGCTTCATTTGAAGGACCTCGCGAAGTCGTATGTCTCCGGGAATACTTCAAGGAAGCTCAAAGACATAGCAAGAAAGCCGTTTTTTGTACCTGATACCATGACTATAGATGAGCTGTTCAACCAGATGCAGGCCAAGAAAAACCACATGGCCATAGTCATAGATGAGTACGGGCAGACTGCCGGACTGGTGGCTATGGAGGATATCCTGGAGGAGATAGTCGGTGATATCGAGGACGAGTTCGACAACGAGGAACAGATGATCATCAAGGCCAAGGACGGCTCGTACATATTAAGAGGTGAAGCTGACCTGTCCGAGGTAGCGGAGGAGACCGGCATGGAGATATCCGAAGCCGACCTCGAGAACTTTGATACCGTAAACGGACTTATCATCAGCCTGCTCGACAGGATACCGAGTGACGGGGAGAGGGAAAATGTGACATATGGTGATTACACCATTAGCATTTTAGAGGTTAAGAACAAGATGATCCGGAAGTGCCGCGTCACGAAGGTGTGACGGATGAGGTGAAATATTTGAAAATATCAATACTCTGTGTAGGAAAAATAAAAGAAAAATACTTCTCCGATGCCATAGCGGAATACTCCAAGAGACTGTCCCGGTATTGTACGTTAGAGATCATAGAGGTTCAGGACGAAAAGACACCTGACGGTGCAGGAGAGGCTATAGAAAAACAGATAAAGGAAAAGGAAGGCGAGCGTCTCTTATCTAAAATGAAGGATGGCTGCTACTCTATAGCACTGGCGATAAAAGGTAAGAAGCTTACCTCCGAAGGCTTAGCAAAAAAGATCGAAGACTTAGGTACCGGCGGCACCGGCCATATCGCTTTTGTGATCGGAGGATCCCTTGGACTGTCCGATGCGGTATTAAGTAAGTGTGATATGCACCTCAGTTTTTCGGATATGACATTCCCTCATCAGCTGATGCGAGTGATACTTTTAGAGCAGGTGTACAGGGCATATCGGATCATGTCAGGGGAGCCATATCATAAGTAAACAATTTGTAAACATTCTGTAACAATTTACAAAAGCATATTGACTAACGATTAAATTTCTGCTACAAAAATAAGCAGGGCAAATTATTGGAAACAATAAGTCGCAAAACCAGATGTCTACGTGATGTAATTTATTATATGACGGATCAGTTGCAATGTTTTTTTCGCATTGCAACTTTTTTTTGTCCTCATTTGGTTTATCGATTTATTGGTCCCGGATTTGATTTCATAAAACATTTATTATTTATTGGGAGGTTACAAAATGAAACGTAAGGGCTTGTTCCGAAGTGTGATTGCAATGGTTTTGGCGATTACGATGGTATGTACAGAATTACCGGTAATGCCAGATGCAATTACAAAGGTTTATGCCGATGAAGAAGAAGGTACAAACACTGCTACTGAGACAGCAGTTGACCTTGCTACCAAATATTACGGATACATCGATAACGATTATCCATATATGGGTAAGTACAAGAGCGGTGTCGATACGATCGTTCTTTCTTCTTATGAATCTCAGAGGGGCGACATAGTGCTTGAGTGGCCGGGTGTGACAGATGCGGCTTATTATGATATTTTCCGTAACGGAACATGGATTACAAGCATACCTGCCGATACTCAGATGAGTTATGACGATGGAGCCGTAGAGGGTTCAATGACATATAATTATGTTGTTTTTGCAAGAAATAATGATGAGGAAATAGTTGGAACATCAAATGTTAAATCTGCTGCTACAAAGGAAGCAATGGTTGTTTCTTCATCAATATCACTTGATTCGGATAAGACGGTTTTCTCACTTGATATTATTGGTGACGGATATCTGTATCTTAACGGGCATAAGTTGACTGTATGCAGGGATATTACCATTAGCGATTATCAAGACTTATATATAAGCACTGGTAAATTATATTGTTATGGTAATGTTTACGTTGGTAATGAGAACGAATACGGACAAATCAATCTGTCGGATTCTAACGGGTATCTGTATGTAGCAGGTGATTTGGAATGTAGAAAAGGATCTTTGTATTTTAGTGATGGAACAGTTGAAATATGCGGAAATCTTACTGTTGATGAGAATGCAAGTTTTTCATGTTCGGTTCCGAATACTGTCATTTTTTCGGGGTTTGGCGCTCAGTATGTTTCATTACCGAAATCGAGTTCTTTTGCTGAGATCGAACTTAACAATTACAGTGCTGACGGTGTAAATTTTGCGGAGTCTTACTATTATTCTTCAATAAAAACGAATGGTACTGTATTAAAGATAGCCGGAGAGGATACAGAGTATCTTAAACTGACTGAAGACATGACAATAGATGGAGACTATGAGCTTAACGGCAGCATGGTCTTCTTGAACGGACATAGTCTTACCATTAAGGGTGATTTTATCCAGAATGGTGGTGCTGTAGATGTAGACGAAGGTGTACTTACCGTAAACGGAGATTACATCCAGGCATCCGGAAAGTTGGAAGTAAATGGCGGTACGGTAAATATCGGGCGTGATTACCGCATGCAGAGTCGTACGGGAACTGTGGGTAATTATACATACGGACAGACTGATGCATATCTTTGCATGACATCGGATGTGGATACGGTTAATGTAGCCGGAACTTTTTATTGTGCATCGTCTCGTATGCAAAACAGTACAACGATGAATGCCGGAAGATTGTGTATTGGTGGAGATTTTGAATTAATAACATCACGAGGCAATAATTATTTTGAGACATATGACAACCATGTATTAGTTTTAAATGGTACCGGAAGGCAGACCATAAAGTCAGATTATTTGGTTTCATATTCACATATAAGATTTGCCAATATTGTAATTGAAAATGCTACAGACGGTAATGTAGTATTTAATAATAGTGATAATATTTCAGTAAAATATTCTTTTGATGATAATGGACACGCATTCGGCGGACGTATTCAACCGGGAAGCAGTGATATTGTCTTTGCCAATGATGTAATAAACGGTTCATTATTGTTGGATGACTGCTCGGGATACTTTTATAACGCTATTGAGATTAAGGGTAATCTGTATCTTAGAACGAGCTGTTATATATATAATAATGAATTAACTGTAGATGGGGATGTATACATAGGTGAACAGTATAAGTATAACTCCAACTCAGACGATGGTATCATTGAGAATTCAAACTACGAATCCGGATATCTATATGTATATGGCCCGGAGTATCTCTCTAGTTACAATGGAAGTTTATATGTTAAGGGAAGCATCATATGTGATCCCAGTTACAACCAAGATTTTTACAATAAAGGAGGAACTATATCTGTAGGCGGGGATCTCTTATTAAACGATAACACTTATAATGCCGGTTCATACACCGGAACTAAATATATTTTTTGTGGAACTCAGAAGCAGACATTACATGTTCCCGAAAATATGAACATGGGTATTATGGTCATTCAGAATACCAGTACTGAGGGTGTAGTTGCAACATGCAATTTTACGTATGATAGTTTAGAAAAGTACGGTAATTTAACGTACTTCAGCGATGCCGGAAGGATCGGATGGACTTTGAGTGCAGATGAAGCAATAGAAGGGGATCTGGTTCTTGGTGCAGGTACACTTGACCTTAACGGACATAAGCTTACGGTATCCGGAAACCTTATACAGCCGGGAGGAACTGTACTTGTAAACGGCGGTGAACTTAGCATCGGAGGAGATTACCGTATTCAGTCTGTAAGTGAAACTGAATATGGTAAAAGTGCCGGTGTTCTTGTTATGACCAATGAAAGTGATAAGGTATACATTGGCGGTGGATTTTACACTTCATCATCCAAATATGCATCCAATGACAAAATGAATGCAGGTGTTATGGATGTAAAGGGGGATTTTATAGTAGACTGTACTTACTACGATAGTATATTCTGCCCCAGTGGAACCCATAAGGTTGTTTTCAGCGGTGACAGCAGCCAGAATGTAAAATTCATTAATAAGGATAGTATTTATTCATATCTTAACAATGTAGAGATAACCAATCCTGGTAATGGCAATGTATCCTTTGGAACGGAAGAACATTCTGTAATGTTTAAGGGAGAGTTTGACGATGGCGGACACAATATTGTCGGATATATTCAGCCGTCAGATAACGCTTCGTTTAAAAATGAAACTTTTAACGGATCCATATATATTACAGAGTACACTTCGATATATGGTACATATCACATTACAGGTGATGTAATAATCAAGAGGGAGTTGTCTCTGTACGGTTCTATGACGGTGGACGGAGATGTAGTATTTAGCAGTAGGGGCAACGGTTACAGCAGTTACATTTATCTGTATGGTAATGATGAAACTACTTCATATCTTGAAGTAAAAGGAGATATTAGAGCTTTAGAGAATTGCACATACTGTAAAATAAACTTCTCGCGTGGTTCAGTGAAGCTTTATGGAAATCTGGATCTTACTTGTTGCAATGTGTATACAGATGTGTATAATACATTCACTTATGGTACAAATAAATTTGTCCTTTGTGGAACAGAAAAGCAGACTATAGAGGTGGCAACGGGTTCTTCGTTCGGTCAGATCATTGTTGAAAATACATCTGAGGACGGCGTATACTCGCACGATAAGCTCGATGCGTTCTCTATTAAGGATGATAATAATAAACTTAAATATGGAACATATGCTGGAAATGAAGATACAGAGGGTAGATATGGTTGGACTCTCCAGCAGGATGAAACTATAGATAAGGATCTAATTCTGTATGACAGGACACTGGATCTGAACGGCCATACCCTGACAGTTAACGGCGATCTTATCCAGACCGGAGGACTTATATTTATTGATAAAGGAACTTTGGTTGTAAATGGTGATTACCGTGTTCAGTCTAGAACTTCAGGATCCGACGGATATGTGTATGGTGAGTGTGCCGGATTTCTAAAGATGATCAATGCTGAAGATGCTGTGAAAATAAGTGGAAATTACTATAATCAGTCCACTAAGTCCGGTTCGGGTCTACTTACTGCAGGTACAATGTATGTTGGCGGAGATACTTATCTCTATAATTCATCAGCATTTTCGCCTTCAGGGGAACATACGGTTACATTTAATGTTGGCAAATCCCAAAAAAACCTAAGCGCAAAATATAATAAAAGCGGTTATCACTATATATACACGTCTTCAAGCTCGACTTTCAACAATTTGGAAATCGAAGAAGGTAATTATGTTTATTTTAATTCTAATATAGGTGCGAAAGGAAATGTAAATGATAATGGAACGACAATAAACGGAACATTATCCATTTATCCCGGCACCTCGTTCACGAATAATATATATCACGGAGATGTAAATGTTGCCGGTTACGGAGACTATAAAAATACATTTGAAATAACCGGAAACATGAAGGTATCAACAACTGCAAAGTTTTATGGTAATCTGACAGTTGACGGTTATGTTGAAGTGACCAGTTATCACAATTTATATCTATATGGGGAGAACTCTGAGTTTACTGTAAAGAATGGTTTACGACTGAATTATGATACGGAGATACATTTAGAGAATAAAACCAGTAATCTTTACGGTACTACAAGTATTCGTACTTATAATTATTATTATTATACTTACAGTAATTATGCATATCTGTACTGTGATGCCGGAACTGTTAACTGCTACGGTAATGTGGTGATGAACAATAACGGAGAAAATATCTATTGTAAAGAAGGAACGGTATTCAATTTCTGCGGCGATACTGCTCAGACGGTAACATTATATAATAATACAAATCTTAAATTTGCCAATATTGTTATAAACAATACAAGCAATGACGGAGTAAAATTTTACAAGTCAGTATTATATGATTCTCTTGTAACTAACGGACACAAGGTGCGTTTCGGTAATAATACACTTGAAATCGGTTGGACACTTAGCGAAAATGCGGAGACAGAAGGTGACTATCACCTTGGCGAAGGAGTGCTTGATCTTGCGGGACATAATCTTACCATAAAGGGTAATCTGTATCAGACGGGCGGAACTGTTATCCTTAATGGCGGTACTCTTACAGTATTAGGCAATTATTATATTACCGGTCTTAACAGTTCAGGATACGCTTCCGGTACGAGTAATGGTACTTTAGTAATGAACAACAGCACCGATCATTTACTTGTCAAAGGAAGTGTTACGATTAATCAGAATTACGCTCTGGATGGCCCTAATGCACTGACTGCAGGTACATTTGAGATGATGGGAAACTGTTCAGTTAGTAATGATACTCTGAAGGGTACTGATCAGTTTAAGATTGTATTCTCCGGCAGTGAACAGAGAAACATAAGCGGAACTATCAGAGCAACTTATTTTGTAAACAATTGTACAGCTGATGCAAGCGGTAATATCGGCGACATCTTGATGAACGGCTATCTGTATATATCGGATAAGGTTACAGATGCCGGCCAGAATATAAAAAGTTCCGGATATTTATATATTAATGATCTTGCTGTTATAGATGGTAACAGCTACAGCGGAAATGTATATCTTAATCAGACAAGTACATCGGATGAGAGCAGTCAGACAACTACTTATTCAGAGTGCACATTGACCAAAGATCTTTCTATAGGTGGATCGCTCAATGTGCATAGCAAGCTGAATCTGGATAAATATATACTTAGTGCTGCTAATATCTATGTTAATAGATTGTTAGATGTTCAAAAAGGAAAGATAGTCTGTGACGGCAATCTGGTCATGGATAGCTCTGAAGGAATCCTTGAGATGACGGATGATGAGGCGTCAATATTTGTAAAGGGTAATTTTAGTTTATGTACATCATCAACAACGAATAGGCCGTTAACGGTTAATTTTACCGCAGGAACATTAGAATTAAAGGGTAATTTTTCGGATACATATACCCCCTCGTCGTTTAATTCATCGGGGACTAATACTGTCATTTTGTCGGGAAAGACAGTAAACGGAAGTGATTTTATCCAGAGTATTAAAATAAGTGATTCTAAGTCTAAGTTTAATAAGTTGATCCTTAAAAAGCCGGATACTGCGTATAAATTCTCAAGAAATATCACAAAAATGGCTAAGGAAGTGATTAGGGATGTAAACACATCCGAGCCACCTTCAGATGTAAGTGATATTACTGTAGTATCATATACTGAGTCTTCAGTTAAACTTTCATACAGCGAAGCAACAGATGATATTGGTGTAACAGGCTACAGAATCTGTCGTGACGGTTCGGTACGAGGAACTGCAACAGCACTCACCTTTACCGATACAGGACTTAAGCCGAATACTACGTATACCTATAAAGTATTTGCGGTTGATGCTGACGGTAACCTTTCGGAATCATCACCTGAGGTAACTGTAACTACAAAAGCAGACAATTCAAGACCTGATCCGGTCAAAACGATGTCCGTAAGCAAGAGAACTGGTTCATCGGTTACTCTTACATGGAAGGCAGCTACAGACAATGTTGGTATAAAGTATTATGAGTTATATCGTAAGGATGGCAGCGGAGACTATAACCTTATATCTGGAAATATTAAGAAAACCACGTATAAGGATACAGGAATCACTGCAGGTGTTTCGTATAAGTATTATCTTGTAGCAGTAGATACAAGCGGAAACAAGTCTGATAATGGTGTTGTGATAGATGCATCAGCAGTACTTCCTCAGATCATTTCCATAACTCCTTCTGATAAATCCAGAATTGGCGGAAGCTATATAGATTTTAAAGTAACATACAACAATTGGGGCAAGAGTCAGAATAATACTGTCATGATCGAATATGAAGACAGGAATAATGAATGGAAGCCTGTAACTTCGTATGCTCTTGGCCAGAATGCAGATCAGTACTATACAAATAGGCTTTATTCCTCATACAAGTGGTATTTCGGTGATGCTGATTTTAATGACAGTTTCAGAATTAAGGCCACATTAACTGATGAGGATGGCAATACTGCAGAAAAGATAGTTACGTATATTATTGATAGAACTGCACCCGCTGTTCCTGAGGACTTTAAGGCGACAGATAATGGCGGAACAGTTAAACTTACATGGAGTCCTTCTGCATCCGATGACTGTACGGGATATAAGATTTACAGAAAAACATCAGCTGGTCAGGATTATACACAGATCAGTACAGTAACGGGTAGAAATACCTTAAGCTATACGGATACATCAGTTAAAAAGAATGTAAAATATTATTATGCTATAGAAGCATATGATGATTATGGTAACATATCCGGAAAAGCCGAGTCAGGTGAGATTACAGTTGAAGATGACAAAGAGCCTCCGGTAGTAAAGAGTATCGGTCCTGATAAGTCTGTCATAGGAAACGGATCGGTGACCATAATGGTTAAGGCTGAGGATAACAAAGCGGTAAAGAGTGTTGTCTTCAGCATCCAAAAAGTGAATGACAGTAATTGGTCAACTCTGACCGAAGTACTCTGTAATGAAGGAACAGCCCTCTATAATCTTAATACTGCTGCTTATGCAGATGGAGATTATTATGTCCGTGCAGTGGCAAGAGACGAAGAAGGCAATGTAAGTACAGAGTATAAAAAGAGATTCACATTTGATAATACAGGTATATCCAAAACCACACTTACAGGTCGTACGGTCAGTTCTTCTGTAATAGAGCTTATCTGGGGACAGGAGCTTGCGGAGAGTGATTTTGCATACTACAGTGTAGAGAAGCTTGTAAGAGTTGATAACGGAGTACCGGTATATACACAGATTATAAAGGAAGCTACAAAGTATAATTGTTATATCAGTGACCTCATACCCGGTGAGGAACATACATATATCGTTGTAGGTTATGATATATACGGTAACCGTGGTATTGAGTCTGATCCTGTTACATTATCTACATTTGTTGATACTACAGGACCTTCGATCACACTGGTAAGTAATGCAGGAAAGCCTTATGCTGAGACTATCCCGTTATCGGTAAATGCGAAGGATGATCGGGCTCTTAAAAATGCTATATTTAAGTATTCATATGACGGAATAAACTATGAAGATATAGCAAGTGTTAATGTAACGACAACCGATCCTAAGGAATATACATTTATATACAACTGGGATGTAAAGAATCTTCCGGAGGGAAAGGTTTATGTCCTGTATGAAGTATATGATACAGCCGGAAACAAGAACCTTTTAACATCGGATGGCCAGGACGTTATAGCTGAATTTATTATAGACAGAACTGCACCCGCTAAGGTAACCGGATTTGAACTGGTTAAGAAATCGGGTAGTATTGAGTTCAAATGGAACAATCCGGAAGCAGATGCCGAAGAGGATAAAGTGGCCGGTTTTGTTGTGGTGCGCATAGATGGTAAGTCAGGTAAGGTTGAGCAACTTGCATATAATTACACTGCACTTAATTATATTGATAAACAGGTAATTGTCGGACATCCTTATATTTATAAAGTTGCGGCAATTGATAAAGCAGGAAATCAGGGCGAGTATTCGGATGAGTTAAAGGTTACGGCAAGTGATGACGAAATAGCTCCTAAGATTTATTGGATCTATTCAGTATACGGAACGGTACTTCCTATAAATCCTGAGATAAGAGTCCTTGCTACAGATAACAGTAATCTGGCTAAACTATATGTTGAATATGCTTTGGCAGATTCTGACACACAGACCTGGATCCCGTTATATGACGGTGACGTATCAGGTACTGAAGAAGAAAAGGTAATAACATGGAATACAGACGGACTTACAGAGGGTAAATACACTGTAAGGGCATATGCAACTGATGCGATGGGAAATGATAGCGAGTATAAGTCAGAAGAGTTTAGTCTTGACCTTACTGCGCCCGAAAAGCCTGTGCTCAATGTTATAAACGGAAATATGTATATTGATATCGAAATAGAAGGTACAGTACCTGAAGATTTCTCTAGATATGAAATATACAGACGTGAAGCAGGTAACACAGAGGATGTTGAGTTCATTTACAAAGGGAAAAATAAAACATTCCGTGATACGTACGTTGAGGCTCTTAGCGTTTATGTATATCAGGCTGTAATATACGATATACACGGTAATGCGGTATGGTCTGATGAAGTGGAAGGAGTGGCAGATAATACAGATGCTACTGCTCCTGAGGCTATACTTATGAGTGATACCATAACAGGTGTTGTGGGTGATGAAATAACACTTTATGGAGGAAACTCATGGGATAATGTGGGTATAACCGCATATAAATGGTATATTGACGATACATATATCGGTGACGGTATAGAGCGTACTTATAAGTTTACAGAAGCAAAAGATTATAAGTTAAAACTTGAAGTATATGACCGTGCCGGAAATGTCGGTACAGCAGAGGGGACAGTGGTTATCTCCGAAAAAGATGATACCGGGACATTTACAGTAACTGTTAAGTCTGATAAAGATGAACCACTAGGCGGAGCTACCGTATATATTAAAGAGCCTACCGGGTACAGCAGTAACGTAAGACTTGATAATAAGGCAAGCATAAGTTTTTCGAAAGCACCCGGCAGTTATCAGGTGGCTGCATATGTTGACGGTTATCTTCCCAGTGAGATAACTGTTGATATTAATGCTCAGGAAAAGAAAGAATATGTGATCAAGCTCACAAAACAGGAGCTTCTTGAAGCTTCAGTAAGTGTACGTAAGCTCAGTTTTGCAGAACTTGAGATGAAAGGTGTGGATCTTTCCAATCCTGCTAACTACAATACAGTTGAAGTTGCGTTTGATGTATTGATAGAAGGTAAAATAGTTCATTATAGAACTGAGGTATCACCAAAGAATCCGGGTAGAATTGGCGTCGGAAGCGGAGGCGGAGGCAGTTCGGGCTCTTCAAAGGGAGAGTATATAGTAACGTTAGTCCGTGATGTAGAACCTGTAATCGTATATTATGAGTCACATCCTGCAGTATCGTGGCTTAAGGATATGTATGAGGTTAATGTTTCTATATTAAATAAAGCATCTGCTCAATACAGTGTGGATGATTTAACAGCTACACTCGAGTTGCCTCAGTATGTTTCGTTTGCTGCACTCACCGGTAAAGTACAGACAGCAACTATAAATCTTGGTAGCTTGCGCGGACAGGAAAGATGTTCTGCATCCTGGATTGTTAAGGGCAGTAAAACTGGGCATTACAATTTCAATGTAGATTTAAGCGGAACGGTTATGCCTTTTGAAACACCGTATAGTGTTACTGCTACCGGAGAAGCTGACATAGAAGTAACCTCCGGAAAAGGTCTGCATTTGTTTATTGTAGTTAACAAGAGAGCTGCAATACATAACAAAGATTTTATGAATTATGTACTTGTAAATGAAAGCAAAAAAGAGTTTAAGAATGTAAGTATATCTCTTGGAGGCGAGGCAATTGAATATAACGGCGTAGATAAAGATGTGAAAGTAGATGGTAATAAGGTAACAGTCGGTACCCTTGCACCACATGCATCGTTATCTCTGTGTGCCGACTGGCCTGTATCATATGGAACGCCTATAAAAGAGAGTGATCTGGATTACCATATTAATTATATACGCGGAAAGAATCTCGGTATGGAGATTACCGTAGTAGAAGAATTACCGGATCTGTATTATAAGGACGGCTCATACAAGGATATTAAGTGGAAGGTACAATATGGTGTACTCACAGTTGAAGGTAAGGGAAATTATGCAGATTCTAATTCGGATCCGTCAAAGATAGTAGCGCCTTGGCATGACGGCGAGACAGAAAAGCATATCGGAATTGCAGAAATCGATGTCACAGGAATGACATTTACCACAGCAATGTTCGAGGACTGCAATAAGCTTAGTTCATTTGACTTTAAGAACGGTACTGATAAGGTTACGAACATGAGCAGGATGTTTAAGAACTGTACTTCTTTATCATCTGTAAAGATGGATCAGCTTAAATCATCTGTAGTTACAGATCTCAGCTATATGTTTATGGGCTGTACCAATTTAATATATTTTAATGGTGCAGATTTCCTGACAAATTCAGTGACAAATGTTGCGGGAATGTTTAAGAACTGTTCAAGGCTGAGATATCTCGATCTTAGTAGTTGGAATTTCTCTAATGTTAGTATTGTAGATGAATTCTTCTATGATTGTGGATTGTTGCAAGAAGTTTCATCGCCTAAAGGAATACAAAAAGATTATATTTCCTTAAAGGAATGCTCAGAAAACAAATTGTGGTATATAGGGGATGAAAATAATAAAGAATGGGTAACCACTTTTAAGACATCTGACTCAAGTATAAAATACTTTGGTATAGAAAAAAAACCAGATACAAGAGCATATATTACACTCATGTTTTACGGAGATATAATTTCGAATAGCAGTCCTGTGAGCACTACTATTCGAAGCGGTGATCCAATTGAGTTTCCCGGAGAACTAACTCATAAAACGGGTTATGAATTCAAAGGATGGTACGATAAGCAAAATGGAGAGGGAAAGGAGTATAAAGACGGAGATATAATAACCAAGACATCTGATACTACATTGTTCTTTTATGCTTATTTTGAAAAATATGATAAAGTAATATATTATGACGTTAATGGAGGAACAGGTGGACCAGATACAGGATATGGTTATGGTGATAAACTTTATATAAGCACTATAGAACCGACTAGAACTGGATATGTATTTGCAGGATGGAAGTTAGACACTACAGAAGCATCGAGTGATTCGAAGTATATTGAATCAGATTATTATCCGGGACAAGTAGTGAAAACCGTAGATTACGGAAAAACTTTGTACGCTGATTGGGTAAATGTAAATAATTACTATAGGGTTGACTTATACAATTATGACAAGCCAAACGGAAAGACAAAGATATGTATGGTTAAAAAGGGTGGTAATGATTATTTAACACTTCCATTTTCAGAAGGTATGGAACCGCAACAATATGAGGGTTGGTATCTTACGCCGAGCTTAGGCGGGTTGAAATATGAACCGGGAGAAATGATTACACCAACCAATAATGTGAGTTTTTATGCTAAGTGGAAATCAGTTGATGTTGATTATGTTACTATCAAATACGATCTGAATTACGATGGCTGTGAGAATACTATTCCAGACAGCAAGATGTATTATGGAATGGATTTGGAGATTCCGGATATTTGGCCGCAAAGAGATGGTTATATTTTCCTTGGGTGGGTGTATGATGCGAAGGATGGTAAGCTTGGTGATGCTGGTATTTATCCAGGAGAGAAAGTAGGTCTTTTATTCGAGGATCAGACTCTTTACGCAAGTTGGACAGCATATAGTAGTGACATTGTAAGAGTGCATTTGCAGGCATGGTATGGAAAGGCTAATTTCCCGAATAAGCTTTTCTGGGAAAAACAGTCTCCTCAGTGGATTTATGATTCTAAAGATAATGTTTATGTATGTTTAAAAACAGAAGAGAAAAATTATGATCCAGAAGGAATACGGAAAGATTATCATACGGATGCATTTATTTTCCGACTCGATTATAAAGACAAACTTTATGTTGAGGATTATGGCGAATTTACATTGAAGTTTAATCCGTTTGACATGATCCATGAGGTTATAACGGCATATATATCCACTAACTTTGATAATATTGATGCTGAAGCTTTATTGATGGGCCTGTCAATACTTAAACTGTTAAAAAATATAGTCATAGGGTATTTTACTAAAGAAGCTGCTCCTGTGACATATGGGGGAAAGGCAGTATTGAGTGTTGTGAGTGTTGCAATATCCCTTATAAATGATTATTTGAATTCTGATAAAGACAGTATAGCTGATATTTTAAAAAAGTATACGAGTAGCCCGTATGGATTATCAAAGGATAAGGTGTCTTTAATACTCAGTGTTTGTGACGAAGAGATAGGAGATTTGATTGGAGAAGTTACTAATGAAGAATTGGGAGACCTCTTGGGTGATACTGGAAGTGATATTTTTGAGTGTCTTGTAGAGATGTTTCAGATATTAGTAAAGGACGTCAAATATGATGGATTTGACCCTTATGGAGATAAAGACTTTGCAGTCGGAACTATAATAGAACGTATGACGGATCGTGGTTTTGATGAGACACTATGTAATGAGGTACACAATGTAGTCGTGAATCTGTATAAAAACAGTGGCCAAAAAACGGTTAAAGTTAAATGTCCTGTTGATGTTAAGGTTTATAACACCGAAGGAGACCTTTTGGGATATATCAAGGATGATGTACCTCAGCCTGTCGATAGCGGAATGATTACATACGTTGATGAAAATGGTCATAAATGTGTATTAATGCTTGGTGATAGGCAGTATACAATGGAAATCATTGCAACTGATGACGGAGAAGTATCTATTATTGTAGAAACAAATGATCTTTTCAGCGATGAACCTTCTGAGATAAAAACCTATTCAGCTATGAATGTTAAGAAGGGTGATGTGATTAATGTAGATGTTATGCCTACTGTTGTAAACGAAACACCCACTGAAGATGGCTGTATGGCTGAAACACCTGTCAAGCTTGTGATCAATGATGGTGAAGAGGTTGAACCTACAGTAGTTAAGAAGGGTACTCAGATAGTAACCTATAGCGTAACCGCAGGGTCATCAAATGCTGAAGCAGGCACTGTAACAGGTGGCGGAAGTTTCTATAACGGTGAATTTTGTAAGGTTACTGCAACAGCAAAAGACGGATATGAATTTAAGGGCTGGATGGAAGATGGAAAGCTTGTTTCGTCAGATGCTGAATACAGATTTGAGATTAATGCAGATCATAGTATTACCGCTGAATTCACTAAGAAGAACACCACTGAAGGCGGAAATTCCGGCAGTGGAAATTCCGGCAGTGGCAACTCAGGTAGCGGCAGCTCAGGTGGAAGTTCAGGTGGCAGCTCAGGCGGATACTCCGGCGGCGGTTCATCAGGCGGATACTCAGGTGGCGGATCTTCAGGTGGATACTCCGGCGGCGGTTCATCAGGCGGATACTCCGGTGGTGGCTCCTCAGGCGGAGTTTCAGGCGGCGGAAGCGCTGGTGGAACATCAGGTGGAGTTCCCGGTGGAAGCACAGGTGGAACAACAGGTACCGGTAACACAGGAAACGGCGGCAGCGGCAAGACAGACGGTAAGGATGGCGATACTTCTAAGGAGTTCAAGGTAGAAGTAGGTGCTGTTTATACCGATGAGAATGGCATAAGATATAGCATTACCGCTATCAAGGGTACGAAGAAGGCAACTGCTAACACAGTTAAGTACATCGGACCTGAGAAGAGCAGCGTTAAAAAGATTGTCATTCCCAACACTGTTACCATCGAAGGAACTACATATACAGTTACAGAACTTGATACCTCATGGACAAAGGGTAACAAGAAGCTTACAACTGTCGTTATCAACGACAATATCAAGAAGATACCGACAGATGCATTCAATGGATGTAAGGCACTTAAGAGCATCACGTTCGGTGCAAAAGTAACTACTATCGGAACTAGAGCATTTTATAATTGTGCTAAACTGAAGACGGTTAAGCTCCCGGCAAAACTTACCAAGATCGGAAGCAAAGCCTTCTACGGCTGCAGCGCACTTGAAGGTATTACGATCCCTTCAATGGTTGAATCAATCAGCTCATATGCATTCTATAGGTGCAGGAAGCTGTACAAGGTAACCATTAAGTCAAAGCACCTTACCGACAAAAAGATCGGCAAGAAGGCATTTGCCGGGATCGTTACCAATGCAGTGATCAAGGTGCCGAAGTCAGTACTTGATAAATATACTGAGATGCTTAAAAAAGCAGGTGTAACTAAAAACATGACTGTCACAAAGTAATGATGGATCATTTTGTAACCAAGGGAACGCCGAGGGCGTTTCCGAAGTGAATTGACAGTTTAAACCCTGTCTGTTATAACGTATTTTGGATATCCAAAGTTTAGTGGGGTTTCCCAAAGTTAAGTGGGGGCAGTCCGTGGGGGCTGCCCTGTTTTTTATGCCTGTTTAGTGGGGTCACTTAGTGGGGGCTCCACTTTTTTATTCATCATCTTCTTCGAAGTATTGGAC